>JASLWC010000018.1 GCA_030741055.1 Prochlorococcaceae cyanobacterium ETNP18_MAG_14 | reverse complement strand
TCCCTCTTAAAGGAGTGTCAGGCGCTGCGATCTTGCGACCGCTTATGAAACCTACAACACCAGTGGATTGCTCCTCTGCTCTTGTAAGTACCCACTGACACCTCAAGCTTTCGCTCTTGGAACCACGTGGGTTGCGCTACAGGGCTCAGCCCCTCGCGCAGTCCAAAAACATAGCTCATTTACCCCCCCTTGAGCAATGTTTCAAAAACTCTGCGCATCTCCATAGTTGCTTCCACTGTTCTTATTGGCTGCCATCACTAGCGTTTGCCAAAAGGGATCGCAAATCAATCCATGGCAGGACGTTTCAACCAACAGAACCAGAGGGTACGTCCCAACTCCAATGAAGATCAGGTGGTGCAACGGGTTAAGGAGCATTTCGAACGCACGCTGATCGAAATAGGCGGCACTGTGGCAGGCAGTGTGGCGGCTCTAGAGCATCAACCCCACAACAAACCTCTCAACTACGAGGAGATCTTCCTGCGCGATAACGCGCCGGTGATGATCTACCTGCTCACCCAAAAGCGTTACGACGTGGTGAAGCAATTCCTCAGTGTTTGCCTGGATTTACAAAGCACCACCTATCAGACCCGTGGGGTGTTCCCTACCAGCTTCGTGGAGGAGCAAGGCGAACTCATCGCCGACTACGGACAGCGCTCCATCGGCCGGATCACATCAGTGGATGCAAGCCTTTGGTGGCCAATTTTGTGCTGGTTGTATGTAAAGCGCAGCGGCGATCACAGCTTCGCTACCAGCCAAAAGGTTCAACGCGGCGTGCAACTGATGCTCGACTTGGTCCTTCATCCAACCTTCGAAGGCACCCCAGTTCTATTTGTGCAGGACTGCTCCTTCATGATTGACCGGCCCATGGATGTTTGGGGCGCACCACTTGAAGTGGAGGTATTGCTCTATGCAAGCCTGCGCAGCTGCATCGAGCTGATGGAGCTAAGCCGCAAAAACAGTGTCAGCCGACTGCTCGACCAACGCCTACTGCTCACCCGCCAGTGGGTGCATGATCTACGCCAATTTCTGCTTAAGCACTACTGGGTAACAAGTAAGACGATGCAGGTGCTGCGGCGCAGACCCACAGAGCAATACGGCGATAACCAGCACCACAACGAGTTCAATGTGCAACCACAGGTTGTTCCAGACTGGCTTCAAGACTGGCTTGAAAACCGTGGCGGCTATCTGATCGGCAATATCCGCACCGGACGACCTGATTTCCGTTTTTACAGCCTCGGGAACTCTCTGGCCTGCCTATTTGGAGTGCTCACTGCCCCCCAGCAACGTGCTCTATTCCGACTGGTGCTCCACAACCGACACCATCTGATGGCTCAGATGCCTATGCGCATCTGCCATCCGCCAATGGATGGTGCTGAATGGCAGAACAAGACAGGTTCAGACCCAAAAAACTGGCCATGGAGCTATCACAACGGCGGTCACTGGCCCAGCCTGCTCTGGTTCTTCGGAGCCTCAATCCTGCTGCACGAACGGCGACATCCCCATGCAGATGTACTGCTGATGGGCGAAATGCGTGCCCTGCTAGAGGAGTGCTACTGGAGCCAACTAAACCAGCTACCACGTCAAAAGTGGGCTGAATACTTCGATGGACCAACGGGGACGTGGGTAGGTCAGCAATCGAGAACGTACCAAACCTGGACCATGGTGGGTTTTTTACTTCTCCATCACCTGCTACGCGTCTGTCCCGACGACGTGTTGTGGCTTGATCTCGATGAACTTTTGCCAAATCATCAGGAATAGCCAACAAAAAGCCCGGCTTGAAGCCGGGCTGATTGCGAAAATAGACTTTTACAAAAAATTCAAAACAAGCCCAGAGTCAGTGACTTGTCGATGGGAAGACAAGCGCCAATGCCGAGGTAAATAGTCATCACCGTTCCGAATAGAAAAAACGCCATAGCCACTGGCCTACGGAATGGATTCTGATACTTATTAACGTTTTCGATGAATGGAATCAACATCAACCCAAGAGGAACAAGGGTCTGCAATGCAATGCCAAGCAGCTTGTTAGGAACTACACGAAGAATCTGGAAAACAGGATAGAGATACCACTCAGGAAGGATCTCTAAGGGAGTAGCGAAAGGATCTGCTTTATCGCCCAACATGGCGGGATCAAGCACCGCAAGGCCTACCAAGCAAGCAATAGTGCCCAGAATTACCACTGGGAAGATGTAAAGGAGATCATTCGGCCAGGCAGGCTCACCGTAATAGTTATGCCCCATGCCCTTGGCCAATTTGGCCCTCAGATTGGGATCAGAGAAGTCAGGCTTCTTAAAAATGTGCATGGGAGGTGAGGCCGAATGACGAGCGTAATAAAAGAAGCGTCGAACTCAGATTTAACGACGCATGAAGTAGCAGATCTATCTGCGGTGTTGCTTACAACGGACCTGAGATGCCTTGCTTCCTGATCATCAGGAAGTGCATCAGCATGAATACGGCGAGCAACCAAGGCAGCACAAAAGTGTGAAGGCTGTAAAAGCGAGTCAGGGTGGACTGACCAACGCTCTCTCCACCACGAAGCAATTCGACCATGAAATCACCCATCACAGGAATCGCCGCCGGCACTCCGGAAACGATCTTCACAGCCCAGTAACCAACTTGATCCCAAGGAAGTGAATAACCGGTGACACCAAAAGAAACAGTGATCACTGCCATGATCACCCCGGTGACCCATGTCAGCTCTCGAGGACGCTTAAAGCCTCCAGTGAGGTAAACACGAAAAACGTGCAAGATCAGCATCAGCACCATCATCGAGGCGCTCCAGCGATGCACAGAGCGAATCAGCCAGCCGAAGCTGACATCAGTCATGAGGTATGAGACAGAGCTATAAGCCTCAGCAACTGTGGGCTTGTAGTAAAAGGTCATCGCGAAACCAGTCGCGAATTGAATCAGGAAGCACACCAGCGTGATCCCGCCTAAGCAATAGAAAATATTGACGTGGGGGGGGACGTACTTGGAGCTGACATCATCAGCTATAGCCTGAATCTCAAGACGTTCCTGAAACCAGTCGTAGACAGGTGAGGAGTTCGCCATGCAAATGAGGGTCCGGATTGCGAGAGTCTACTTAACGTCCTCCAGGGACAGCACCAGGGATGAAGCTAATGTTGCTGACTACTAATTACCGGTCACATCCACTGGGAAGACTATTAGTTGCGCTGCTTAGCCTTGGGCTATGCGCCCTATTGATGGCGCCACCAGCCATTGCGTTAAGTGACGCCCAACAACTAGTTGTTGAAAGCTGGCGCCTCGTCAACCAGGCCTATCTGGACCCAGCCAAATTCGATCAAGTGCACTGGCGAAGACTGCGAGAACAGGCTTTAGCGAAACCGATTAACAGCAGTGACGAGGCCTATGCGGCCATTGAGGCGATGCTGCTGCCGCTTGAAGATCCCTATACGAGACTTTTAAGGCCACAGGATTACAACGCCATAAAGGCGACCAATCTCGGCAGCGAGATCAACGGCGTTGGCCTACAGCTTGGTGCCCGAGCTGAGGATGGGGAGATAGTTGTTATTTCCCCCCTTGAAGGATCCCCCGCCGCCGATGCAGGCGTAATCAGCGGCACAGCCTTAATAAGCGTGGATGGCGAGTCACCCAAGGGCCTTGGGCTCGAAGCCACAGCGGCAAGGCTTAGGGGCGAAGTCGGAACGCAAGTCGTAGTCATGCTGCAACCCCCTAACGGTTCCAGTGAAGAAGTCACCTTGGAGCGGCGCAGCGTAGACCTCAGACCAGTTCGTACCCGCCGGCTAAGAAGTACTACACACACCCTGGGCTACTTGCGCATAACCCAGTTCAGCGAAGGAGTGCCCGAACAGGTCAAAGAAGCACTGCAAGAGCTTTCAGAGAAAGGGATTGAAGGTCTTGTTCTGGATCTGCGAAATAACTCCGGCGGCTTAGTGAGCTCTGGCCTAGCCGTAGCCGATGACTTCCTGAGCGGCGCTCCAATCGTCGAGACACGCAACCGAGAGGGCATTAACGAAGCAATCCCTTCTGCCGTTGAAACCCTTTATGACGGTCCAATAGTGACTCTGGTGAACGGAGGTACTGCCAGCGCAAGTGAAATCCTGGCCGGAGCTCTGCAAGACAACGATCGCTCCCAACTGCTTGGCAGCCGCACGTTTGGCAAAGGTCTAATCCAAACGCTTACCAACCTGAGCGACGGAAGTGGTCTGGCCGTAACTGTGGCCGGATACCTGACCCCAAACGGCCAAGACATTCAAAACCAAGGCATCGAGCCGGATCGAACTCTGGATGCTCCGGAACCACTCGACCCTGGCAGTGAAGAAGACCGTTGGCTACATGATGCTGAGCTCTGGATGGATGCACAGCTAGACCGTGATCTGAAGGCCCAATTAGTTAGTGCTGAAGAGGCCGATAAAGAAGCCCAACTAGATACTGCTGAAGCGGTTCAACTAGCAATTGAGCCGAATCTTGATGATCTATGAGCCTGCGCACATATCAAGATCCTCTCCATCGCGGTGTCTCCCTCAACTCCAGCGATGCAGCAGAGGCAATGGTGATGAAGTTGATCGATGCGGAACCATTTCAGCGTCTGCGCCGCATCCGTCAACTTGGCCCAGCCTTCCTTACCTTTCACGGCGCTGAGTCCAGTCGCTTCACCCATTCCCTCGGGGTGTTCCATATAGCGCGCCTGGCCCTGGAAAGGTTGCTGCAGTTCGATGCAGACCTAGAAAAACATCGTGGCCTGCTCTATGGGGCTGCCCTACTTCATGACCTCGGACATACCCCCCTTAGCCATACCGGCGAAGAGATGTTCGGCCTAGTCCACGAAAGCTGGTCGGCACGGGTGGTGAGAGAACATCCCAGCATCAGAAACCCCCTTGAGGCCTACGCAGCGGGCACAGCTGATGAGGTAGCAGAACTTCTTGAGCGGGGCCGCACGCCTCGAGGAGCAATCAAGGCTCTAGTCAGCAGCCAACTCGACTGCGACCGACTCGATTATCTGCTGCGCGACAGCCACAGCACAGGTACCCGATATGGCCAGCTAGATCTCGAGAGGATCCTCTCTGCTCTCACCCTGGCACCTGATGGAGACATTGCTATTCATCCAAAAGGCCTAATGGCAGTTGAGCACTACCTGGTCATACGCAACCTGATGTACCGCAGTGTCTACAACCACCGTCTCAATGTTGTTTGCAACTGGCTACTTGAGCAAGTGGTAGTTACTGCCCGCCAACTCGGAGCTGCCGATGTTTGGGCCGACAAAACCATGGCCACCTGGCTATGGAATATCGATGAACTAAATCTCGAAACATTTCTTGCCAATGATGATCTGCGCACCGGCTATCACCTGCTGCGTTGGCAAGAAGAAGGGCCTGAGCCTCTCGCTCAACTCTGCAATCGCTTCCTTAATCGACATCTACTTAAAGCCCTGGCGGTAGAGCACCTCAGCCGCAGTAACCAGCTAAAAACCCTAACGCTGGCTAGGCAATTAGCCGAGCGCCAAGGATTAGATCCCTCACTCTGCTGTGGATTACGTCATCAACAACACCACGGTTACCACCCCTATAGAGGGGGGTTACGCCTTTGGGATGGGAAACAATTACGCGCCCTCGAGCAGGCGTCCCCACTGATAGCAAGCTTGATTACTCCAGCCGACTCATCATGGTTGATTCATCCACGGGAGATCCATGAAGAGCTCCAAGTTGAGCTCACCAAGCAAAACACAGACTGATCTAACGTCCTGATCTGAAGGCCTGATCTAACAAGGGAACTGGCGATGGAGGTAAGCGATGAAATACAACGCCTCACACTCCCCTGGTGCCGAGAAGCTCATTGGTGGGATTCACTGCCGGCCAAGCTCAATCAACTTGAGCCAAGACCTACTGAACTCGATTGCCGCGACTGGCGACTTGGCTGCCGAGACCTGCAGCAGCTAAGCGAATTGCTGGAAAAAACTGGAGTGACGCTAACCAGAATTCACGCCAACTTTCGAGAAACCATTGTCAGCGCTGCTGCTCTGGGTTATCAAAGTTATCTAGAACCTCAACAGGGAAGCCACACCAAAGTGACCTCCACCGATACACAACCCAATCCAAATACGCCCCCCAGACTGCTATTTCATGAGGGCACCCTGCGCTCAGGAGACCATCTGAGCGCAGAAGGCGATGTGCTGTTGCTTGGGGATGTAAACCCCGGCGCACGCATTTCCGCTGGAGGCGATGTGATGGTGTGGGGCCGGCTACGAGGCGTTGCTCACGCTGGACAAGACGGCGATACCCAAGCAAAAATCGTAGCCCTACAACTCAGGCCACTCCAACTGCGCATTGCCGATGCCGTAGCCCGTGGCCCTGAAGATCAACCCCAACCTGGATTGGCAGAAGAAGCTCGCATTGAGGGCGGAACAATCATGATCGAACCTGCCAGAGCCAAAACATTCAACAGTTGATTGATCACCATTAAGTACTAGATGCACTTGATGGTTAAGCCTCTGGGTAAAACCACGATCAGCGCAGCCAATTTGTTCCATTGCAAACCTTGGCCCATTTCTTTTGGGCCTATTGACTAAGCCAATTAGGCTTAAAGAACTTTTTAATGGCCCGTGGCGCCAACGACACGCACCATTCTGATCTGCTCCGGAAAAGGAGGCGTCGGCAAAACCACCCTCACCGCCAACTTGGGCATCGCTCTTGCCAGGCTTGGGGTCAACACAGTTGTGTTGGATGCCGATTTTGGCCTGCGAAACCTTGACCTATTGCTTGGTCTGGAGAATCGAATCGTCTACACCGCCCAGGAAGTACTGGCGGAGAACTGCAGACTTGATCAGGCCCTGGTCAAACACAAGCAGGAGCCAAACCTCTCCCTGCTGCCTGCCGGCAACCCCCGCATGCTCGAGTGGCTCAAACCAGAAGACATGCAGCGCATTGCCACGATGCTTGCCGAGCAATTCAACTATGTACTAATTGATTGCCCGGCGGGAATTGAAGACGGCTTCAAAAATGCAGTTGCGGCAGCAAAAGAAGCAATTGTGATCACAACTCCTGAGGTTTCAGCAGTACGCGATGCCGATCGCGTGATCGGCTTACTGAATACCCATGGAGTAAAGCCTATTCAACTAGTTCTCAACAGGGTGCGTCCAAAGATGATGGCCAATCAAGAAATGCTGGCTGCAGACGACGTGACCGATATCCTCGCCCTGCCCTTACTTGGTTTGGTACTAGAGGATGAACAGGTAATTGTGAGCACTAACCGCGGCGAACCGCTCACCCTTAGCAACAGCAAGACTCCCGCAGCTCGGGCATACTCCAACATTGCGCGTCGACTACAAGGGGAGGATATTCCTCTGATCGATCCGGCCAAGGAGGGACTTGGGCTACGCGACAAGATGTGGCGTTTGATGCAAACGAAGATCTTCTGAAGAAATGAGTACCACCCTGCGAGACATCCTCGACAAATTGCTGGGCCGTCAACCGGCCAGTGCCAAAACAGCAAGGGACCGCCTGCAACTAGTGCTTGCCCATGACCGCAGCGATCTGAGCCCAGAACTGCTCGATCAAATGCGACGCGAGATCTTTGAGGTAGTTGCTAAGTACGTTGAAATTGACCTAGATGAAGGCGAAGTCAGCCTGGAAACAGAAGATCGCATGACGGCCTTAGTCGCCAACTTGCCGATCAAGCGTTCAAAAGCTAAAAAACTCAGCAACGGCCAAGCATCCCCACCACCTCCAAAACAAGAAGCCTCCACACTGGCTGCTAAAGAACAAGAGACCCCTCCACCTACTGAAGAACAAAAGTCCGCTCCACCTGCTGAAGAAACGGAATAAGCCAGAGAAGGGGAATCCTCAAGGCAATTACCTTTGTCTTGCTGCCATGCAGTCCTTAAGCAAACCTAACCCCCTTAACTTGCTGAATTCAGCAGGGATCAAACTCTTTAGCCCTGCTGAACAATCAGTAGTGACGTTGTTGCTTGAGGGCTTAAGCAACCGTGCCATTGCCCGGAAACTGATCCTCAGTACACGAACGATAGAGAGTCACATCAGTCATGCCCTCGCAAAAACCGGCTGTAGCAGCCGACTCGAACTCACGTTGTGGGTGATTGCCAACGATCAAGCTCGAGTACCCATCCCGGTCGTTAAAGTTCCTTGATTGCCGGCTTAGCTCAGTGGTAGAGCAGCGCTTTTGTAAAGCGAAGGTCATCGGTTCAAATCCGCTAGCCGGCATCGCAAATCCATTATTGAGAGCAGGCCAGCTGGCCAACAAGAAACTGCTCCGAAACAAGTCCGTTACGCGATGGCAATAATCCAGCGACCTAAGCGCATCTGCTGTTTCTGCTCAGCCATTAACTTGAGCCTTCACCTTTGACCTGACCAGCAAGCAACCAAGCTCCAATCAACAACAACAGCCAACCCAAGCCTCGAAGTTCGAATATCGGAGTACTGATCACAGTCAGCGGCTCTAACAGCCAATGAAAGCTGGCGTGAAGAAGCAATACCAAGCCGATCAACCAAAACATGGGCTATAGGGCTTGCTGCTTAGAACCCACAGCCATTAAGAGGTGACTGTGTGCACTTTGGAGGAAGCAGATGAGCATCGATACAAAATAGCCAAATTGCTATCGCCGTACCCAAACAAAGCCTGGAACCGACCTCTAGGTTTTAACCCTTCCCTCAAAGAGATGCCAACTTCCAAGCCAGATCAAAGCTTGGTTGGCTTAAGGAAATAGAAAATCAACAATCAACGCAATTCCAAGGCTTACAGCTGCAAAGGGGAATTAATCAATTCAGCAAAGCAAGGCCTAGCCAAATAATGAATCTATACTTAGATCAGCTGCAAAATAAGCAAAGCAATGGTGTGACAACAGGCGAACCAAATAAAGCCAAAAAAGATAATGCTTCCAGCGTAGACCAATAAATACGACACTTAAGTTTGCTCGGCTAAGCCCAGCATTAGACCAAGGCCAAAAGCACAATAAAGGCGCTACAGTCAGGTAAATTGTTAAACACTAAAATACAAGAAATAGATATTAATCATCGGCTATCATCCCTAATGCAACAACTAACAACCAAAAGGGAATGGCTCTGATTCAAGCGCAAGATTTTTAATAATAATATTTCCATTATCAATACTTCCTCAATTTCAGACTGGCCTGAAACTAAAAATATTGCTACGATCTCAGCAAAGCAAGAGGTAAAGCATTGACATTCATAGAGTTTCTAGATCATCGTTTCACTGATTCACAAGAAATAAAAGAGATTAATCATCAAGGCATTTCCGCAGGATTTGATGGCTTTAGGGAAGTCTGGGAGCTCGACTATCTTTATGAACATTTTGAAGCTGAAATCCACAAAATAATAGAGGAAACTGGATATAAAGACTCTGACCTGGAAGATGAATTCGACAACGAAGAGACGCTAAGGATGAAACTCGTATGGTTTGCAGTTAGCACTTATTGCTTGAGCAGGATTGACGCCCTAGTCGAACAAGAAAGCCAACCAGGCTAAAGATTTACTGGCAAGGGGATTTTCGCTGACTATATCCATATATATTTCCATAGCACCAGATGCATAAAGAGTTATCCAATTCAAGCGATAGATTGAAAGAAGTTCTCAAATCAACCACTTCATATGACTTTACCTTGCTATTTACTTAAAGCTCTTAAAGCAAATGGCAAATAGCCAGTATTACATCCAGAAGCAATCGCTAATTGGATCAATCCCTAGGCCAATCTACTATCAAAGCTTCTGTACACGCGCACCATAACATAGCCAAGGCTAGAGGGTCGCATGGCATTATCATGCTGTCAAAATCTCTCTAAAAAGCAGGGAGCGAAGACTATATAGATACACTTAAAAACACGGCAAATAGACATCACGCGAACTGAAAACCTGAGCGAATATAAAGTAAGACAGTTGCGGCCCAGTATTGGCATCCATATAATTCAATTACATATTAAGGCAATCAGTGGAGCTGACAAAACTCTCGAGGTCTGAGCTCAGTAGAGGGTTTGAACTCAGTGATGTCTTGAAAGATTGCTGGAAAGATTTTTACAGCCTAACCGCTCAGATGAATAACATCGAAACCGATAGCAAAAGATACCTTCAACTAGATGAACTTCGCAAGAGCTGTGAAAAAAATATTGGTGCGTTCAAGCACGAACTAGATGAACTCAACTGGATAACACGAGCAAGCATTCGTGACTAGGAGGCTATTAAGCAAAAGTGTTAGCTGTTACCGAACTCAGCTCAGCACTAATAACCGGCATCCTCAAATCAAACTAGTGAGGGAAGTTCAGCTTCACTAAGGCTATCTACTAGAAATGGGCATCTGCTTTGACCTTGATTTAGATAGTTTTTCTTATCGTCAAGATTCCTTGATTTGAAGATCATTTCAAAGCTCTGGCAACACAGCTCCACGTCGCAGCACATGCCAACAACCAGCACCTTGCCAAGCCAACACCGTGCTGGCCAAACCAGAAGGAACTGGCCATGGCACTGGCCCCAACACAGGCAATCCAGGGAAACAAGCAGCGGCCTTCTCTGCTGAGCATGTAGGAGCAAAGCCAGTCAAATTGGCACTAGTAGTTGCCAACGGCCCGCTTCGCTCAAGCAGATTCCTAATAACTCCGCAATCAGGTACGCGAACCCCAAGCGTGAACGCTCCAGGGTTTAGAGCCTCAGCGACCATTCCCGAAGCCGGCAGCACAAGTGTTAGGGCACCTGGCCAATAACGCTTGGCCATCAAGCAGGCATCCTCAAAGGCAAGTGGTGAAGTCAGCTCCAGTAACTGATCAGAACTAGCTCCCATAAGGATCAGAGGTTTATCGCTAGGCCTACGCTTGAGGGTCCACAACTGTGCAGCATGATCTGGAGCAGCCGCCAAGGCGGGCAAGGTATCTGTAGGTAATAAGGCCGCTGAACCAGCTTTCAACCTGGATGCCAAGACACTGGCTTCAAAAACAGCCGTTGGCAAAAGCTCCATTATTTGTAGTTGTGTTCAGGATGCCGAGCGATGGCAAAGCGCCGAATAGCCAACAAATCAGACTTGTAAGCCACTTCCTGCAAACCCTGCTGCCGCATCAGAGCAAGCACAGCATCGCTCTGATCGTGGTGATGTTCCATGAGAAGCCAACCCCCAGGCCGGAGAGCCTGCATGGCTCCATCAATGACATGGCGACATGCCTCGAGCCCATCGGCACCACCGCATAGCGCCAGATGAGGCTCATGGTCGCGAACCACAGGCTCAAGTTGAGCCAATTCGGCATCAGGGATATAGGGAGGATTGGTCAATACGAGGCTGAGCTCACCCCACCAAGGCCGTAAAGGCTCCCACCAACTGCCGTGATGCAGCTGCCATGAGGCATGGGGAGCAAACCTTTGCAAGTTCCGTTCCGCCAAAGCCAAAGCTTCCCTACTGCAATCCACTGCATGACCTCTCCAATCGGGTAAGGCGCGAGCCAATGCCACAGCAATTGCCCCTGAGCCCGTACCTAAGTCGGCCCAGCGACCGAAAGGCTGCTGGGCCAATCCTGGCAACGCAAAATCCAGCAACAGTTCAGTCTCCTGGCGAGGAATCAATGCCGCTGCACTGACCTCCAAGACAACATCCCTCCATGGACAGCAACCAACTAAGTGCTGAAGAGGAATGGAATTGTCTAGATGCTGCTTCCAAATAATTGCCAACTGCTCCAAGGATCTCTCAAGTACAACTGAACGCAGTGGATCTAGATGTAGCTGCTGCAAAACGCTCCAACGCAAACCTCCGCCCAAATCAAGCAACCAGTCGAGATCGACTGCACGGCCTCCTTCCGCCAACTGCGCGCGACGCCAAGCCAGTAGCTCTGCTGCGGAAAACTCCAGCAATGCCATAGAAAGACGCTAAGCCAAACGCCAACGCAACCCAGGCTCGGCTACCAACACCCCCTGTAATTCAAGCTGCAGCAATTGTTCGATCAATCGCGTCGAAGAAACATCAAGACAAGTAATCAAATCCTCCAAGAACGCCCCATCGCCAATGGCCTGCAAAAGTGCTGTATCGCCATGCTGGCCGGTTCGTGAGCTAGATCGAGGATCAGACAAATCACAGGCAACCATGGGGGAGGGAATCTCCAGGGGCCCCACACCAAGCTGATCAATGAGCGCTTCAGGGCTTAACAAAGGTGAGGCCTGATCCAATAACAAAGCATTGCTGCCGAGGGCCGACCAGCGCCTCGCATCTCCAGGTACTACCAAAAGTGAACAGTGCTGCTCTACAGCCCGCCGCGCTGTAATCAGAGCGCCACTTCCCTCTGGGCACTCAACAACCACCACAGCCTTCACAAATGCCGCCAGTAGGCGATTGCGAGCAACGAAAGAACCACGAGTGACCGAAGCATGTTTGGGTTGCTCGGTAATCAACAAACCATCAGTCGCAACACAAGCCTGAAGCTCATCGTGCTGCTGAGGGTATACACGCTGTAAAGGTGTTCCAAGCACAGCCACAGGAGCACCGCAGGCCTCCAAGCAACCGCGATGTGCCGCCGCATCGATGCCTTCAGCCAGGCCACTTACTACAGGCCAACCTGCTTGCGCCAAAGCACTCCCCAGTGCTTTGGCCATCCGCAGCCCATGGTTCGAGGCCCGCCGCGTACCCACAATTGCTACCGCCTTGCGGGCCCCAAGGCACGACAAAAGCTCCTGTCGACCCTGCCAGAAGAGCGCCAGCGGAGGGCGCTTCAAGGCAAGAAATCCTCCCGGCCAAAGCAGATCCATAGGCAACAAAGCCTCTTCCGGCAAGTCGATCTGTGGGGATGCTCCCCACTTACTGCGATAGAGCTCCAACGCTTTGAACAAATGAGCTGGCCAGGGAAGCGCCTTCTGCAGCCTCTGCTCAGGCCAAGTCCATAACTCCTCAAGACTGGCCTCGTAATCAAGACCTATTGCCTCAAGTTGCCCCATCCTGATAGGTCCAATCCCTGCGCAACGACTCCAGAGCCACCACCAATGCCGACAATCCACAACCGTAATAGTACACCTGAACTAATCATCTCACAATTGCGGTTCAGGGCCCTGCCGGAGCTGCTGCAACGCTGTTGCCAAAGGCTCTGGGGGCTTGCGTAGCACTCGCCTTGCGGAGCCAATGAGGCTAAGCAGCACAAGATCCACCTGAGCCTCAGCCACCCGATCGCCTTCCTCCGTCAAAAAGATTGTGCGCCAGGGCCAACGCACCCCCTGACGGGGCAAAGACCAACTCTCCAGCACTACCTTCTCGCCATGATTAAGTGCGCGGCGATAGTTGATCTCTAGACGAACCACAGGCATCTCAAAGCCTTCAGAGGAGATGACTTCATAGGGCAAACCAACCTGAGCCAAGGCTTCCACTCGAGCCTCCTCCAGCCATGCCACATAAGCGCCATGCCACATCACCCCACCGTGGTCTGTGTGCTGAGGCAACACCCGTTTGCACAGCTTCCAAGGCTGGGCCTTAAGACTCTCCATCACCAATTCAAGACTCCCAGAATTAGGGCCAGATGCTGCTCTAAACCTTTCTGCAGCATCTTTTTCTTGAACCTCTCGATTAACAACTCAGCAAGGAGTAGATCGCCGAAATAGAGAGAACGCTGCAAGGTCTATCAGAGCTCAAAATCAGCCTTCTGTTCCATTTACCGCGGATTTGCTTAGAACAGTCCGCCATAAACCAAACAGCCCCTCTAGCAATGAACAAAACCATCAGGCCAGGCAAGCCGAAAAGAAGTGCTCAATGTGGCGAATTGAACGAGCTCATCCCTAGTTGCAATTGTAAGTCAAATTAGCCACAAAGCTTTTAATCGAGGGCCTTGTGGGCCTCGACAAGCTTATTGGCGATGAGGTGAGAGGGCTCAACTCAAAGTTGATGAACATGCTCTTGTCCTGATTGCCCAGGAACAAGAGCTCCGTTGAGCTGGCAACTAATGGGGCCTTTAAATCCCCAAGAAGTTGCTCAGCCTTTGTTGCTGTTGGTCTGGATATAGAGACCAATCAGAAACAACATCGGAACCGCAACGAACAGAAGGGTGGCGAGGAAGCCGAGGTTGTTTGTTTCCATGGCCGCAAAGGGTTACAGAGGGAAGGTATCACCCGCCAGCTACCGAAACTGCTATCTGGCAAGGCCTCGTCATCGGGCGTAGCAGCAAAAGCGGCATAAAAGCCGCTGATTTCTCGTCTTCTGGGAGCTCTGAATCGAGCCAGCAGCTTGCCCCTTAAGGCAAGTTTTGCGCCCGTGCCGCTTCCAGACGAGCCTTGCTGTTACCAAGACTTACCTGTGGCCGAGTCAGCACAATCACCGACGATTGAACAAGGGTTTGACAAGCAAGCCGCCAATTATCTGGACGTCGCTTGAGCCTGGCCTCCTCAACTGCAGTTCTAGGCGAAAGTGCCCCGGGGGCCGTCTCTCCTTCGATCGCCACGAAACAAGTTATGCACTGACCACAGCCGCCACAATTCCCCAGCTGTCCTTTCAGCCCATAGAGCTGCATTCCCTCCCTTAGGGCCACCTCCCGGAGATTTTCACCTGGTTTGCACTCGACATCCTTGTCTTCCCGAACAAAACGAATGATGGGCATAGATCCGGAACGCAAAAGACAATCCATTTTGTCTCAAGCGAGGCATTGCAGTTTGTAACCAAGCTCATCGTCTACGCCAAGCCCTGCCAGAGGAAGCTCGACATACCGCCACAGCGTGTCCAAAAGAGCCGCTCCCGTATCAATTCACGTTGCAGCTAGCGACAACCTTCTCCACACTTAATGATCACGTCTTACGATCTGCGGGTCTGGCTGCATTAGCAGCTTCGTTTCGTTCCCCAGAACCTGACCCATGGGATTGCCCTGGTATCGGGTGCACACAGTCGTTATCAACGACCCCGGCCGACTTCTGGCCGTGCACCTCATGCACACAGCCCTGTTAGCCGGCTGGGCCGGCTCCATGGCCCTCTACGAACTAGCTGTCTTCGATCCTTCGGATCCCGTCCTAAACCCCATGTGGCGGCAAGGCATGTATGTCATGCCCTTCATGGCCCGCTGCGGCATCACTGGCAGCTGGGGCGGCTGGAGTATCACCGGTGAAACCGGCGTTGATCCAGGCCTCTGGAGCTTCGAAGGCGTTGCTGCTGCTCACATCATTTTCAGTGGCCTGTTGATGCTGGCCGCTATCTGGCATTGGACCTACTGGGATCTTGATCTTTGGCAAGACCCACGCACCAATGAACCAGTGCTGGACTTCCCAAAAATCTTCGGCATTCACCTCACCCTCGCTGGCTTCATCTGTTTCACCTTTGGAGCCTTCCATCTCTCCGGACTATGGGGTCCAGGGATGTGGGTATCTGATCCTTATGGCCTAACCGGTCACTTGGAGAAAGTTTCACCTGAGTGGGGGGCTGCAGGATTTAACCCCTTCAGTCCAGGCGGCATTGTGGCGAACCACATTGCTGCAGGCATCTTCGGATTCCTTGGTGGCCACTTCCAAATGCTCAATCGCCCACCGGAACGGCTTTACAAAGCCCTACGCATGGGCAACATCGAAACAGTTCTAGCCAGTGCTTGCGCATCAGTATGCGCAATCGCTTTCATAGTTTCAGGAACGATGTGGTACGGCTCTGCAGCCACGCCTGTTGAGCTATTTGGCCCTACCCGTTATCAATGGGATCAAAATTTTTATAGAGCAGAAATCAACCGTCGTGTCCAGTCAGCGATGGATGAAGGCGCAAGCCAACAGGCTGCCTATGAAGCAATCCCAGAGAAACTTGCCTTCTACGACTACGTAGGAAACAGCCCCGCCAAGGGTGGTCTGTTCCGAGTTGGCGCCATGGTTAATGGCGACGGCCTTCCTACTGGCTGGCTCGGCCACATCACATTCAAAGACAAGGCAGGCAATGATCTGCAAGTACGTCGCATCCCCAACTTCTTCGAGAACTTCCCTGTGTTGCTCGAGGATCAAGACGGCGTCGTGCGTGCTGACATACCCTTCCGCCGTGCTGAAGCAAAGAATTCCTTTGAGCAGCAGGGTGTTACCGCCACTATCTATGGCGGTTCCATGGATGGCAAAACCTTCAGCGATTCTGCTGATGTCAAGCGCCTTGCTCGTAAGGCTCAACTTGGTGAAGCCTTTGCCTTCGACCGCGAGACCTATAGCTCAGACGGTGTCTTCCGCAGCTCACCTCGTGGCTGGTTCACTTTTGCTCACGTCAACTTTGCGCTGATCTTCCTGTTCGGTCACTGGTGGCATGCAGCTCGGACCCTATACCGCGACGTGTTCGCTGGTATTGACCCAGACCTTGGCGACCAGATTGAATTCGGTGTGTTCAAAAAACTGGGTGACGCTTCCACTCGTCGCGTTCCTGGGCAAACCTAAAGCCCATTACCTGAAACCACACCCTCAGCTGATCGAACCTACGGAGACTTTCAATGGACGCTTTCGCTTACACCCTTCTAATGGCCCTGGTCGTTGTCACGCTGTTCTTCGCGGTTGCGTTCCGTGATCCGCCGAAGATCGGCAAAGACAGCGGCAAATAAAATCAGCCAGACTCTCTTAAAACCCCGCCAAGGCGGGGTTTTTTCATGTCTGCCGATACCTAAATACCTCTGGCTGATGATCTCGCCTGATCCAAATAATCATTCACTCTCACTACTAAAAAAAGGAGTTAAAAAGCCAAGCTCTGAAACCTCAGCTCAAGAGGGTCTTCTCAAGGCACGAATTACTGTCTAGTATTAATTGAATAGCATTGGAGTTTTGCGGGCATGCAATGCCCTTCCTGCCAAAATACTGATAGTCGGGTGCTTGAATCCCGCGCCGCTGATACTGGGCGAAGCGTTAGAAGGCGGCGTGAATGCTTGGATTGCAACTTTCGTTTCACCACCTACGAACGCGTCGAAACTGTGCCGATCACAGTGGTAAAACGCAATGGCAATAGAGAAACTTTCAATCGCAGCAAACTCCTCCATGGCCTTACCTTGGCGTGTGAAAAAACCGGTTTAGGTCAAGACAAGCTTGAGGTGATGGTTGCTGAACTTGAACTCCAACTTCAGCAAAGAAGTGGACGCGAAGTTAATAGTGCCGAAATTGGTGAAATGGTTTTAGATCAACTTTGCGGAATGAGCGAGGTCGCTTACGTGCGCTTTGCTTCCGTATATCGCCAGTTCCGTGGGATCAGTGATTTCGTAGCCGCCCTTGAAGGCATCCACAACAACAAAGGGCAACTTGCTGCTGTTCGCTGAGATTGGGAAGCCAATCTGTAGAGTGATCCATCGATTCCGAAAGGTCGGCGGGCCGGTCGGATTTCCCTTCGCACTGCCACAAGGCAGACCGCCATCTCACAATGTCTGCTACGCCAACAGAACAAATTCCAGACCCCACTGCAGAATCCAGTGGCAGCGAGGAGGCAGCAGATACCATCTCAAAGGGAGCAGAAGCTATCCATGAAGCCCTTTCAGAAAAAGACCTGAGCATTCCAGAGGATGTTCCTACGGCCGATGACCCGAGCAGCAGGGCATCCAAGCAGGACCTTAGTGGTGCAGGATTCACCATTGATGAATTTGCATCACTACTAAGTAAGTACGACTACAACTTCAAGCCCGGTGACATTGTCAACGGCACAGTTTTTGCCCTTGAATCAAAGGGAGCCATGATTGACATCGGGGCCAAAACCGCTGCCTTCATGCCCCTACAGGAAGTATCGATCAATCGAGTAGAGGGACTCAGCGACGTACTTCTACCAGGAGAAATCCGCGAGTTCTTCATCATGAGTGAAGAAAACGAAGATGGGCAGCTCTCGCTTTCAATCCGTCGCATCGAATACCAGCGAGCCTGGGAACGAGTGAGACAGCTACAAAAAGAAGATGCCACTATCTATTCAGAAGTGTTTGCGACCAATCGCGGCGGAGCCCTGGTGAGGGTGGAAGGCCTGCGAGGCTTTATCCCCGGATCACACATCAGCACCCGCAAACCCAAGGAAGAGCTTGTCGCCGACTTCCTTCCTTTGAAATTTCTTGAAGTCGACGAAGAACGAAATCGCTTGGTGCTCAGCCATCGCCGTGCACTAGTTGAACGGAAAATGAATCGTCTCGAGGTGGGCGAAGTTGTGATCGGCGCCGTTCGTGGCATCAAGCCCTACGGCGCCTTCATCGACATCGGTGGCGTAAGTGGCCTGCTACATATTTCTGAAATCAGTCACGAGCACATCGAAACTCCCCACTCTGTTTTGAATGTGAATGATCAGATGAAGGTGATGATCATCGATCTCGATGCGGAGCGTGGGCGAATTTCCCTATCCACCAAGGCCCTAGAGCCCGAGCCTGGCGATATGCTCACAGATCCCCAGAAAGTGTTCGACAAAGCTGAGGAAATGGCAGCACGCTATAAGCAGATGCTGCTTGAACAAGCCGAGGAAGGCGAAGATTCAGAGGTTGTCCCACTCGATTAATCCTTAACCCAAGGCCTATGGCCCAGCTATTGCTGAAGGAGAAGCCCATCGCCACTATCCAAGGGGTTCTGTTTGACAAGGACGGCACCCTTTCCCATAGCGAGCCCAATCTTGTTGATCTGGCCACGGGAAGAATCGACCAAGCAGTTCAGAGATTTCACGGAGGACATCTCAACGTCAATGAGGTGTCCCAGCTGAAGAAGCTTCTCTCTGCAGCCTATGGAGTCAACTCTCGAGGGATACATCCCGGCGGCACCATCGCCGTGGCGTCAAGGAATCAAAACCTAATCTCCACCGCAACGGTTTTCTGCCTACTAGGCGAAAGCTGGCCGCAAGCCCTTGCCCTTGCTGATGAAATATTCGCTGCTGTGGATGCCCTGAAAAATCAAGCTCCCTCCGCAGAGGGAAAAAGTGCTCTACTGCCGGGTGTGCGCTCCCTCTTGCAGTCACTTCGATCGAAAGGGGTTATCTGCGCCGTAATCAGCAATGACACATCTGCAGGGATTGAAAGCTTTCTGGACCAAAACAATCTTCATGACAGCATATCTGAGATCTGGAGTGCCGAACATCAGCCTGCGAAACCAAATCCTGAGGCCGTTAAAGCACTTTGCAACTTGATTGGCTTAGCCCCTGCCCAATGCGCCCTGATTGGTGATGCCGATTCCGACCTCAAGATGGCACGTCAAGCCGGCATAGGAATCAGCCTTGGCTTCATGGCCGGCTGGAATCAACCCCCAACACTGACTGCACACCAACACCTAATTCACCACTGGAATGAGTTAAGCGTCAGGGCAGACACTAAAATTACCCATAACCTCAGTTCTCCATGAGCAGCTACGTATTCACATCTGAGTCCGTCACAGAAGGGCACCCAGACAAAATCTGTGATCAAGTAAGTGATGCAGTGCTCGATGCATTACTCGCCCAGGACCCCAGCAGCCGAGTGGCCTGTGAAACGGTTGTGAATACAGGACTCTGCCTAATCACAGGCGAAGTCACCTCTAACGCCCAGGTTGATTTCATTCATCTGGTGCGCAACGTAATCCGCGAAATTGGCTATAGCGGTGCTCGAGCAGGTGGCTTTGACGCCACCAGTTGCGCAGTGCTGGTTGCCCTGGATCAGCAATCGCCCGACATCGCCCAGGGGGTTAATGAAGCCGACGACCACGCAGGCGATCCTCTCGACAAAGTGGGCGCTGGAGATCAGGGGATCATGTTTGGTTACGCCTGCGACGAAACCCCTGAGCTGATGCCCCTACCAATCAGCCTGGCGCATCGGCTTGCACGCCAACTCGCTGCAGTTCGCCACGACGGATCTCTGGACTACTTGTTACCTGATGGAAAAACCCAGGTAAGCGTGGTCTACGAAAACGACCGTCCCGTTGCGATCGACACGATTTTGATCTCAACGCAACACACCGCAGAAGTTGAAGGCATCTCCGACGAACAAGGAATCCGTGAGCGGATCACCAAAGATCTCTGGAAACTGGTTGTAGAACCAGCAACTGCTGACCTCCCCCTTAAGCCCAATCATGAAAAGACCCGCTTTCTGGTAAATCCAACCGGCAAGTTTGTGGTGGGAGGGCCCCAGGGAGATGCAGGCCTTACGGGCCGCAAAATCATCGTGGATACCTACGGTGGCTACGCCCGCCATGGTGGTGGAGCCTTCTCCGGCAAAGACCCCACCAAGGTTGACCGTTCTGCCGCCTACGCAGCACGTTTTGTGGCCAAGTGTCTTGTAGCAGCAGGTCTCGCCCAGCGTGCAGAAGTGCAACTCAGCTATGCCATTGGCGTAGCCAAGCCCGTATCGATCCTGGTGGAATCCTTCGGCACCGGAAAAGTAACCAACGCCGAGCTCACAGCCTTAGTGCAAGAGCATTTCGACCTAAGACCTGGGGCCATCATCGAGCAATTCAAGCTGCGTCAACTGCCTCAGCAACGCAGCGGCCGCTTCTACCAAGACACCGCTGCCTATGGCCACTTCGGCCGCCCTGATCTCAACCTTCCTTGGGAAGATGTAACCGATAAGGCCTCCAATCTGCTTCAGGCCGAGGCCAAGCGACTGCAGCAGGGAAGCAGCCTCTAAAGCCATGGATAAGTCACCGCTGGTGCTAGGTATCGACCTGGGCACCAGCGGCGTACGCCTGGCAGTGCTAAACGAACAACAAGAGCTCATCCACAGCTCAGCAACGAACTACTCAACTGGGCTTGAGGTCCCTAAAGACTGGCAAAACTGCTGCACAGAGCTGATTCGCTCTCTGCCCACAAGCCTCAGACAGGCCCTGAAGGCTGTCGCCGTTGATGGCACTTCAGGAACCCTACTGGCTTGCAATCGCACGGGGGAAGCCCTTAGTGCAGCCCTGCCCTACTACCTGAACTGCCCGGAACAGCAAGAAGCACTCATCGGCCTTGGCTCAGATGGCCAGGCTGCTGCAAGTATCAGCAGCAGCCTGGCAAGAGCACTCCGACTAATAAACAACCACGGCGAGAACGTTCTGCTACGTCATCAAGCTGACTGGGTCAGCGGCTGGCTTCTAGGTAATTGGCGCTGGGGAGAGGAGGGCAATAACCTCCGCCTGGGTTGGGATTTGATCAATCAAAGCTGGCCTACCAGCTTCGCTAAGTCACCTTTATGGATGGGCCTGCCTGAGATCGTTGCCAGCGGCAAAGTGATGGGCACTGTGGCGGCTAAACAGGCCAAAGACCTATGCCTGCCAAAAGATCTCCTCGTGGTGGCAGGCACCACCGACGCCAATGCTGCTGTACTGACAGCCAATGCAGGCCCTGACGACGGCGTCACAGTTTTAGGTAGCACCATTGTGCTGAAACGGTTTGTGGAAGTTCCCCTCATTGGTGCAGGCATCACTAATCATCGCGTTGGCGGTCGCTGGCTCAGCGGTGGAGCCTCCAATGCTGGTGGTGCTGTTCTTCGACGACTGTTCACTGATGCCGAACTCGAAGAACTAAGCCGTCAAATCAATCCAGAATCAGACAGCGGTCTGCTGCTGCGCCCTCTTCCAGGCCCTGGTGAACGCTTCCCAGTTGACGATCCCAACCTGGAACCAGTGCTAGAGCCGCGTCCTGTGAGCGATTCCCTCTACCTGCATGGCCTACTAGAAGGTCTCGCGCGCATCGAAGCCCAAGGCTGGCAATGCCTTAAGGCACTAGGAGCACCACCTGCCAAGAGAATCATCAGCCTGGGTGGTGGTGCCCGCAACCGACAATGGCGTCGTTTAAGAGAACGGATCCTTGGTTTACCCATTAAGACCTGCACTAGCCCACCAGCGGCCGGCGTAGCCCACCTTGCCCTGCAAGCAATCTCTCCACAAGCCAAATTGAATGCGACCAAGCAAGAATCAGAACCTCTGCCCTGAATTAGTGCCAACCAAACTTCGCGCAAGCATTGCGATTGGACTATTCGTTTTACTGGCGAGCTATGTGAGCTTCAGTTCAATCCGACTAGGGATACTCCTATGGCAGCGTTTTGGCTAACAAGCTGCTAGGAAGGGCTAACGACAAGTGCATCAATTTCTAAGCTAAAGAATTCCACCCTCACAAATTATGAGCTCAGATCAAATCACCGCTGATGTCAGTGCAAGGATCTGTGCTCACATGAATGGCGACCATGCCGAAGCTGTGATTGATTATGCGCGCTACTACGGAGGGATTGAAGCCCCAAAAACAGCCCAGATGATTGCCATTACCCCGGAATTAATGAAGCTTGAAGTCGATGAGAAGTTAATAGAAATCAAATTTGATCACACGCTCACCGATAGCGAAGATGCCCATCAAACTCTGATAGCCATGCTGAAAACTATTCCGAAATCATCCTGCTGAAATTGAGTGCCAAGGAATTGCTGCGATAACAGCGAGGGGAATCCTTATGGCAGAGGCTCCACAGGCAATTGCTTACATCCCTAATTAATGCTGGTCGCGAACTGCTCATACAACCCCAGTGCCCCATCTGCCAGTCAACCATCAGCTCACATACCGAGACTTCCAAGCCCTGCAAGAACTGCCGCCTGCAGCTTGATCTACCGAGCTCTGGATTGATCGGTCTGAATCCACTGAACTGGCGAGCTCTGGGTTGGTACGACGGCAATCTTCGCCGTCTGCTGCTCAATTTACGTCGCAGTAAGAAGCACTCAACTATGCACGCCTTGGCAGAGCTTCTAAACCCACTGGTGCCGATCAATGCTGTGTTAGTGCCGATTCCTAGCTGGAAAAACCTAAGCAGAGCAAATCCTTTACCTCAACTTCTTGCTACCTACCTGAAGCTTCCGTGCCATAGCCTCTTGATCCGCCGCCACGCAACAGTGGGGCAACACCATCTTGATCGACAGCTACGGCTAAAGAATCAACTTGATGCATTCAAAGCCGTCCCAGGCCAAATCAATGAAAAGATTGACTGGTCGCGCCATCGCGCCTGGATCGTGGATGACATCCTCACCACCGGCGCAACAGCCCAAGCAGCTCAAACAACATTGCAAACCTCAGGAATACCAGTTGGAGGGTTGGTTTGCCTAGCGAGAACCCCACTGCGTCAGCTTCCTGGAACTGGAAGACCTCACACGGTGATTTAAGATTCAAAGGTCTCGAAAGCAACGCGCCGGGATAGCTCAGTTGGTAGAGCAGGCGACTGAAAATCGCCGTGTCCCCAGTTCAAATCTGGGTCCTGGCACCTTTAATAAGCGAACACGCCACCCCTTCAGGTGGCGTTTTTTGTGCTTATTTTGCACCAAGGCACACAAGATATAGCGTTTTGGCAGTTCAAAGGAATGCTGCCTTTGGAGTCAATTTCGACATAGAAACAGCTCAGGCAATAGCAAAAGGACGCACTGCCAACAAAACTTTAATCACCATCACAACAAACAAGCCTTCTGCAAACAGCAACCAAGCGATAGTGGAGTTATTAAGACCTAATTTCCTATATCTATGAAGGGTTTCGTCATGAAGGTTTAGTAGTCTTGCAATCATCAATTTATCCTCTCCTCAAAATTATACGATCGCCTTTACCCATCTAAAACCGCCTCCAAGAATGACTATTGAAATGTTTATAGACTTCTAAAACTGCCTCCTCTCCATTGTTAGTCATCCAAGTTCTCTCAAACCACTCTTTTGCATCATTATATGCAAATCCTCTTTCTTCCATTTCAGGCATTAAACGAACTTCATGATCGTTCATTCCTTTGCTTCTAAAATGTTTAACGAGGTAATGTAGAACGATAATGTTGAATTAAATCATAAATATTGATTTCTCAGTCATGCCTAGAAACAACTGCTCTCAAGCTAGTAGCAACTGAGAGCCAAAGCCGTCCTATTGATGGTCATGCGCTTCTAATGCAGACCTTTTGCTTGCTTGCTGATGAACAATAAAACAGGTTTTCTTGTCCTTTTTGGGGTGGTTGCAATTACCGCAATCCCATCGATCAGATCTTCTATCGCCACACCTGTTCGGCAGCAGTTTGAACTGACAGCAAGTCAAAAAGAGTTCATTAGGCAGTTTGATGAAGCATTAGGCACCAAGATCCTTCCAGTGGCATCAAGTGCGGCGGCAGCTCCCATCGTCAAAGCAGCAACGATTGCCTGTGGAGACACTGCCCTTCAAAGGGAAGCAGTATTTGCTTTTGGAGGAAATAAGAGACAAGCCAATAATGCTACACAGAAATTTGAGAAACTCTTTTGCACCCAATAGGTCTTCCTAGAGGTCTACCCTTCAACCTCAAAACATCACCTGAACTCCTATTCCGTCTCCTGATACATCAATTTAGGGACAGGGATTTGGATTTGCAGGTGCTTGTGGTTCTTTACTGGTTCGTCCTTTGGGTCTAACCAGTTCGCCGCCATCCTTAG
>JASLWC010000017.1 GCA_030741055.1 Prochlorococcaceae cyanobacterium ETNP18_MAG_14 | reverse complement strand
CAAGCATGACATCCTTTGCCTTGGAGAATTCCATCCAACGGTTTCTAGCTTCAAGATCCATTTCACTAAGCTTCCAACGTCTTGTTAGATCCTTGATTCTTGATTGAAACCTTTTTTCCTGTTCTTGGTCGCTAACTGAAAACCAATATTTGAGTAGCAGAATGCCACTTTTTACTAGCATCTGCTCAAACTGTGGACAGGTTTGATAGAAAAGGTTTAGCTCCGCTTGCGTACAAAAGCCCATTACGCGTTCCACACCTGCGCGGTTATACCAACTGCGATCAAATACGACGATCTCCCCAGCGCTTGGGAAATGGTCAATGTATCGCTGAAAATACCATTGTGTTTTTTGTTGGTCTGATGGAGTTCCTAGTGCAACCACACGACAGCCTCGGGGATTTAGAGGCCCTGTCAATCGCTTGATAGTTCCCCCTTTGCCAGCCGCATCACGGCCTTCAAATAACACAATTATGCGAAAACCAGTAGCCTTTATCCAGTATTGCATTCTTGCTAAGTCGGACTGAAGCTTCACCAGCTCTGATTTATAAAGCACTTTGTTCAGACGATCAGTTTTGGCGGGATTATCTTCTGAGAATGTTATTAGTTGATTGTTATATTTGTCTCTATTGTTGAGCTTTTTTGTACCAGATTCAGATGTGTTTTCATTGGATGCCGTGCCCTTCTCTTTCTTTTTGTTTTTGTCCTTTCCCATCTCAGCCATTTCAGGTACCCCCTCGATTTTTGCTCTTAATGTAAAGCAATCAAGTCATGGATTCGCTTTTTCAAATTATTGACTGACATGGTAAATCCAATTGTGCAGCAATGAGACCTTTTCATAACATGGTTTTTTCAGGAGGGTTAAATGGTAAGTCAAGTCTGACTGCAAATTTTCCAGGTTGACCTGCACTCGACTTGTCAGAAATAATAAAACTGAGTTCACCGCCGTGTCTACTAACAACATGGGCGACAATTGCTAGTCCAAGGCCACTATGGCCTTGTTCCCGACGCGATTCATCCAAGCGTTGAAATGGTTGAACAGCCCGTTCCCATAGCTCTATCGGTATGCCTTTCCCCTGGTCCCATACTTCTATGTAATAGCGGTTTTCATCACCACGAAGTCGAATAGTTACTGGTTCGATGCCGTATGTAAACGCATTGTCGATCAGATTTACAATTGCTCTTCCTAGAGCTATCGGCCTCAACTTGGCTTTTAGAGGTTCGAGATCAAGCCTTAATAGTTCCGGAGGATGACTCGCGCACACCTCTCCCATCCATTGCTCAAGAGGTAATTCCACCAGGGTTTCACCATCACCTCCACCGGCAAACAGTAGGAACTGGCCTGTAATTCGTTCTAGAGATTCCAAATCCCTTGAACATCGATCACGTTCCTTTCGATTCAGGGAAGGCAAGGACAGCCGAAAACGTAGTCGAGTTGTTGGAGCCCTTAGGTCATGGGCGATGCCTGCAAGCATTGTTGCTCGTTCACGGCGGTTGGTCGATAGGCGTAAAAGCATGGCGTTAAAACGCTGAGTAAGCCGTTGGACTTCAGGGGCGCCAACAGCTGGCAAGGCTTCTGGATCCATGCCATCACCGACTCGAGTTAGGGCCCGCTCAAGTCCTCGTAACGGTCGTTCCACCTCAAATAGAAGAAATAGGCCACCACTGATAACTACTGCACCAACCAAGGACAGGCCAAGCATGGTTGGATCTGGTGGCCAACCAAGAGGGGTGCGTAATCCAACTCGGAGCCAAACAGGCTCCAAAGGGGAAATAAGTTCGATCCAAACCCCACGCTGCGTGTCTTCGGAAGGGATAGGTACCAACATCGGGCAATGAGAAAGCAGTTGGCATAATTGAGCTTGAAGCGCATCGATCTGACGCTGCAGAGAATGATCAGAGTGTGACGGATATGGAGGGCGAGCAATCACTTTGAGATCCAGTCCCGTTAGCTCAGAGACCAATCCAGGGGGATAACGCTCTAGGGCTAACTCAGTAAGACGAACGTTTAGGGATAAATCACGACTTAGTTGCGCGGTTTGTAGCCTCTCAAGTTGTCGACCGAACAAGATCTGCAGCACTAGCAAACAGAGGGCCCAGCTGCCAAGTACTAGTCCACTCCAGCCAAAAAGGATGGACACCATCGCGGGCCAGCGTTGTGTCCGTGTCATTCAGCGGGAACGGGGTTTGCCGTCAGGAACAAATACATAGCCGTACCCCCATACCGTTTGGATGTAGCGAGGTCGACTGGAGTCTGGTTCTACTAACTTTCGTACCCTCGAAACTTGAACATCCATGCTGCGACTATCAGTCTCACTGCCTGGTCCTCGAGCGAGTTCTATCAGTCGTTCCCTAGAGAGAGGACGATGGGGGTGTTGGACGAAGGCTGATAACAAGCTGAATTCTCCGCTTGTTATCACAACAGGGGCCCCATTCTGGGTAAGGGTGCGAGCTGAAAGATTTAGTTCGTTCCAACCAAAAACCACATCTTCCCCTTCTGCCAAAGGTGTGCCAGCAGGAAGCGCACTGCGGCGTCTTAGTACAGCTTCAATGCGCGCAGAAAGCTCACGTGGCAGGAACGGTTTGCCGAGGTAATCGTCTGCCCCCTGCTCGAGACCGATGATCCGATCAACAGCTTCTCCCCTTGCGGTAAGCATCACCACTGGCAAATCATCCCCCGCATCTCGTAAACGACGCAGCGCTGACAGGCCATTATCCCCCGGCAGCATCAGGTCTAGGACCACTAGATCAGGTCGCTGAAATTCCAATCTTGCTTCTAGTTGCTTGACGTCACTGAGGCAGCGCACGTCGTAACCCTGATCAATTAGGTATGTACCGACCATCTGACGCAGTTCTGGGTCATCGTCTACTACCCAGATCATCGAGGAGCGATCCATGGCTATGGGGTGTTCAAAAAAATCTTTGCGTCGATGGTATAGACAATGTTTGTCGGTGATGTCTAGCAGTTGGACCATGTCACAGCTCAAATCAAATCGGTCATGGTTTAGTCATCGACATCGCAGGCCATGATCCATAGGCTGATTCCATGAAAAGTCAGCCGAATTGTTTGCATTGTTGGTCTAGATCACTGGGCTCGCAAGCTTTCTGGTTGATTGCTGCAGGATTGTCCATTACTGCAGCAATGCTGAATAACATTGGTGCTCAGGCAGCACCTGAGGGCATCGTTTATTACAGCCAGCGTCTCGAGGCCATGTTTAAACGTCTCGATCTCAATGGTGATGGAAAACTTGATGCTGAAGAGGTGCAGGGACAGATCTACCTATATAGACGGTTGCACCGAAAGGATTCACGAGGCTATTTGCTGCTAGAGGATCTGCAGCCTCGCGGTTCCCATCCAAATGGCAGAAGGTTGCAACGACGTTTCAGGCAAGCCGATACCAATGGCAATGGAAAACTCAATCGCGATGAAGCCGCCTCAATTCCCTGGCTTGCTAACAACTTCAACAGCTTGGATTTAAACGATGACAACGTCTTGACTATGCATGAGCTTTGGCTGGTGCAACTAGCCCTTGCTCCACGGCGTCATCCACATCCACATCCGCATTAACACAATCGACTGGATTGGAAGCCTTAACGACGAATCTTGTGATGGACTCCGCGTCGAGAAGGCCTCTTCGCTTTGCTCCATAGATGTGCAAAAAATCGCAGCATCCGCCAGCTGCCGCCAAGTAGAAGGGTTAGGCCAAGGATCACTAGGCCGCCCATCAAGATCACTGAACCAAACCCAATAACTGCTTCTAAAAGATGGGTGATTCCTTGGATCAGATCAGAGATTGCTTCGCTGACAATATCTATCCCTTCAAGTCCCTGTTCCTCAAGCCACTGAGGGATCCAGTTCAGAAAAGCCAATAACCCAATGCCACCAATCAGCATCAGCAGTGCTTCGATTGGTTGACGCCATAGAGGAACCACCCTTTTGGGTCTGGACCTGCGGAAAACCTGACGATGACGGTCAGATTTATTTAGCTTGTGAAGAGGACTGCTCATTGGAGAAGGCATTAGAGGACGTCCTGTTTCAACAAGGCATACTCAACTCGAAGAATCAGACCGATTGATTCCCAATGGAAGGAATGGGTGTGTTGAAAATAGACGAAAATTCTGGCCTAAAGGAATTGATCGTCAACGATCAGAACTTGATTGCGTTTGTTCAGGTGTCGTTGAATTAGTAGGGAAAAGAGTTCCTTCGCCATTACGGGGAATGGGTACTGAAAGGCTAAGACCAGCAATTAGGGCCAATGCTGTGCCGCCAATTAAAGGAGCGCCAAAGCGTTGGGGAAGCGGTACTCGCTCCGCCAACTCATGACGAGGCAAAGGATGATCAATGGGTAATTTCCAGGGAACTTGCACGCGAGGATCAAGGCGAAGGGCATCCAAACAGCGCACAAGATCAGCCAGCTCAGCATGATCAAGATGAAGAGTTAGTGGAGGGATGTTGGCCTTACTGCTACGAAGCAGCAGTTGATGCTTGTCTCCATCAGGCGAAATCACCACCGCACTGGTTTTGTCTCCGAATGCTCGTTTCACACCAGAAATGCGATGGCGGGCATAGGGGAGCACTGTGGCCATCAAGGCCTGCAAATGTTCACGCTTACCTTCTAGTTCTGGTGAGGCCACCAACTGCAGCCGCCAACCAGAAATAATGCCAAGGACCCCATCCTCATGACCTGCAGAGAAATCAGGGAGCCCCTCGACTTGAAGGCGGACTGCTGTTTGGTCGTAACGAAATGAGAGGTTCAGCATCAGGGTGTGGGATCAAGCAGACTGGCGCGCAGACGATCTATCCCTCCATCTCCAGCAGCAAGAGCAAGAGTAAGCACCAGCTCTTGCTGAATGGGTTGAGATTGTTCTTGCTTCAATAGGCGCTGAACAGCCCCTCGCCGAGGATTCATTCTTTCCTCAATAAGATCGCGAAGTCGCTGATCTAGCAAAGCCCAGCGCTGCAGATTTAATTTCACTGGTTCGCGAGAAGAAAGCAATTGATGAAGTAGAGGATAAAGACGGCTTGCCATTGAACAGAGCAGGCGAAGCATGGCTTCTGTATCAACGGGATTTAGTTCACCTCGTCGTGTGGCACGTCTCAATGGGTTGTAACAACGCCGCTTCCAAAGCTCAACCCGATTGGGGAACTGCGCCTGCAAGCCCAACTGTTGAGTTGTCCAGAGCATTGCTTCGCCACCGTTGAGATCAAGAGATTCGACTACGAGCAAAAGCAGATCAAGGCGCTCTAGTCCTCTACGTCCAAGAACAGTCTTGAACATCAGCTCGTTTTGCTTTTGCTCACAAGATTTCTGTTGCTGTGCAGATGCTGAAGATTCTGAAATGGTTGTTGCATTGATCATGGCTGCGATGATGCCAGGGCCTAGGCCCCTGCGTCACCACTCTTTGGATCTTCGCCAACTCATTCGGGACATCCCCGATTTCCCAAAACCTGGAATTCTCTTTCGAGACATCAGTCCCTTACTGCGTCATCCCGATGGTTGGGATGAAGTGATGCGACAGCTGGGAGATCTCTGCAGCGAATTGAAACCCGATTTGATTGTGGGGATCGAATCACGTGGTTTCATCGTGGGCACAGCTCTAGCCACCACTCAGAGGATTGGCTTCGTTCCGGTCCGAAAACCAGGCAAATTACCTGGTGATGTTCTTGGTATCGATTATGAGCTGGAGTACGGCAGCGATCGGCTTGAGATTCATGCGGATGCTCTTCACGGTCAACCGCGCGTATTAATCGTCGATGACCTTCTTGCTACAGGCGGTACTGCTAGGGCCACCGTTGAACTCATCGAGCATGCAGGCGGCGATCTAGTGGGCTGCGGTTTTGTTATTGAGCTGGCTGAACTAGGCGGTCGTCGTCAACTTCCTGTTCAGATGCCAGTGAAGTCATTGATTATCTATTCCTGATCATTTTGCCAATCGAGCACCTGTTGATACTGAGCCAAACTCAGCAATCCGAAGCTCCACAGCACGATCGGTAGGGGTGCCTGTTCTAGTTCTGCTTGACGCAAACCTAAGTTGATAGCTTTTTCACTAAGGCCAAGTTTTTGCTGCAAAAATTGCAGTAACTGGGGTGAAACAGAGGGCTGCGGATGGCTACTGATCACCACGGAATTAATAGCTAGTTGATTGTCAAGCTGATACCAATCTAACGACGCTAATAGGGCCATCAGTCATGGCCTTTAAAAGCACCTGACGCATCCATGGCAGCCGAGCCAGAAGAATCATCAGCGGCAAGCGAAGCATCAGCAAAAGCACATTTCGGCTTGAGAACAAACGCACAGTTAGGTCAGTCATAAGACCAACCAAGAAAAGATCGATAAAGCGCGCCCGAGCATAGAGCCGAGGCAGTTTCGCAATAGGCAAAGTTCCCTCGTTAGAGAGTTTTACGAGCCTGGTCAGTGTTTTTACATCACGCCAGCAAAGATTCAGCCCCTGGCCTCCGATGGGATGACAACGATGGCCAGATTCCCCTACAAGTACGCCACGACCATGTTGAAGCTGATGGGCAAGGGACAGTTGAAGGGGGAAAGCAGCAGGACGATCCAAAAGGACATCCGGCTGAAGGCCTTCTGGTAATACCGCAGCCAATTGATCGAGAAAACTGGAAGGATTGAGGCCAGCACGCTCCTGACAGCACCTCAATGGTCCACTCCAAACCATCTGAAACACATCACCTCCCATAGGCAGTAGAGCTAGAGGGCCTTCGGCGCGAAACAATTCATAGGCGGTCAAGTGATCAGCCCCGCGCAGCAGCACCTTGGCAGTTAAACAGCCTTGCTGATATGGATAATTCCAAGTTTTGATACCCCAAGCCTTTCTGGTGGGAGAGGCAGGACCATCCGCTGCGACGACCAAATCATGTCCGTCGAGCCCTTGTTCTTTAATCTCACCAAGATCTAGGCACACTTTTGGCTGCTTCGAGAGACGCTCTAGCAGCAGTTTCATCAAGGGTCGATGGTCCAAGATCCAGCCAATTGCCCCATGAGCTTGATTTTGGATTGAAAGATCATCAATCTCAAAACATGTGTGGCGATTCAGCTCTTGATCATCAAGTTGCAGCCTGGTGAATGTGGTGAGATGTGAATTGAGTGGGGCCCATAGATCAAGTGATTGAAGCAGTCGTCTTGAGGAATGGGTGAGTGCATAGGCCCTGCTGCGTTCAAGTAACCCTTGAATTGTTAATGGGTCATAGAGCCTGACGTTGACGCCTAGCTGAGCAAGAGCAAGGGCCAAAAGGGATCCAGTGGGACCAGCACCAAGGATCTTCACTTGTATACCTTTAGGCTGAAGCCCAAGGCTTGCAACGCTTAGCCGGGTCAAGGGGTCAACCAGAAGAGGCAAAAAAGATCATTAGCGATTCTGCTTCAGAGATGTCAGTAGATGTGAATTGTTTAGCCAAGTCCTTGAAGATCTTGTTTTTTTAGCAATCACTGCCATTGGTGGCCTAAATCAAAAATATCTAGAAATCAAGCCTCATGGTTTGCAAGTCATTGCAGAACAGAACTAGCAAGTATCGCGAGAGTTTCGCTGGCTGTCATGTGTGATGGCTGTCATGAGTGATAGCTGTAATGCGCATTGACTGTTAGCTGCGCTGGTTGTTAGGCCGCCCAAGCCGCAACTGACATAGCTCCTCAAATGCAGGGCGAAGTATGTAGGGGTATTCACCCACCCATGTTCGTTGGCCTGGCAGCCAGGCATCGCTGAGTGCGGCTATCCGACTGAAATCCTTGCGATCACTTAGCACCAGACATCGAATTAAAGAGCCTGCTCTGATCGACTGATGCTTCTTAGACATGGGGAAGCTTAATTGCCCCAGATAGCCATCTTCATCCTCCATTTCCAGCACTATCCAGGTGCGTCTGTTCTCAACCAGTTCAAGTTCTCCATGTTTATTCGCTTGCTCATGACGATCCTCTACACGTTCACGGGTGAACACCTCTGCCACATTGCCTTCGAATAGAGCCGCTGCTGGATAACGACGCAATGCAGCATTCTTCTGACCGGCTTCAACGATTGGGCCCCAAAGGATATAAAGAAGCAGGATTACGCCAAAAATCAAAAAGACCGAATAAAACTGGCTTCCCACTAAAACCTGGCTGATAACCAAGGTGATAACCCCTCCAATGCCGGCGATCATTACCCTTTGCAGAATCTTTCGCGGATTGCCAAGGGCAGCCCCGAACTGATTGCCTGTGGCCACTGCTGGGATAAGCCTCTGAAGCTCTCCGGGGCGCAAAGGGACCAACATCTACTTGCTACTTAGTTCAGATCAGGCGTTCAAGGCCATAAACCAGCCCTTGAAGTTGTCGCACCTTACCCACGGTTAGCAATACCCCAGGCATGTAGGCCGAACGATCAATGGTGTCGTGTCGCAGGGTATAGGTTTCTCCAGGGGCACCAAACATCACCTCTTGATGGGCGACCAACCCTGGAAGGCGAAGGGAATGAAGGCGTAAGCCACTTGCTCGTAAACCACCCCTACAGCCCGAGAGCGATTCATGTTCATCAAGCTCAGAGGAATTAAAGGTTTTGCCTAATTCCTCCATCAGTTCTGCAGTTTTAATACAAGTGCCACTTGGGGCATCAGCCTTGCGGTTGTGGTGTAACTCCGTAAGTTCGGCGTGGTGATAAAAGCGGGCTGCTGCCGCTGCTGCTTGTTGAAGTAAGACCATGCCAACGGAAAAATTGGGAATCACCGCCCCTCCTAAAGAGGCCTTTTCGGCAAAGTCACTGAGATCATGCAATTGTTCAGGTGATAGGCCCGTGGTGCCGATCACCGGATGTACGCCATAGGCAAGGGCTGTTCTGGTGTGGTCGTAAACAACTGATGGATGAGTGAAATCAACAAGCACTGCGCCTTGACCAGGGCCAAGTCGATTGAGAGCTTGGCTGGCAGAACAAATGCACGCCTCAAAATCAGCAGTCAAAGCAATATCAAGAGTCCCGAGTCCGAGTTCCTCTCCTATATCGAGCCCTTCTTTGCCTGGTGTGGTTTCAATAGCACCAACGAGCTCACAATCAGAAGCATCGTGAATTGCTCTGACGACTTCAGCTCCCATACGGCCGAGTGCACCAGCAACCACAACAGGAATTGACGATGGAGGTATAGAGGTCATGGAAGGGCTATTAATGAACAAAGCCTATGGGTCTTCTCGTGTAACACCCAGGCAGTGAACTTCACGCTCAGCCCCAAGCGCTCTTAGGCTTGCTCAAATTACTTTGCTGCACGCCAATGTTCACGCAGGTTCGCTCAGCCGATCGCCGAGTTGCTCCTGCAGAGAACCACGACCATCAGGCCGTGATGAAGGCAGTTTATTTAGTACTTGAACCTCAGTACCAAAACGCTCTTACTCAGGCTGCCAACAGTCTCAATAAGCAAAACGGAGCACTTGGCGTTGAACTAAGCGGTTATCTAATCGAAGAACTGCGCGATCCAAACAACTACGCAGATTTCCAGGCAGATGTGGCCTCGGCAGATGTTTTCATCGCCTCGCTGATTTTTATTGAGGATCTAGCCCAGAAAGTTGTGGATGCTGTAAGCCCGCATCGCGATCGGCTAAAGGCCGTTGTTGTTTTTCCTTCCATGCCGGAAGTGATGCGACTCAACAAGTTGGGCAGTTTCACCATGGCTCAGCTTGGGCAAAGCAATAGTGCTATCGCCAGCTTCATGAAGAAGCGAAAGGAATCAAGCGGCGCTGGATTCCAGGACGCAATGCTCAAGTTGCTCAATACCCTGCCAAACATTCTTAAGTATTTGCCAGTTGATAAAGCACAGGATGCCCGAAGCTTCATCCTCAGCTTTCAGTACTGGCTTGGAGGTACGCCAGACAACTTAAGGAATTTGCTTTTGATGCTTGCGGATAAATATGTATTCCCCGCAATAGAAGGCGAAGAGCGTCCCACGTTGGAGATTGTGGAACCCGAGGTGTTTCCGGACCTGGGTATATGGCACCCCATGGCGCCTTCCATGTTTGAAGACCTTAAGGAGTACCTCAACTGGACAGCTAGCCGTACAGATCTCTCAGATGACGCTCGTAAAGGTCCGATGATCGGCCTGGTGTTGCAGCGCAGCCATATTGTCACAGGTGACGATGCTCACTACGTGGCAGTTATTCAGGAACTTGAGTTCCGTGGTGCGCGTGTTTTGCCGATTTTCTGCGGTGGTCTTGACTTTTCCAGGCCGGTTAATGCTTTTTTCTACGATCCGATCAACCCCGAGCAACCGCTTGTTGATGGGGTTGTTTCCCTTACTGGATTTGCCTTGGTCGGTGGTCCTGCCAGGCAGGACCACCCCAAGGCGATCGAATCGTTGAAGCGTCTTAGCCGCCCTTATATGGTGGCGCTCCCTCTTGTTTTTCAGACAACTCAGGAATGGGAAGTTAGCGACTTGGGTTTGCATCCAGTGCAGGTAGCTCTGCAAATTGCCATACCTGAATTGGATGGAGCCATTGAACCAATCGTGCTCTCTGGTCGGGACGACGCCACTGGCAAAGCCCACACACTTCAAGACCGGGTCGATGCAATCGCTGAGCGAGCAATCAGATGGTCATCACTAAGGATCAAGTCAAGGGCTGAAAAGAAGTTGGCAATCACCGTGTTCAGCTTCCCACCAGATAAAGGAAACGTTGGTAGCGCTGCTTACTTGGATGTTTTTGGTTCAATCCATCGTGTTCTTGAGGAAATGAAGGCTCATGGATATGACATTCAGAACCTGCCGAAGGATTCCAAAGCACTGATGGAAGCGGTGATCAATGATCCTGAAGCATTAGAGGGAGCACCTGAGCTAGCCATTGCACACCGCATGAGCGTGTCTGAATACGAGCGCCTAACACCCTATTCAGAGCGACTTGAAGAAAACTGGGGCAAACCACCAGGGGAACTCAATAGTGATGGTCAAAACCTGCTGATCTATGGAAGGCACTTCGGCAACATCTTTGTAGGCGTGCAACCTACCTTCGGCTACGAGGGTGATCCGATGCGCTTGCTTTATTCACGCAGCGCAAGTCCACACCATGGCTTTGCTGCTTATTACACCTATCTAGAGAAAGTCTGGAAGGCCGATGCTGTGCTCCATTTTGGTACCCACGGCTCACTCGAATTCATGCCCGGAAAGCAGATGGGTATGAGCGAAACTTGTTACCCCGACTCTTTGATCGGAGGGTTGCCAAATCTTTATTACTACGCAGCCAATAACCCATCAGAAGCAACGATTGCCAAACGGCGTGGTTATGCCTCCACCATCAGTTACCTCACCCCTCCTGCTGAAAATGCGGGTCTTTATAAAGGTCTCAAGGAACTAGGCGAACTTGTTGGTTCATATCAGCAATTACGTGAAAGTGGACGTGGTGTACAAATCGTCAATGCCATCGTTGAAACATCACGTCAATGCAATCTTGATAAGGATGTTGACCTTCCAGGAAAAGATGCATCAGAGCTTGACATCGACCAACGGGATGCCGTTGTAGGAGCGGTTTATAGCCAATTGATGGAAATAGAGAGTCGTCTGCTCCCTTGCGGGCTTCATACCATCGGCAAGCCACCTACGGCTGAGGAAGCTATTGCAACCCTCGTCAGCATCGCTGCCCTAGAACGCGAAGATGATGGACTCCGCGCCCTTCCTGGGCTTCTTGCTGAAGCCATAGATCGAAAAATCGAAGATGTTTACAAGGGTAATGACGAGGGCATACTTGCTGACGTCGAACTCAATCGCACTATTACTGAGACATCGCGTACAGCTGTTGGAGCGATGGTGCAATCTCTGACAGGAAGAGATGGACGCGTCAATATAAATGAAGAGTCCAAATGGTTTTTTGGTCTACCGAAGCTTTTTGGTTTCAAGCCTGCCAACCCATGGCAAAAGGCTTGCGCCAAAGCAGGGTTTGGCAATATTGATTCTGACGAGCTAGATAAGCTTTTTACTTACCTGCGCGTGTGCCTGGAAAAGATATGTGCAGACATGGAGATGCAGAGTCTCCTGAGTGCTCTTGATGGTGAGTATGTCCTCCCAGGTCCTGGTGGAGATCCAATCAGAAATCCAGGTGTTCTGCCAAGTGGTAAAAACATTCACGCTCTCGATCCACAGGCCATACCAACTAGAGCTGCAGTTGCTGCTGCTAAAGGTGTCGTTGACAAATTGATCGAACGCCAACGCCAAGAACAGGGAGATTGGCCAGAGACTATTGCTTGTGTTCTTTGGGGAACAGATAACATCAAAACCTACGGTGAATCACTGGCACAGATCCTTTGGTTTATAGGGGTAAAGCCTGTGCCTGACTCAGTTGGTCGTGTGAATAAGTTAGAGCTTTTACCTCTTGAAGAATTAGGCCGTCCAAGGATAGATGTGGTTGTGAACTGCTCAGGTGTATTTCGTGATCTTTTTATTAACCAAATGGCATTGATCGATCAAGGCGTCAAGATGGCAGCTGAGGCCGATGAACCATTAGAAAAAAACTTTGTTCGCAAGCACTCTTTGGAGCAGGCCAAGGCTCAGGGGACAAGCCTTCGAGATGCAGCCTGCCGCGTTTTTTCTAATTCAAGTGGTAGTTACAGCTCTAACGTAAATCTTGCTGTGGAGAATTCAACATGGGAGGAAGAGGGCGAACTGCAAGAGATGTACCTCTCTCGAAAGACATTTGCTTTTAATGCCGACAATCCAGGCGAGATGAACCAGAACAGAGAAGTATTTGAATCCGTCATGAAAACAGCTGATGTTACTTTTCAGAATCTTGATTCAGCTGAAATCTCACTTACTGATGTAAGTCATTATTTCGACTCAGACCCCACAAATTTAATCAAGGGTCTTAGAGCTGATGGGAAAGCCCCAACGAGTTACATCGCAGACACTACGACAGCAAATGCTCAGGTTCGATCACTAAGTGAAACAATCCGGCTGGATTCCCGCACGAAATTGCTCAATCCAAAATGGTATGAAGGGATGGTTAATTCCGGTTATGAGGGTGTTCGTGAAGTGTCCAAGCGTCTTAACTTCACTCTTGGATGGAGTGCCACTAGTGGACAAGTCGATAATTTTGTTTATGAGGAATCAAATGAAACTTTCATAAATGATCCAGAGATGCGTAAACGCTTGATGGAGCTTAATCCACATAGTTTCCGTCGTATCGTTGGCACACTCTTGGAGGTAAATGGCCGTGGTTACTGGGAGACATCAGATGAGAATATCAAGCAATTGCAAGAGCTATATCAGGAAGTGGAAGATCGAATCGAGGGAGTAACACCTCCAGACAATCAGACATCTGGTGAATAAGCAGATCGTGCTACTGCAGGCTGATAAATAAACATCTGCTACTCCACACCATCAATTCATTGAGTCATTTCCCTTTCATTTTTTATTAATACTAGTACTAGGCACGAGCTGATTTGAAATTCAAAGAATATGTTTTAATGAATTTATTTCCACTTCAATCCATGATATATGAACGATAGTTCAGGAATATTTCGAACTGCAGCCTTGGCGGCAATCCTAGTGTTATCAACTACACCAATGCAAGCCAATACGCAATCTCGGCAATTAGTGGATAGGGCAAATAATTATTACCCCGAGGATTGCGAGATGGGAATTAGGCTGCTAACTGAAGCGATGCAAATTGACTCTGCAAATGCTTCTGCCTACTTCCTTCGAGGCTCATGCTACCTGGTACTCGCTAAGCCTCAACATGCATATAAAGACTTCACTTCGGCGATCGATTTGAATCCAAGTGATTCTTATGCATGGTCACAACGAGGCAATGCACTAAGAGATCTTGGCAAATACTCACTAGCAATAGTGGATTATTCTCAAGCTATAAGGTTAAATCCCCAAAGTGGCACCTTGTATACAGGCAGAGCACTGCTATATCAGACGATTGGAAATAAAGTATATGTATGTAATGACCTTATGCGTGGCGCGGATCGGGGGGATGAACAAGCAAAGCAGATGAGTGCCAAATGCCTATGAGCGATGTCTTATGCAGCCAACTAGAACTATTTCGTTTGGACTAATTTGGAAACTTCATCAGTTTAAATATCTGCACAGGACCTTAGAGATGTATTTGCGAATGTGGTGTAGATCGCAAGTATGAGCTCAAGATAAAACCTTGCCTATACATTCAGCTTGTGAATTATCTTTTGGCCACACTGCTTCGGCCATTTTGATTGTTTGAGCGATAGGGCCGACGTCATGTACGCGCACCATTGCCACCTTTGCCTCTACACAACGGCTAGCGACAACGGCTGTGCCCCATATTCGAGCTTCTGGATTTGGTTCGTTTAAAACATCTCCTATGAAGCGTTTACGAGAAGGCCCAACCAAAATAGGGAAGCCTTCAGAGCAGAGCTGATTGAGATCCCTAAGCAGTATCAGGTTCTGTTTGGTGGTTTTTGCAAACCCCAAACCTGGGTCCCAAATCAATTGATCAGGTTGGATACCTGCCTTCAATGCTTTGTCAGTTCTACGCAGTAATCCTTGACGGACCTCCTCGCTCACGTCGTCGTAGGACGTGAGTTGATCCATGGATTGACTATTGCCGCGACTATGCGTGAGCACGTAAGGGCATTGTGCTTCGGCAACGACCTGTAGTAATTCAGGATCACGCCAGCCGCCGCTTACATCGTTGATCCAGTCGGCCCCTGCTTCAAGTGCCGCCTTAGCTACCTGCGCCAAAAAGGTGTCAACAGAGATCAACGCTTGTGGATGGGCTGCACGGATTGAGATGAGGGCTGGCATCAATCTGTTCAACTCCTCTTGCCAACCAACCTCCTCAGCGCCAGGTCTAGTGCTTTGTGCGCCCAGGTCGAGGACATCGGCCCCCTGGCTCAGTTGCAGACTTGCTTGATCTAGGGCATTACGAGGATCCAGGTATTTGCCGCCATCACTGAATGAATCGGGAGTGATATTAATCACTCCCATTACGGTCGTGCGCTCTCGCCAACCTTGAGGCCAGCGAAGTTCAGAGAATCTGGTAATTGGCAATTCGAGCAAAGCTTTCAGGGTCAAGAGAAGCGCCGCCTACCAACACTCCATCGATATCGCTCATCGCCATTAGCTCATCAATGTTTCCTGGTTTTACCGAACCGCCGTATTGAATGATTAGTTCAGAAGACCCTACCCAGCCGCGTATTAATCCACAAATGCGGTTTGCTTCTGTTGATTGACATGTTTTTCCTGTGCCAATAGCCCATATGGGCTCATAGGCAACTACAAGTCGATCAGGATCCGTGCCTTCAAGGCCTTGTTCCACCTGACGTCGAATCACGCGCTCGGCTTCTCCACGTTCGCGCTGCTCATCACTTTCCCCTACGCAGACAATCGGGATAAGGCCATGCGCTTGTGCGGAGCGGGCGCGACGGTTGATTTGTTCGTCACTTTCACTGAAATATTTACGAGGTTCACTATGGCCAACAATCGCGTACTGAACTTGATGCTCGATAAGCATTATTGGCGAAACCTCTGCTGTAAAGGCGCCTTCGTCTTCCCAATGCACATTCTGGCTTGACAATTTCAGTCGAGAACCGCGAATGGCCTCTGCCATCGTGGATATTGCTGTGAAAGGTGGGGCAATCACCAGATGCCGATCGTCGGGAGTGGCCTCGATCAATGGCAAGAACACGGCTGAGTACTCCTGTGCCTGGGCACAGGTCATGTACATCTTCCAGTTGCCAGCGATCACGGGTTTGCGCACGCTCTGGTCCTCTGAAGTACCGCAGGGGCCAACTTACGGCCCTATCGAATCAATGGCGACAAAGGAGGCCTCATCAGTTCCTAATCGAACCAGATCACCAGGCTTTAAATGGTGTCCTCGACGGGTTTCTACGCAACCATTGACGCAGACATGGCCTGACTGAATCAAGTGTTTGGCCTCTCCACCAGTGGCGACCCAACCCTGGCATTTAAGAAATTGATCCAACTTCATTTATTAGTGGGCGGCTTCACAGAACTAGTGTGGCTCGATGTTTTCTTCCTCTGAAGCCGGCTTCCGCAGGTTGCTTCCCCTTTTACGCCCCCATAAGCGCAGGCTGATCTGGGGAGGTGTATGCATCCTGATCTATGTGGGTAGCTGGCCACTGCTGGCATGGCTTGTTGGTGAGTTGATATCAGCTATTGGAGCAGGGAATCTAAATCAGGTCATCAAGGTGATTGCACTGGCACTTGGTGCTTTTTTTGTTCAAAAGCTGGCCCAGTTCGGACAAGACACCCTCTTGGCAGGTCCTGCTTTATGGGTTAGTCAGGACCTGCGTCGTGATTTATTCGCCCAGCTGCAAAAAGTAGAACTCAGGGCTCTCGAAAAGCTATCCACTGGAGATCTCACCTATCGGCTCACCGAGGACGCTGATCGAGTGGGGGAAGTGATTTACAAAATCATTCAAGACACCACTCCAAGTGCTCTGCAGTTGATCGTGGTCTTTGGCTACATGGTTCGGCTTGACTGGCAACTATCACTGGCCACTTTGCTACTCGCGCCAATGGTGGCGATTTTGGTGAGCCAGTTTGGAGCAAGAGTAATGAAGGCAGCCGACCGCAGTCAGCAACAGGTCAGCGATCTTGCTGGTCTGCTTGGTGAAGCTTTTCAAGGACTGCCGTTAGTGAGGGCCTTTGCTGCAGAACCTTGGCTTCAAAAGCGTTTTGATGCCGAAGTCGATCTACATCGTCAAGCTCGTTATCAAACCCTACGACTTCTTGCTCTGCAACATCCCGTAGTGGGGTTCATCGAGGCCGTTGGCATCCTCGCGGTATTTGCTATTGGCACAGCACGCATTCAATCCGGCGGCATGGATGTAAAGGGCTTCAGTAGCTATGTCGCGGCCCTGTTCATCTTGATTGATCCCATCAGTCACCTGACCACGAATTTCAATGAATTTCAGGTAGGCCAGGCTTCTCTAAAACGCCTACGAGAAATTGAGAGCGAACCAAGGGAAACTCCTGACCTTGAAGATGCCCAGCCACTTGGACGTCTAAAGGGTGATCTACTTTTGAGTCACGTCAGTTACGGCTATCAACCTGATCAACCAGTGCTTCATGACCTTTGCCTGGAGGTTAAGGCTGGCCAGGTTGTGGCACTGGTAGGGCCATCTGGTGCTGGCAAGAGCACCCTGTTTTCGTTGCTTTTGAGGTTTAACACCGCCCAGCAGGGAAGAATATTTTTGGACGGTCATGAGCTCAGCCATGTAAGGGCACAGGAGCTACGACATCAGGTTGCTTTAGTGCCGCAACGCACAACTGTTTTCTCTGGCAGTGTGGCGGAAGCCATACGTTTTGGACGCCAGTCGAGCGACCAAAAAGTTAGGGAAGCCGCGAGTTTGGCCAATGCTGATGACTTCATCATGGCCTTGCCTGAGGGATATTCCACTCAATTAGAAGAGCGAGGGACAAATCTTTCTGGTGGGCAGCTTCAACGGGTTGCTATTGCCAGGGCTGTGCTGGGCAATCCAGCCGTTCTGTTGCTTGATGAAGCCACTAGTGCGTTGGATGCCGAAGCGGAAGCAGCCGTTCAATTGGGCCTGCGCCGGGCTATGCAGGGTCGCACCGTCTTGGTGATAGCCCATCGCTTGGCAACTGTTCAGGAAGCTGATCAGATTGTTGTTCTAGATCAAGGGCGCATCTGTGATCTTGGCAGCCATGACGAATTAATGGCCCGTGCAGGTCGCTATAGAGAACTATGCGAAAGGCAGATCATTCGGGATTTGCAAAGTGCCTCAATAAGTCACTAAGGGATGTGTCGTGTCGCGTATGATAAAAGCTCTTTTTTGTGATAATGCTGTAGAAACCAATTAATGTCCTGTTAAACAATGTCTCCGAAATGGCCCTTCGGTGGGTCCGAAAATACTGACGACACTCAAGAACAAACCCCACCAACGATGACTGACTCTGCAGCGAATAACAATGACCCGGTGCTCACCTTCGAAGGTAAGCGCTACGACCTCAGAACATTGCCAGATGAGTTAAAGGAATTAGTGCGTGGTATGCAGGTTGCTGATGCTCAACTGCGTATGCATGAAGATACGTTGAAGGTGTTAGCACTTGGACGTCAGACTTTAGCAATGCAATTGAATGAAAAGCTCAAAGGGGTCGATCCGCTCCCAGATGCCGAATAAGGTGATTTTTAACAGTCGCTTTGAGCTGACTTTTTTTAAGATTTATCTTGCTGAGATTTACTAAGAACTAGATCTGGAGAGTTAACACTCCAATCAATCATTTTATTGCCATTAGGCTGTTAAGGCTTTAAAGAAGAGTTCGGAACACATCAGCCTCAGTAGCTGGATTATGCAGATGCCAATGGTAATTCTTCTTGCCTTTGGCCAATCTTGGCCAGGATTATGACCATTAAGTTCTAGTAATCAGCGGTCTGGCCTGCCACTTTATAGCGCACGGTAATTAGCATCAATGTGCCAATAGTGAATGCTGGTTGACTACATAGAAGTCAGCGGTCAATATTGCTGAAATGATTGTTAGCCAATTCAGGATGACTATTGTCTAGTTAAAGGATTAGTTGCTTCTCAGGTAATTATTAGCACTGATTGCCTAGATCTATCTTAGATCGATCTTTATAAAGTAAATTGACCGATCAGGAAAGATAGAGGCAGGAGGGGTAGGTAAGGCCTTGTAGATGTATTTTTATATGCAATGATATCCAACAAGGTTGACTTCAGTTTGCCGCAAGGTCGATAAACCTAAAAAGTTGATGGTCAGCAGGTGATTGCTCGTAAGCATCTTTCTCCACAACCCTTTCGCTAAGCACCCAGTAGCCGTTATCTGCTAAAGGCACAAATGTGTCTGTGAAAAGAGTAATACCACTGCAATAGTTGCCAGTAGATGGATCGCTGTACTGACTGTTGTAAGTATGACTTAGGTAGCCATGACCGGTATTTGTAGTGCTCTTGGTGAAAATCGTTATTACTTTTCCGTGGATGTGACGATGAACCATTGTTACTACATTGTTTTTTATGCGATAGCGATCACCACTATTTTTGCCTCCAACGATCACTTCCATGCCCACTTCATTATTGTCACCCGCCGTGAAGGTGTTCTCACCATGGGTCTGCTCAAAACTGCGTCGCACACGATGAATAGCAACCTCCCATAACTGGGAAGAAATAGATTTATGAATCAATTCATCATCAATACCATCCACGCTGGCCTTGAGATCAGCGCCTAACTGAAAGTCTCCTTCTTCTACGCGATCGTTATGTAACCAGAGGCATCGACCTCGGTAACCCGAAAAGCTTGGATCCCAGGTGTAGCGATTCTCATAGGCTGCCTGAAAAAGTTCTCGGCAATCACACCCAGGAGTCATAACGATCGAAGAAGTGCTAGCGATCACGGCGAAGGCATTAGCTAAATGAACCCTAATGGGATATCAAGCGTGAATGTCTTGAAGAGCTGCAATGGACAATGTTTGACCTTGTAGTGCTGTTATCCCTTCGACAGCAGCTCGTGCTCCAGCGAGCGTAGTGAGCGTCGGAACTGCGTAGTCAAGTGCAGCACGTCGCAGATACTTGTCGTCATGAGCTGCTTGGCGGCCGATCGGTGTGTTGATCACCAATTGAATTTGACCTGAGCGAATCAAATCTTCAATATTGGGACGCCCTTCATGGACTTTGAGTACGGATTCAACTCTTAACCCAGCTTGGTTAAGGGTTTGAGCAGTTCCAGAAGTGGCAGTCAGATCAAAGCCAAGTTCAATCAGTTTTTTGGCGATTGGAATTAGTGCTGGCTTATCCCGGTCATGAGTAGAGAGAAAAACTGTGCCACTTATTGGCAAGGCTTCGCCAGCTGCTAGTTCAGCTTTGGCGAACGCCATGCCGAAGCTCGATGCTGATCCCATTACTTCTCCGGTGGATCGCATCTCTGGACCAAGCACCGAATCAGCTCCAGGGAAGCGTCGGAATGGCAGTACAGCTTCTTTAACAGCTTGAAGCGGTGGTTGAGGTTCGCTATTGAGGCCAATGCTTGCCAATGTTTCTCCTGCCATTAACCGCGTAGCGATCCTGGCAAGGGGCACTCCCGTTGCTTTAGCTACAAAAGGAACGGTGCGCGAAGCACGAGGATTCGCTTCAATGATGAATACTTGTTCAATACCTGCATCATCTCGCTGAACAGCGAATTGCAAATTAATCAGCCCTTGAACCTTAAGGGCAAGTGCTAAAGCTTCACTCCAATAACGAATGGTGCTAAGGGCCTGCTCACCTAGAGAGATGGAAGGAAGGCAGCAAGCGGAATCACCAGAATGAATACCAGCTGGTTCGATGTGTTCCATTAGACCGCCAATAACTACTACCCCTTCTCGGTCACATAGGGCATCAACATCAACTTCTACGGCATTCTCCAGATACTGGTCGATAAGTACCGGATGATCGGGCTCTACCTGAACTGCTTCTGTCATATAGCGATTCAATTCTTGTTCATCAAAAACTACCTCCATAGCTCGGCCACCAAGCACATAGGAGGGACGAACCACAACGGGATAACCAATATTTACTGCTATTGCGCGAGCGTCTTCTTTGCACCTAGCTAAACCATTTCGTGGTTGGCGAATCTGCAGTTTCCGCAGGATTGCTTCAAATTGTTCACGATCTTCAGCTTGATCAATTGACTCCGGCGATGTTCCCCATATCCGAGTGCCTAATGATTGCCCAATCGGTGTCTCAAGCCAGCGAAGCAGAGGGATTGCCAACTTGAGTGGTGTTTGTCCACCGAACTGAACGATTACACCATCAGGATGCTCGGCTTCAATTATATTTAGCACATCCTCAAGAGTTAGCGGTTCAAAATACAGTCGATCACTAGTGTCATAATCTGTGGAGACAGTTTCTGGGTTGCTGTTAACCATCACAGTGGCAAATCCTTGATCCTGCGATGCAAATGAGGCATGGCAACAGCAATAGTCAAATTCAATGCCTTGGCCGATGCGGTTGGGCCCCCCGCCAAGGATCATCACTTTGCTTCGCTTCTCTGCAAGTACTTCAGTTTGAGGTTTAAGAGTATTTAGCTCACCATCAGAATCCAAGCGGTATAGAGGTCGCTCATATGTGGAGTAGAAATAAGGCGTAGTAGAGGCAAATTCGGCTGCGCAAGTATCCACTGTCTTGAAGATAGGTTTGATGCCTAGGGCTTCCCTTCTAGTCCTTACAGAGAGTTCAGTTGAATCTGTCGCCCAGCCAATTTGACGATCGGAATAACCTAGCTGTTTCAAACTGAGCATACATTCCGCATCTAGTTCATCTAATTGCCGGCCCACAAGATGTGTTTTCTCGATGTTTATTAGATTGCGCAGTTTTGCTAAAAACCAGGTGTCAATTTTGCTCAATGAATAAATGTCTTGATCACTTCGTCCTGCCAACATCGCTGTACGCACAGCCATGATTCGCTGAGGAGAGGGTATGCGTAGTAAGCGCTCAACTTCCGAAGAAGTCAGTTCTAGTTCCTGACGATCACAACCCCAGCCAGCCAGCCCTGTTTCGAGAGATCGCAAGGCTTTTTGAAAGGACTCCTCAAAGCAACGGCCGATTGCCATTGCCTCACCAACGGACTTCATAGCTGTAGTGAGTACAGCAGGACTGCCCTTGAATTTCTCAAAGGCAAATCGCGGTATTTTAGTGACTACATAATCAATTGTTGGTTCAAAACAGGCAGGGGTTTTACCAGTGATGTCGTTGATAATTTCGTCGAGGGTGTAGCCGATAGCAAGACGAGCTGCAATCTTGGCAATCGGAAAACCCGTTGCCTTGCTTGCGAGTGCAGATGATCTACTAACACGCGGATTCATTTCAATAACTATTACTTCGCCATCATCTGGATTGATTGCGAATTGAATGTTGCTACCACCAGTCGCAACACCGATTTCGCGAATAATTGCAATAGCCTGATCTCTAAGCCTTTGATATTCACGATCTGTGAGGGTCTGTGCAGGGGCAACAGTTATTGAATCGCCAGTATGTACACCCATGGCATCAAGATTTTCGATGCTGCATACGATCACGACGTTGTCTGCCAGATCGCGCATTACTTCCAGCTCGAATTCTTTCCAGCCCAGTAGAGATTTCTCGATCAAAATTTGAGAAACCGGACTGGCATCAAGACCGCTTTTGCAAATCGCGGCAAACTCTTCAGGGTTGTAGGCGATACCACCACCACTGCCACCAAGAGTGAAGGCTGGTCGGATGATGCGTGGAAAATTATTTATCGCTGCACCTACAGCTTCTGCCTCTTCGAGGTTGGAAGCGATCCCTGATGGGCAGACCCTTACGCCAATGCGCTTCATGGCCTGCTTAAACATTTTTCGATCTTCTGCTTTTCGAATTGCAGATAGATCAGCACCGATTAACTCAACTCCAAAACGTTCAAGAGTGCCGTTCTCCGCCAGGGCCACAGCCAGATTGAGAGCTGTTTGACCACCCATGGTTGGTAACAATGCATCTGGGCGTTCCAGCTCAATCACACGGGCCACCACTTCAGGTGTAAGTGGTTCGATATAAGTGCGATCGGCCATCTCGGGATCAGTCATGATCGAGGCCGGATTGGAATTCACCAACACCACCTCAAAGCCCTCGTCACGAAGGGCTTTGCACGCTTGAGTGCCTGAATAATCAAATTCACAGGCTTGACCAATCACGATTGGTCCTGACCCCAACAGCAGGATGCGACGCAGATCGGTCCTCCGAGGCATGGGCTTTCAGGTATTGGCCAAACCTGACTAGCTTCCCATGCAGCAGCAGAGATACTTCAGTTAAAACACCCAGGTGCTCGGTAGCCGCTAACTTTATGAGGAAGGAGATAGATGGAGACCATGAGCGAACTCCAGCGCCTTAAGGGGCAGCTGCCACCAGAGATGCAGAGCTGGGTGTTCGTGGAGGCGGCCGCAGCGGTAGATCCACCCTTGATAACCCTTGAGGAAATTGGCCGTGATGAGGTCGAGATCCAAATCGATCTCGAGCAATGGGACAACTTTGCACTCGATCACCGCAACTTACTTTTCTGGCATGAGGTTGGTCGCATCCAGAACGACACCATCCCTCGTGATGGCTGGGAGATGGCTGCTTTAGCCATCGGCCTCGGCGGTGCCATCGGTGAACTCTGGGTTCAAGACGGGTTATTGCTGTTGATGGCCCTAGGCCTTTCTGGCTTCGCTGGCTATCGGCTTTATCTCAAGAACAACACTGAAAAGCGTCTTCAAGATGCCATCGCTGCTGATGAGCGTGCCATCGATATTGCCTGCAATTTCGACTACAGCGTGCCAAATGCCTATAAGAGCCTTGGCGGTGCATTGAAGGAGTTGGTTGAACAAACTCGCAAAAAGAAGAAGCGCAGTTTCTATGAAGACCGCCTAGAAGCCTTACGTAAGAGTGCGGGTAAGGCACGTGCAGAGATGGCTGAACAACAAGGATCCCGCCAGTCAGTAACTAGTGAGAACGTTTATGGATAGTGAGCAGTTGGCAGGAATAGCCGCTGAAGCCTGCGATGACCGCAAAGCTACTGATATTCACCTGATTCGCATCGATGAGGTTTCAAGCCTGGCGGATTGGATGGTGATTGCCGGAGGGTTGTCGGAGGTGCAAGTACGAGCAATTGCTAAATCAGTAGAAGATCGCCTTGAGGAGGAAGCCGATCGCCTGCCCTTGCGTCGCGAGGGAATAAACGAGGGCAAATGGGCACTGCTTGATTATGGGGAGCTGATTGTGCATGTTTTGCAGCCAAACGAGAGGAGTTACTACGACCTAGAGGCTTTTTGGAGTCACGGAGAGCATCACGGATTCATGAATTCCGATCTTGCCAAGGTCTCGTAAGTTTTGCGCTAGCTTCGTTTTGCATTGCCTAGTACGAACTCAGCGCTGAGGGTTTGATCATTTTTGTGGGCTCGTTGATGTTTATTTTTTCCCTTGCCAGTAGTTCTTGATCTGGCCAAGCCTTTACTTTGAAGTGCTGAATACGCTTTTGGTATTAATCCCCATCTACTGCATCTAGCTAATTTGTGTGTTATTTGAGCTAAAACCCTCTCTGAGGTGGCTAGACGCATTTGCATTGGCTAATGCTGCGCTCGCTGATACTGCAGATTTTGTTTTGGAAATATGTTTTTCAGCGCTAGGTCGATTGGTATTGGTAGGGCCTTGGTAACCGGTCTTATGGTTATAGGGTCATCTGCCAGGCTCTCTGAAGCCCAGAAGCTCGCTTGAGCATTAATCTCCCAGCCGGATTCGGCAGTTCCCAACGATCGAGCACGCCGCCTCTTGAGGTGAGCCTTAAACGCGGCTCCAGCGTGGAATCAATCCATCGCGTGCATGCTGTGGTTTGCGATGGCCGCGGCCGCATCCTGATGCGTGCGGGCTGCCCAGATTTTGAAACTTTTATCAGATCTGCTTTAAAGCCTTTTCAGGCGCTTCCATTGCTGAGCAGTGGTGCGGCTGAGCAGATGAATTGTGGCGAAAGGGGAATAGCAATCTGTTGCGGATCCCATTCAGGAACAGCTACCCATGCCCGTGAAGCATTCAAGTTGCTGTGGAATGCAGACCTTGATCCAAGTCTTCTGCAATGCCCCACCCCACCAGGTGCTACAAGTCCACTAGAGCACAACTGTTCTGGCAAGCATGCTGGTTTCCTTGCTACTTGCAAGAAGATGGCATGGCCTCTCAATTCTTACTTGCAAGGAAGCCATCCACTGCAAGTGGAGGTAAACAGACGCTTGGCGGAATTATTAGGCCTTCCAGCCGAAGAGTTGGTGGCAGCCAGGGATGATTGTGGGGCTCCAACCTTTCGCTTGCGACTAGACCACATAGCACTGCTTTATGCCCACCTTGGATCATCCAGCCATGCAGAACTAGAACAGGTGTTAAGGGCGATGCTGGCTCACCCTGAGCTAGTAGCGGGTGATGGTTTATTTGATACCGAATTAATGCGCCGTGCTCATGGGCAGGTCGTGAGCAAGGGGGGTGCTGAGGGCATTCAATGTTTAAGCCGTGTTGGTGAGGGTATGGGTGTAGCGATCAAAGTGGAGGATGGATCAAAAAGGGCAAAGCATGCGGTGGCACTTCACCTGCTTCGTCAGCTTGAGTGGCTCACTCCTGTAGGCCTACAAGAATTGGAGGAACAGGTTTTGTTGATTGCTCCTGGTGTTCAGCTGGAAGTTGCCGGCGCACTGAGATTCCAGGAAACCTAAACAAACTGCTTTTGATGACGACTCCGGCAGTTATGCTCAGTTGGTCAACGCGGGGTAGAGCAGTCTGGTAGCTCGTCGGGCTCATAACCCGAAGGTCGGGAGTTCAAATCTCCCCCCCGCCACCAAATCAAGAAGCCTGACAGGGACCCGAAAGGGTCCCTTTTTTATTGTCCTGGACTGCGAGGTTCTAAAACTGACAGGAGTGAGCAAGCTGTCCCTAATCGCACAAGATAAACCCCAATAAACCAGTTTACAGTGGCACTTAGCTGCCACTGTAAAAACAGATCCCGGTACACTTAAGTGAGGTCAAGCAGCCTTCAAAATGTTCACTGCCGAACATTTCGAGGAGTGCCGCTCATAAAAGTGTCACATCAGCCACAGGGGTCGAAAAATGCCAAAAGGCTCGAAGAAGAAGCAAGACGCGTTCGATATCGAGAACGACCGTCTCGCCGCCCAGAACTGTCGTTACCGGATGGTGAGGCGTGATCGGAACTTTGTGATCCAGGTCAGAGACTGGCAACCCGTCTGGAATAAA
>JASLWC010000016.1 GCA_030741055.1 Prochlorococcaceae cyanobacterium ETNP18_MAG_14 | reverse complement strand
GCCCTATAGAATATCCAAAAACAGTAAGGGGCATTGTTTCCCATTGTCTAACCAGAAAAGGCCAGACTGAATTAATAATTAGGCATTGTATAATTGTTCAAGCAATACGATGACAATCCTTTCTGTTTCCCACATGAGCCTAACAATGAATTAGCAAAGAGAACTGAACACTAGGCACTTACAATGCAGCTGACATACTCTAGATGGCTAAAGGCCTAAAATTAAATAAAATCGTAAATCTAAATTAACTTTACAAGAAGGTATATGCATGTAGCGTTACTATGCAGGGGTATTACTTGTAAAACCAAATAGTTATACACACTGATATATAATGAGAACAGCTACCCATGGAATTAATATGATCTGGTGGAAGCTCACAACAATGAATAAATTACTATTCCCCTTCATTTAACTTTTTGCGCCAAATAAGCGGATTTTTGCCTTTAGTAAGAATAGTGATCAACGCGCCCAATAACCAGCTTGAACTCAGTATGGCCACAACTGCGGCGGCAACAGTCAGGGTGCTAGGGCCACCAGCCTCATTCAGCAAGTGCATCTAAATAAGCTCCGCTCGACTTTTAATGGACTTGGTTACCATGCTAGCTATAAATGGTATATGGTTCAAATACTTCTGCAGCTGTACTCCCTCCTCAAGGGCAACCCTTACATCGATAGCGAAGGGACAAATCAATTCCTTTACTCAGTTGAAGGCGACAACAGTAAGAATGCATGGCGAAATAGCCATCAAAGCCAAATGTCATTGCTTAGAGCTTGGATACATTTCTTCGCTGGCAACCTCCAAAGCCTGAAATTCCAAGTCCTTAACTACCTCACCTGCCTTCAATGAACTCACCATCAGCTGATTTGATAACTGATCTTAAAAAAAATTGATTATGGTGAAGACAGAGGGACTAATTGCTTTTCATCGGATCAGCCAACCTCTGCAGCAACTTATCGACGAGAACTGTTGGCAAGAAGGTGCCCTTGTCCTTGCTGGTATGCACACCACCACAGCCCTAATTGTGAATAAATGGGAAGAACGCCTAATTGATGACATCAAGCAGTGGCTGAATCGAATAGCACCAGCAGGCTTGACCTGAAAACACAACGACCTGCATCTGCGCCCCAATATCCCGACGGCTGAACCGCTTAACGCCCATGCACACCTACAAGCACTGCTACTTGGCAATCACCTGATGGTTTCTGTCAAAAATGCCCAGCTTGTCTTGAGTCAATATCAAGACGTGATCCTCGTAGAATTAGACGGTCCACGACAACGTCAGGTGGATGTTCAGATGCTATCGAAAGTGGGGTGATAAAAACCATTGATATTGACTTTAGTTGAATTCATAGTGCAATCAGATACGGCTTCAGTCTTGGATACCAACAACGTGACCTTTAGGCCGTCATGTCAGCAAAAGAACTTGCGCTGTCGGTATGCAGAGAATGGGCAGATCATGGCGGCTATCTCACTGTTTAAAAAAGCTAGGCAAGATATTCAAATGCCAAATAGATGGTACAAAAACTAGTCTGAAGGTCGTACTAATAAGGGGTGCAAGAACCATGATGCTTACGCAAAGCGAAGTAGTTTGTGTTCAGAGGGTAAGAATTACTGAGCAAACCTGAGCAGTTGCCTACAAGGCAGGCCTGACGTGTCGTTATTGAGTGGTTGAAAGCCAGAAAAAAGGCCTCTAAAGGCCAAGAAGCAAAAGCGGTTGACCATCTCCTAGAGGCGGTCTTCTCTTCTTCGCACTCGTTGGAATCAGTGACCCAGGCTTCCGATTCGTGCGAAGAGGATTGGCTCCTATGCCGAACTGCCAGGTTCTTTAGTGGCGGATGACTAATCATCCGAGAGAGGAGAATGCCCTCAAAAGGCCTTAAAAGAAAGGGTTGACCCTACTTTATTGGTGTAAAGAAAATAGTTGGCCCGCGATTCCAACCCAGGACCAGCCGATCAAAAGACGGGTGAATTACGGCAAAAACATTTGCACTCACAAGGCAGCATTCTGAAATTCGCACGATTTATCGCACGAGTACTAACCCCCTCCCCATCAACCAAGCGGTGTGTCGCCTTGCTCTATTTATTCCGAGACAAGAAGAAGGTCATTCAGCAAAGCGATTTTCAGTTCAACTGAGGCTGATGGAGCTTTAACTCTTCACGCCATTGCACCAGTGGCTGCTCCCTGCCTTCCTCAAGTTTGTAAGCAACCACCAGATCAGCCTCAATACCCAACTGAAAACCTCGTGCCAGAGCCTGAAGCGGCGGGCCAAGAGGCGAAGAAAGATTGAATCTCACCGTTATGAAAATCGATCTTGCGAATGATGCCCTCGATGTTCTTAAGCAATTGATCTTTGACGATCATCATGGTCTCGATCAAGACGCTCGTCAGGATCATGTGAGTTATACCGAAATCGGTGGGGAGGTAATGCCACCGAATTGAAAAAGCCTGGATTCTCTTGAGTCTCAATAACGAGCCTTGACAGCTCGTCAGAGCAAGAAAAAAGCCTGTGGTTGCAAGGGGTTTTCCCTTGAATCCACTGGCATGATTGATATGGGTCGCCTGAGATTCGAACTCAGGACCAGCCGGTTAAAAGCCGGATGCTCTACCGCTGAGCTAGCGACCCGCCCTTTGGGCATGCCGTTTTGGCACGCATGGAAATTATCATGCAGCCTGTCTTGTCAAAAAAGCCTTGCTGGAGGATCCATACAAGAAGCTCCAAGAACAAAACAACGGAAAAGCGTGAGGCGATTGCTGCAAATTCAATCAGCTGCACAAACCAGCCACGTCTGCTCGATGCAATTCCGTATTATCAAGTCTCCGCAAAAATCCACTTAGCGGTTAGTCCTCTCATGATTCTCATCGTTCTTCTTCCTATTTTAGGTGCCGTCACCTGGGCATTTATCAACATCCGTGGTGCTGCATTAAGGCAGCAGGGGCTAGGACTTGTAAGTAAAGACAAAGCCTGAAATACAGCGGGACACTCCCTAAGCTCTAGTTCAGGCCAATGAACTGAACTCTTGAGTTCCCTTCCATCGGTGCTAGTCGTTGGTGCCGGCCTGGCCGGCACAGAAGCTGCATGGCAATTAGCACAAGCTGGAGTGCCAGTAACTCTGGTGGAGATGAGACCGCTCAGGCGCTCACCAGCTCATCACAGCGATGAATTTGCAGAATTAGTCTGCAGCAACAGCTTCGGCGCCCTGAGTAGCGATCGTGCCTCTGGGCTCATCAAAGAAGAACTAAGGCGCCTGAGCTCCGTCGTGATCCTCACAGCCGATGAACACGCCCTGCCTGCTGGAGGTGCACTCGCCGTAAACAGGGGAAACTTCAGCGCAGCCCTTACCGAAAAACTCTCTAACCACCCACAAATAACAATCGAGCGCCGCGAACAACAAAAACTGCCCGAAGAAGATCAGATAACTATTCTCGCCACAGGTCCTCTCACCAGCGAAGCGCTTGCCAAAGAGCTACAGGGCTTCACTGGTCGCAACGAATGCCACTTCTTTGATGCCGCCAGCCCGATTGTTAAAGGCGAAAGTATCGATCTCTCAGTGGCTTTTAGAGCAAGCCGCTATGACAAGGGTGACGCTGACTACATAAATTGCCCGATGGACAAAGGGCAATACCTTGCCTTTCACGAGGCGTTGCTTAATGCAGAGCAAGCCCAACTCAAAGAATTCGACAAAGAAGCTGCCAACTTTTTCGAGGGCTGCCTTCCAATCGAAGAGCTCGCTCGCCGCGGCGAAGACACGATGAGATACGGACCACTCAAACCCATCGGAATCTGGGATCCCCGCTGGGGTGATCTAAATGATCGGGATGTACGCCGCTCCAAAAGGGCCTATGCAGTAGTGCAGCTGCGAAAAGAGGACCATCAGGGCAGTCTCTGGAACCTGGTGGGCTTTCAGACCAATCTCAAATGGAGCGAACAAAAACGCGTTTTAAAGATGATTCCAGGCTTGAACCAAGCTGAATTTGTCCGTTATGGGGTAATGCACCGCAATACCTTCATCGAATCACCGCAGCTGCTAGAGCCGACCCTGCAATTCAGCAAGCGGCCCAACCTCCTCGCCGCAGGACAGCTGACCGGTACAGAGGGATATGCCGCTGCAGTAGCCGGAGGCTGGCTGGCTGGCACCAATGCGGCGCGACTGGCCATGGGCCTAACAACCACTTCTCTTCCTCCTACAACAATGATCGGCGCGCTTACTCATTTTGTGAGCAGCGCAGATTGCACTGGTAATGGTGAGAGGCAATTCCAGCCAATGCCCGCAAATTTCGGCTTATTACCAGAACTATCTGAGCGAATCCGCGATAAGCGCTCCCGCTACGGTGCCTACCGAGACAGGGCCCTAAAGGACCTTCAAGAAGCCCAGCAACTCTGAGGCACCAGTAAGCGTATCTACCCAGGTGGGCGCTGCATAAGCCCTATCAAGAGTGACCACACTCAAGCTGATTCTCTAATCGAGCAAAGAATGCATCCGCAAAGCTAACAATCAGAGTTGAAGAGTTCAGAGTTACAGGCAAGCCCTTAGCGTCAAGCTATTGAGCCCATGTCATGCAAGAGATCAACATCGAAAAAAACTCAACCCCGCAGCTTTGGGATGCGGTGGTAATCGGTTCCGGCATCGGCGGCCTAGTAACCGCCAGTCAGCTAGCTGTCAAAGGAGCCAAAGTTCTTGTACTAGAGAGCTACACGATCCCAGGCGGTAGTAGCGGCTCATTCCAACGAGAGGGATATACCTTCGACGTCGGCGCATCAATGATTTTCGGCTTCGGAAAAAAAGGGCATACCAACCTGCTTACGCGAGCCTTGGCCGATGTGGGAGAGCACTGTGAAACCATGCCTGATCCTGTGCAACTCGCCTACCACCTGCCTGGAGGACTGGAGCTAGCAGTTGATCGGAAGTACGAACAGTTCATCGCTGATCTGACCGCGCATTTTCCCCACGAAGCCAAAGGCATACGTCGCTTCTACGACATCTGCTGGCAAGTATTCAACTGCCTAGATGCAATGCCGCTGCTATCGATCGAGGATCCCGCTTATCTAGCCAAAGTTTTCTTCAAGGCCCCACTGGCCTGTCTCGGTCTTGCGCGCTGGTTGCCCGTAAATGTAGGTGATTTAGCCCGACGTCACATCAAGGACCCAGAGCTCTTGCGGTTCCTCGACATCGAGTGCTTCTGTTGGTCTGTGATGCCGGCCGACCGCACGCCGATGATCAATGCCGGCATGGTGTTCTCAGATCGCCATGCCGGTGGAATTAACTACCCCAAAGGAGGCGTAGGCGTAATCGCCCAAAAGCTAGTGAGCGGTCTTAAACGGCATGGAGGTGAGATCCGATACAAGGCACGAGTCACACAAGTTGTTCTAAAAGGCAAACAAGCTGTTGGTGTGCAACTTGCAAATGGCGAAATCATCAACGCGCGAAAGGTGATCTCCAATGCCACCCGCTGGGATACATTCAGCGGCGAGGGATCCAAACAAGCCCTGATAGATGCCGAACACACGCCCGAAGCAGAGCAGACCTGGCGGCGGCGTTATGTCCCTTCGCCATCATTCCTCTCCCTTCACCTGGGAGTAAGAAGTGAGGCCATCCCGGCTAACAGCCACTGCCACCATCTGATCCTAGAACGCTGGGATGAAATGGAGACCGAGCAAGGGGTCGCATTCCTATCGATGCCAACACTCCTAGACTCCTCCTTGGCACCGAAAGGACATCACATCGTCCATGCCTTTACGCCGTCATCAATAAAGGAATGGCAAGACCTAAACCCAACGGCCTATGCAGCGAAAAAGCAGTCCGATGCTGATCGTCTAATCACAAAGCTCGAAAAAATCCTACCTGGCCTAAGTGACGCCATAGTTCACCGAGAGGTAGGAAGCCCGCGTAGCCATCGGCGCTTCCTAGGGCGATTTCAAGGTAGCTATGGACCAATCCCCGCAGTTCGTTTGCCGGGTCTGCTCACGATGCCCTTTAACAGCACTGGCATCAAAGAGCTCTACTGCGTTGGAGACTCATGCTTCCCTGGCCAAGGGCTGAATGCCGTGGCATTCAGCGGCTATGCCTGTGCCCACCGCATCGGTGCCGATTTAGGCATCAACCCCTGGGCCCTTCCGAGTTAATGCAGCTTCGATAGATCTTCCTAGGATCACAACAAGGATGGTCACAACCAAAACTAACTTGAATTACAAGACAGCAATAGAAGTTTTACCAAGGCACGCAGAAAACCTCTCAATCGATGCCACGGAAACCTGCACAGAATCTAAAGCTCCAAAATCTCCATAAAAAGATCTCTCCCCATGGCAGCTCAGCCCAATCCCCCCAAAGGATTAAACAGCCCAATCCTGCTAACGGACTACAGCCCTTATCCCTTCCTTATTCCCAGCATTGAGCTGGATTTTGTTGTCGAAGATAAATACGTCAATATCTCCAGTTCTATGCAAGTAGAACCTGTCTCAGACACACCTGTTCCATTAATGCTTAAAGGGGTCGATCTGGAGTTGAAAGCCATTGCCTTAAATGACAGCCCTCTTCCAACAGATGCTTACAGCCTCACGACTACTGAATTAATTCTCCACCAGCCACCAGCTCATCCATTTGAGTTGAAGATCAGCTGCCAAATCAATCCCTTCAGCAATACCTCCCTAGAGGGGCTTTATACCAGCGAGCATATGCTCACAAGCCAGTGCGAAGCAGAAGGCTTCCGTCGCATCTGCTTCCATCCCGATCGTCCTGATGTGCTCAGTCGCTATCTAGTGCGAATTGAGGCGGATCGAGCGCTCTATCCCGTGCTGTTGTCAAACGGCAATCTCATTACTACAAGCCCTCTAGTTAAAGACCCACTGCGCCATCAAGCAATCTGGGAAGACCCCTATCCCAAGCCTGCCTATCTGTTTGCATTAGTTGCAGGAGCGCTGCAAGAAGTTCAGAGTCAATTCAAAACTGCATCAGGACGATCAGTTCTATTGCGTTTGCATGTTGAAAAAGGAGATGAGCCTTACACCTCTCATGCCTTGGCATCTTTAAAAAAAGCGATGGCCTGGGATGAAAAAGTTTATGGCCTGGAATACGACCTGGATGAATACAACATTGTGGCGGTGCGGCACTTCAACATGGGCGCGATGGAGAACAAAAGCCTGAATATCTTCAACTCAAAACTAGTATTAGCTGATGCTGAATCAACTACAGATGGTGAACTTGAGCGAATAGAAAGTGTAGTTGCCCATGAGTATTTTCACAACTGGACTGGCAACCGCATCACCTGTAGAGACTGGTTCCAACTCTCCCTAAAAGAAGGCCTCACAGTATTTAGAGATCAAAGCTTCACTGCTGATCTTCATTCGGCTGCTTTAAAGCGGATCGAAGATGTATCAATGCTGCGTAATACACAATTCCGTGAAGATTCAGGGCCTACAGCCCATCCAGTCAAACCTAGTGAATACAAGGCGATTGATAATTTCTACACCACAACTATTTATGAAAAAGGTGCAGAATTGATCCGCATGCTTCACACCCTAATTGGGCAAAAACGCTTCATGGCAGGGATGGAATTATATGTGCAACGTTTTGATGGCACTGCTGCTACCACAGAAGATTTTATTCAGTCAATTGCGGAAGGTGCTTGCTCAAATGGGGAAAAGCTTGGTTTTGACCTTGATCAATTTGAGCGTTGGTATCACCAAGCCGGAACGCCTCAAGTATCCGTTAAGCGCCACTGGGATTCACAAGCTGGAACACTCACGCTTGAGGTACGCCAATTCACACCACCGACTCCAGGCCAACCGACAAAAAAGCCGCTAGTAATTCCTATGGCCTTCGCCGTGATTGGTACTGATGGACGAATCGGTGAAGAAAAACTAGTGGTTTTGGATAGAGATGAGCAAAGCGTCTCAGTAAAAGACCTGCCTAGGCAAGCCAACCCCCCAGCACTATCAATATTTCGTCGTTTTTCGGCTCCCGTGACATTAGATATGGACGTATCAGTCGACGAATCGCTGCAGCTGCTTGCTGTTGACGATGATCCCGTTGCCCGCTGGGAAGCAGGCCAGAGGTTATGGAGGAATGTACTGCTGGCAAGGGCTTGCCAGCAAACTAACAACCCACTTGAAGAACGCTTGGCTCTTGCTCTGAGTCAGCTGATCTCGAATGGAGCAGAAAGTGATCCCTCTCTACTGGCGATGTTGTTTGCCATGCCAGGCCTGCCTGAAATGGAGGCTGCTCAGGATGTCGCTGATCCACTAGTGCTCTATCAGGCTTATCAAGCACTTAAATCATGGCTGGGAGCAAAACTCGCAAACCCGCTCCAGGATTTGCTTGACCGCAGTCGATTGAATTGGGGAGCTCATTGGCCAGCAGGGCAAGGAGAACGCATGCTCACGGGACTGGCCTGGAGCTGGTTAGCTGCTGCTGGTGATATTGATGTTCACAAGGAAGCACTTAAAGCTGTCAAGGGACCCTCTATGTCTTTGGCTCGAGCGGCCCTTAGGGCACTGCAACCTATTCAATGCACTGAACGAGACGAAGCTCTCGAAAGTTTTTACCAGCGTTGGCAGGATCGAGCGGTGATCCTAGATACCTGGTTTGCTCTGGAAGCATCAACACCAAGGGCAAATGGTCTTGAGCGGATAAAACAATTATTGGATCATCCCCGCTTCGATCCAATGGCACCCAACGCGATAAGAGCTGTCCTCGGTGGGCTAGCAGCAAATCCACCTGTGTTTCATGCTGTTGACGGGAGTGGTTACAACTTCATGGTTGATCAGCTAATAGCCGTAGATCAACGCAACCCAATCACTGCTTCACGAATGGTGAAAGTATTCAGTCGTTGGCAAAGTTATGCACCCTCAAGGAAAGCAGCAATGAGCAAGGCCATTGATCAACTGGCTTGCGCAAAACTATCTTCAAACACCAGAGAAGTGATCTCACTAATACAAGCCTGAGCACTAAAAACAAGCTTAGTTTTTGTTCCCGTGCATTTGCTTGAATCGCCCAAGACGCTGCAATCCGCCCTCCTTACCAGCATGCTGCCCCCAGAGTCCTTCCCAATAGAAATAAATCACACCATGGCCGCGCTCAACTGCTAGCCGAACCTTTTCAGCCAAGACCGGCATGGGTGTGGTGCGTTTGGCGAACCCTGCCAACACGCCAATATGCACCGGCAGTCCCCATTGCCTTGCTTTGCGTAAGGCCGGTTGATCGAGATCCTTTGCAAATCCCTTAAGCGAATAGGCGTAGTTCTGCACAACCAATTCGTCAATCAATTTGCCCACGGTCCAAAGTTCCCAGTCTTGGAGCCAATTGTTATAGGCAAATCGAAAGGGTCCAGGAGCAAGGCTGATATGAACAGGCAGTTTTTCCTTCACCAAGGCTTGCCTTAGTTCTCTCAATAAACCGGTGAGTTGCCGCCTTCTCCATTTCATCCAAAAGCGATTGCTGTAATCCCGCGGTGGTGATGCACCGGTCTCTTGTTTATAAAGCGCCACGGTATAGGGGTCATAACCAAGCTCAACCGGCCAGGCAAAATGATCATCAAGCTGCAACCCATCCATCTGGCAGCGCTTGATGACCTCAATTACTAAGCCGATGAAGCGTGCTCGAACCTCGGGATGAGATGGATTGAGCCATACCCGCTTATGGTTCCCATGCATCTTCATTACTGGGTTGCCATTAGCTCGAGTTAGAACCCATTCGGGATGCTGCTTAACCACCTCTGCATCATCTGGCTCCATCAGCCCATATTCAAACCAGGGCACCACCTTCATATCGCGAGCATGACCTTCCCGGCTAAGGGTGCAAATGGGATCAAGAGCCAAACCTGCCTTCTGCAGAGGCGGTTCCACTGGTGCAAAGTTGCTGCGATGAAAGGTGGTACCCCTACTCCAAACGTTTAAATAGATCGCTGTAAAGCCTGCCCTATCCAAATCATTCACCGACTGACGCATCAAGCTGCGACTGTAATAAAGGGGGCTGGGACTATTCGTGATCCAAACGCCGACAATTGGTGGCTGAATACTTGATTGCAGTAAGCCTGTAGTAATTCGCGATGGTGAAGGTGATGGCTGCGCCAAAGTTGTTCGAGGTTGAGCAGTAATCAACAACGCAACCGCCAATACTCTCCAACAGGAGTAACACCACCAAAACTTCATTGCAGGCAACGTGTCACAGCAGCATCACGTGCTTCTAGGCATGGCAGGTGTTTTAGCCATAGAGTGGAATTAGACAAGGCATGGATTTGCACAAACTTTGTCGCAGAATCGCAGACAGGGGGTCACCCGCCAGATTGATAGCAAAGAATCAAACTAGAGGAAAGAGCGAAAACGATCAAACTTAAGAGTTATAGAGCTTATTTGTGTGCAGCAATAACGCAATTGCTCGCAGGCATCTCAGATCAAGTCTGTTGCTTTAACCACTATTCATTTGGTTAGCCAACTATCTAGAAGCAGTTCAATCGAACTGCTGGGGTCAGATTTAGTAATAATTTGCGGTTCTTCTAGACAGACTTTATCTCTTTCATTCTCAGATAATTAACTGGTCAACTTTTAAAAAGACAAATGCCCTCTTCCGTCCGCAGAAAAACCCTTTGGCTAATTCCTTGTTTTGCCATTGTTGGTTCTGCCTTTATCTTCAGCAATGTTGAAGCCAAGAAAGGTAGTCAAAATGTTCAGATGAGCCTTAACAAGACTCAGCAGCAGCAGCTTTTTGAAACGCGCAAGGATTTGGAACTTAGTAATGTTGGCAGCCGAATTGCCATCATCAACGATTCAAAGAACTGTATTAATGCCAGCAACACGCCAGAAGCTTTGCGAAGCTGTAGACAAATAAGACGGCAATCTCATAGAGCATTGAAAGAACAAAACCGGAAGGAGATCAATGCCACGCTAAAGAGTATAGGATTAGATCCCATACCATTACACCATAAGCATGGCCATAGACAGTGCTTCAATCAAGTGTAGAGATATCAAATTTTTGGCCATATTTGATGCTTTAAGACCAAACAAAAAAGCAAAAGGACCATCTAAAACTATAAAACTTGAGCGGATAACAGGCCAACTATTTCAGTTGGCTGGCCTGGCCAGGCAGGCTTATTGATCATGTTGATGATTTCTGATGCCGAGTGGCATATTCCATCTGCCGTTGCCTTTCTGCAAAACGAATCCGGTCTTGATCACTGAAGCTATCCAGACAGTGACGACATTGAATGCCAGGCAGGTAACTGTTCATACTCTGATCCTCTGGGGTGAGAGGCAGACCACAGGCATAACAAAGGCTGTGAACTCCAGGCAAAAGCTGATGATTCAAAGCTACCCGTTGATCAAAAACGAAACACTCTCCTTGCCATCGACTTTCAGCCTGAGACACCTCCTCGAAATAACGAAGCACACCACCACGTAAGTGATGGACGTCGCGGAAACCCTGCTCAATCAGGAAAGAAGTGGCCTTCTCGCAGCGAATGCCACCTGTGCAATACATCGCAACTCTTGTTGAATTTCGTGCCTTAACCATTGGAAGCAACTGCTGTTCAACCCAAGCAGGAAAGTCACGGAAGCACTTCGTCTGAGGATTTATTGCTCCTTCAAAACAACCAATCGCGACCTCGTAATCATTGCGCGTATCGATCAACAAGGTATCTGGATCATCAATCAGAGCATTCCACTGAGCGGGATCCACATATGTTCCAACCGTCTTACATGGATCCACTCCATCAATACCCATGGTCACAATCTCTGCCTTACGGCGTACCTTGAAGCGACGAAAAGCCTGCTCAGGAGTCCAGCTAATTTTCACCTCAAACAAGCCATTTGGCAGGTCGCGTCTCAACCTTGCCAACAAGGCACTCACACCCTCAACAGACCCACATATAGTTCCATTCACCCCTTCCTTTGCCAGCAGAACAGTTCCCTTTAGTTGATGTTCAGCCCCAATCGTCGACAGATTTTGCAGTAAAGAGGAAACAGTTGACTCCGACCAAGAGGTAAAGCAATAGAACGCAGCAACCTGAAACAGATCTGCAGAAGTCTGGTTGTCTTGAGAATTCATTCTTCAGTCGCCTCACAACTCACCTGAACCCCAGCCTGAGCAAGTAATTCACGATCAGCTTCTACATGAGGATTACTAGTGGTTAGCAATCTATCGCCGTAAAAAATCGAATCGGCTCCTGCTTGGAGGCAAAGAATTTGTGCTTCTCGACCAAGCTGCTCCCGGCCTGCACTAAGACGCACCCTACTCCTAGGCATCAGTATGCGAGCAGTAGCAACCATGCGCACCATCTCTAAAGGATCCACCGTAGAAAGATCCTCAAGAGGCGTTCCTTCCACAGCTACCAAAGCATTGATCGGCACACTCTCAGGGTGTGGGTTGATATTGGCCAACACACAAAGAAGAGAGGATCGGTCCTCGATCGATTCGCCCATCCCGATTATTCCGCCGCAGCAAAGACTGATCCCAGCAGAACGAACCCTCTGAAGGGTTTCAAGCCGATCATGGTAAGTGCGAGTTGTAATGATCTGCTCGTAATACTCCGGACTGGTATCGAGGTTGTGGTTATAGGAAGTCAGTCCCGCATCTGCCAACTGAGAAGCCTGCTCATCGGTAAGCATGCCAGCGGTTACACAAGCTTCTAGCCCCATCTCCCTTACCCCACTCACCATTGCAAGCATGGCCTCAAACTGAGTCCCATCACGTATCTCCCTCCATGCCCATCCCATGCAGAAGCGATCTGCACCAGCTTCCTTCGCAGCACGAGCGTGCTCAAGCACTGTCTGAACCTGAAAGACAAGCTCAGGCTGCCCTTGATTATCACTGCTGTTATGCATGGATTGAGGGCAATAAGCACAATCCTCCTGACATCCTCCTGTCTTAACGCTTAGCAAAGAAGCCAGCTGAACTCGATAACCAGGATTTGCCGCCCGATGAACAAGCTGGGCCTGCCACAACAAGTCCATCAATGGTCTCTCCAAAAGCTCCCGCACCTGTTCCACTGTCCAGTCATATCGAAGGACTACAGATTCAGGAGTCACATCCTTAGCAACAAGCACGGTCACAGGAAGACAGCGGCCATTTATCAGGATCCCAAGTGATTAACTGCGATTGGCTCCAAACCACCGAAACGACGACATCGTGACTGGTAATCAACTAGAGCCTGGGTAAAAGTTACTTCATCGAAATCTGGCCAAAAAACATCTGTGACATGAATTTCGGCATAGGCCAGTTGCCAGAGCAGAAAATTACTAATACGTCGTTCACCACTAGTGCGGATCAGCAGATCAGGATCCTCCTCACCAGCAGTGAACAGCTCAGCCGCAAAAATATTCTCATCAATCAATGTTGGATCTAGTTCCCCTCTCACGGCTCGTTGCGCCAGCTTCTGCGCCGCAAGCACCAGTTCACGTCTGCCTCCGTAATTGGTACAAACATTAAAATGGATGCCAGTGTTACCTGCAGTTCGCTCGGTTGCATCAGCAATTAACTCTTGCAGGCCTGCAGGCAAAACCTCCAAATCACCTAGGAAACGAATCCTTACCTGTTCACTCTCGAGTGCCTCCAACTCCCGTTGCAATACTCGTTCAAACAAAGTCATTAAAAAATTCACCTCATCACCAGGCCGAGACCAATTCTCCGTGGAGAAGGCATAGGCAGTAAGGGCACCAATACCCCAGTCACTGCAGAGACGAAGCGTTGTCTTCAGAGCTTCAACACCAGCGCGATGGCCCATCATCCTGGGCAGCCCCCTGGCCTTCGCCCAGCGTCCGTTCCCGTCCATTATCACTGCCACATGATGAGGCAGTCGATTTGGATCTATCCCCGAAGGGCAGGCAAAAACCCTTGGTTCACCTGTTCTGATAGCCGAATGACGGCTCACGGGAGAGGTTCCTCGGATGAGCTGCTCACGCTAAGCCTGGATGAAGATTGCGCTACAACAGCAGAAGCCGAAGACTTCGCTGAGTTGGAGGCTGCCTTCGCAGGGGCTGCTCCCGGCGAGGCACCAATTAAGTCCTTTAACAAGTCCTGGAGTCGACTACTTGTGATGGGTCTTTCAAGTCGACCCTGATTTGCAAGAGATAAAGTTCCTGTCTCCTCAGAAACCACAACACAAATACAGCGATCAAAACGTTCCGTTATGCCAAGTGCTGCCAAATGGCGCGTGCCGTAACGGCCAATACCCTGACGCGACAGCGGCAAGATCACACCAGCAGAAATAATTCGATTACCCTTAACCAATACCGCACCGTCATGGAGGGGCGTATCGGATGCAAAGAGATTTAGCAGCAACTCGCTACTCAACTGGGCATCGATCAATACCCCGGAGTTGAGAAAATCTTCAGGTCGCAAATCACTACCAATATCCACAACAACTAATGCTCCGCGTCGACTCTGAGATAAACGCCCAGCAGCTTCTGTTAGATGGGCAACAGTACTAGCGGTAGCTCTGAGCTCATTACGGGGATTACCAAGGAGCACAGCGAGACGTCCAGTACCAAGCAATTCCATTAGTCGTCTTAGTTCTCCCTGCCAAAGGATTGCTAGCGACAATGAACAAGCCAAGACCATCGCATCGACTAACTGTGAGGTGAGCGGAAGTTTGTCCCACCGCTGCACAAACCAGGCCAGAGCAACCAGAAAGAGATACCCCCTCAACAACCAGAGGGTTCGACGTTCGTTGACCCTAGAAAAGAGAAGGACGCCAAGAGCCGAAGCAAACACAACATCAAGCAGGCGTAGATCCAACGGGACCCCCCACAAGTTCACGCCTACTCCCCTCTCACACCTACTTAGCCTAACGCTACAAATCGTTCCGGCATAACGTCATAACGAAGAAGGTCTTCAGATTGTTCCCGCCGCTGCACCAACTCCGAGTGACCTGAATGAACAAGTACTGCTGCAGGTCGTGGAATGCGATTGTAATTAGAACTCATCGAAGCGTTATAGGCACCTGTAGCAAAGACGACCAAAACTTCTCCGCTACTGGCACGAGGCAGCTCAATATCCTTAAGCAACACATCCCCAGATTCACAGTGCTTACCGGCAAGAGCGATTGTCTCTTCAGGTGATGCCAACGGCCTATCGGCGAGGCAGGCCGTATAAAGAGACTGATAGGTAATTGGGCGAGGGTTGTCACTCATACCCCCATCAATAGAGATATAAGTACGCATACCTGGAATGCTCTTGCGAGATCCCACCCTATAAAGGGTGACGCCAGCATTAGCAACCAAAGAGCGTCCTGGCTCACACATCAAACGAGGAAGATCAAGCTTGCGTGAACGACAAGCTTGATCAACTGCCTGGGCTACCAACTTGACCCACTCATCAATCGACGGTGGATCATCAGAAGTGACATATCGAACACCAAGGCCACCGCCAACGTTTAGGTTCTCAACAGGGTGTCCCATGCTCCTGGCAAGTTGCAGAACATCAACCATCACATTTACTAAATCCCGATGAGGATCTAATTCAAAAATTTGCGAACCAATGTGAGCATGAATTCCAGTCAGCCTTGCCCATCGACAGTCAAGCAACTGCTTCAATACCGGTTCTAGCTGATCTGGATCAAACCCAAACTTGCTATCAAGATGTCCTGTACGAATGTATTCGTGGGTGTGACATTCGATTCCCGGAGTGAAGCGCAACATTAACTCTGCAGGATCTCCTCCAACCGGCACCAATTCCGCTAGACGATCAAGATCATGATGATTATCAACAACGATTGTGACGCCATTGCGGTATGCCAGTGACAACTCCTCGTCAGACTTGTTATTGCCATGAAGCACTATGCGATCAGTAGGAACCCCTCCCCTCAGAGCCGTAAGCAACTCACCGGCTGACACCGCATCTAGCCCCAATCCTTCTGAAGCCACAAGGCTGCTCATCATCAATGAGCTATTAGCTTTCGAGGCATAAATGGGAAGAGATGGCCCCGGATAGTGACGCAGTAGTGCATTTCGGTAGGCCTGGCAAGCAGCCCTCAACGTGGCTTCATCAAGCACATATAGAGGAGTGCCATAACACTCAGCCAATGCTGTTAGCTGACAGCCTCCTACAAGCAAACTTCCTTGCACATCGAGCTCAGTTGAGATCGGCGCAAGGTTGAGATTGGGACTAAATGGATCCCGCCCAGGCTCATAGGGGCTAGATGTGACCATAGTGATGAACGAAGAGACCATCCAGAGTGATCAATGTAGGGATCAATCCCCCAAGCAAGTGTTATGCATGTTTGAGCACGACATCCCTACAAGAGAAGTTATCCGTCTCGGACCAGAACAAATACATGAGTGCCTGGAGCTAGACAGACTCGCTCTGAATGGACTATGGAGCAAAAAGCAATGGCAGCAGGAACTTTTCGATTCTCGCCGCCTGTGCATTGGAGTGCTCAGATCGTCAAAGCTGCTGGCTTTAGCCTGTGGATGGTTAGTAGTGGACGAACTGCATCTAACCGCAATAGCTGTTCATCCTCAGCATCGCCGACAGGGTCACGCCCGCCTGGTGTTATCAAGGTTGCTTCAGGAGGCCCATCTAGCTGGTGCCGCCCAGGCAACACTCGAAGTCTCCAGCACTAATTCGGCGGCTAGGGAGCTCTATAAGAGCTGCGGCTTCAAGACCGCAGGATGTCGTCATCACTATTACAGTGACGGCCAAGATGCCCTAATTCAGTGGCGAAGCCTGAACGATAAGAACACACAAAGAAAGACAATCTGAGACGGTGTGGATAACCGCCCAAAAAACACAATAAATAAGCACATTTTCGCGATCTCATTATAACAATTTAGGTTTTAAACACCTTTGCCTAACAGGGAAAAGACCTAATAATCATGTGTGCCACATTTTCACACCAATCCTGATAAGTTAGACACATATATCAAGTGCCCCGGACCATGTTCGAGCGGTTTACCGAGAAGGCCATCAAGGTGATCATGTTGGCCCAGGAAGAGGCCCGCCGCCTTGGCCACAACTTCGTTGGCACCGAGCAGATTCTCTTGGGTTTGATCGGTGAAGGCACTGGTGTAGCAGCAAAAGTGCTCAAGTCCATGGGCGTGAACCTTAAGGACGCACGCGTTGAAGTGGAAAAGATCATTGGCCGTGGCTCAGGCTTCGTAGCCGTAGAAATACCTTTCACCCCGCGAGCAAAGCGTGTCCTAGAACTCTCTCTAGAAGAAGCACGCCAACTTGGCCACAACTACATCGGCACAGAACATTTGCTGCTTGGCCTGATCCGCGAGGGTGAAGGTGTAGCAGCCCGGGTGCTGGAAAACCTTGGCGTAGACCTGACAAAAGTGCGTACCCAAGTAATCCGCATGCTTGGCGAAACCGCCGAAGTGTCCGCTGGCGGAGGGGGTGGTAAAGGATCCACGAAGACAGCCACTCTCGATGAATTCGGCAGCAACCTGACCCAACTAGCCAGCGAATCCAAACTTGATCCAGTTGTCGGGCGACAAAACGAAATCGAGCGAGTTATTCAAATCCTAGGCAGACGTACCAAGAACAACCCTGTACTAATTGGAGAACCTGGAGTAGGCAAAACAGCGATCGCTGAAGGCCTTGCTCAACGTATCCAGCAAGGTGATATTCCCGACATTCTTGAAGAGAAGCGTGTCCTCACACTAGATATCGGCCTACTGGTTGCTGGAACCAAATACCGGGGTGAATTCGAAGAACGCCTCAAAAAGATCATGGAAGAGATCAAATCCGCCGGGAATGTGATTCTGGTAATTGACGAAGTGCATACCTTGATTGGAGCAGGGGCTGCCGAGGGTGCCATCGATGCCGCCAACATTCTCAAACCCGCTCTAGCCAGAGGAGAACTGCAGTGCATTGGCGCCACCACCCTGGATGAATACCGAAAGCACATAGAGCGTGATGCCGCCCTGGAACGCCGTTTCCAGCCAGTCATGGTTGGCGAGCCATCGATCGCTGAAACCATTGAGATTCTGCGCGGGCTGCGTGAGCGTTATGAGCAGCATCACCGTCTAAAGATCACAGACGAGGCCCTCGAGGCCGCTGCCACCCTGGGAGATCGCTACATCTCTGACCGATTCCTGCCTGACAAAGCCATCGACTTAATCGATGAAGCCGGCAGCCGAGTTCGTTTACTTAATTCCAAACTTCCACCTGCTGCGAAGGAAGTTGATAAGGAGCTACGCAAGATCCAAAAGGAAAAGGAAGATGCTGTTCGCGATCAGGACTTCACCAAGGCCGGTGAGTTACGTGAAAAAGAGGTTGAACTGAGAGAGAAGATCCGCACTCTGCTTCAGAGCAGTCGCCAAAACAGCGAGGAACAATCCCCCACAGAAACAGCTGCTGTTGATAGCTCAACCCAGGAGAATCCCACTGCTCAAACTGAAAATGACACGGCGACAACGACAACAACAGATCAGCTCACAACACCACTAGTAAAAGAGGAAGATATTGCCAACATCGTTGCTTCCTGGACTGGCGTACCAGTGCAGAAACTAACTGAAAGTGAATCAGTAAAACTTCTCAATATGGAAGATACTCTCCATCAAAGACTGATTGGCCAAGACGAAGCTGTCAAAGCGGTCTCCAAAGCTATACGTAGGGCAAGGGTTGGACTCAAAAACCCCAATCGCCCAATTGCCAGCTTCATCTTTTCTGGACCTACCGGCGTTGGTAAAACCGAGCTAACTAAATCTCTCGCCACTTACTTCTTTGGTAGTGAGGATGCCATGATCCGACTCGACATGTCGGAATTCATGGAGCGGCACACGGTCAGCAAACTGATCGGTTCGCCTCCAGGCTATGTAGGATTCAATGAAGGGGGACAACTCACCGAAGCAGTACGTCGCAAGCCTTATACGGTCGTGCTCTTCGATGAAATAGAAAAAGCACATCCAGACGTATTCAACCTGTTGCTTCAATTGCTTGAAGAGGGTCGGCTGACTGACTCAAAAGGTAGAACAGTTGACTTCAAGAACACCTTGATCATTATGACTTCGAATATCGGTTCAAAAGTGATTGAGAAAGGAGGAGGAGGACTTGGCTTTGAGTTCTCAGGTGAAAACGCAGAAGAAAGTCAATACAACCGGATCAAATCCCTGGTTAACGAAGAACTAAAACAATACTTCCGTCCTGAATTTCTAAACCGTCTCGATGAAATCATCGTCTTCCGTCAACTCAGCAGAGACGAGGTGAAAGAAATCGCCGAGATCATGCTCAAAGAAGTGTTCTCTCGCATGCAAGACAAAGGGATCACTCTCACTGTTTCAGATGCATTCAAGGAGCGACTAGTGGAAGAGGGATACAACCCCTCTTATGGAGCGAGACCACTGCGAAGGGCTGTCATGCGACTGATGGAAGACAGTCTTGCCGAGGAAGTACTTACTGGCCGCATCAAGGACGGTGATGCGGCAGAGATGGACGTAGATGACAACAAACAGATCGTTGTACGCAATGTCAGCAAAAGCACCGCCACACCAGAACTAGCTGGAGCAGGCGTCTGACACCTGTCCAAATCAATGAACAAAAACAATTTGTCTGAGGCGGACTCTCACTGCTCTCACTCCATCGCCCCCGCAAAGGTTGTTAGAGGAGAAAGAGCGTGGGAAGAAAGCCATCAACTCATTGCCTCGATTTGCCGCTCACCTTTACTTCTTGGTCGCAGCAAAGCCACGGCTGTATTGCGCCAGGGATTACTCAGCAACCTCAAGAGCCTTGGACTCAACACAGTTTCTGCTGAGCTCAAGCACGATTGTTGCGAGATGGATCTCAATCGGATCAATTGTCTTGCCTTGTACAACTCCTGCGACGGTGTGGTTGCCGCAGGTGGGGGCAAGGTACTAGATGCCGGGAAGCTTTTGGCCCATCGGCTGGGCATCCCATGCATCACAGTTCCCCTTAGTGCATCCACCTGTGCCGGTTGGACCGCCCTGGCCAATATCTATTCACCAACAGGTGCTTTTCAACGCGATGAAGTTCTGGCTCGATGCCCACAACTGATGATCTTTGATCATGGTCTCGTGCGTCAGGCTCCTCCCCGGACTCTCGCAAGCGGCATCGCAGATGCAATCGCCAAGTGGTACGAAGCATCTGTCAGCAGTGGCTCCAGCAACGATGGCTTGATTCAGCAAGCGGTACAGATGGCAAGAGTATTGCGGGATCAACTACTAATCGATGGGCCTGAAGCCCTTCGGGATCCAAACAGCCTTGCCTGGATCAAGGTTGCCGAAGCCTGTGCACTCACAGCAGGCCTAATTGGAGGAATTGGCGGTTCTCGCTGCCGTACTGTCGCAGCCCATGCAGTGCACAATGGACTCACCCAATTAGAAGCCTGCCATGAAATGCTTCATGGAGAAAAAGTGGGTTACGGAATTCTTGTCCAGTTGCGCCTTGAGGAGATCATCGGAAGCAATCAACTAGCCGCTCAAGCCAGGCGCCAACTCCTTCAATTCCTACGAAAGCTTGATTTACCGGTAAGCCTTGATGACCTAGGTCTATCGAAAGTGAGTCTTATTGAGCTAAAAGAAGTCTGCCGATTTGCCTGCCAAGCAGACTCTGATCTGCATCACCTACCGTTCGCCATCAGCCCTAGTTCCCTGCTCGAAGCCCTCGTAGCTGCCGACAAAGATGAGCAGTTGATAGTCGAATCCAAAGACACATAGCAAAGCACTGCCTCTTGAACCCCACAAATGGGATGAAAAGCGAAGAAATCGACTCAGCAGAAACCCTGATACACCGGCTCATACCAGAACTTCTGGATCCGTTGGCTCGTGAGCTCGCCAAGCAGGTGCAGTGGTGGCCTTTATCAGGTCTGAACACAGGCTCTACAACAAAGCCTTTTCCCTACCCCGTAGTACTCACTGGCAAGGGTTCACCACTGCTTCTGTTGCATGGTTTTGATAGCAGTTTCCTTGAATTTCGTCGTCTGGCGCCTTTATTAAGTGCTCACCATCAACTTGTGATCCCGGATCTACATGGCTTTGGCTTCTCTCCTCGTCCCCCTGACGCTGAATATGGGCCTGAGTCTCTGATCCGCCATCTCGACAAAGTTCTTGCCAATATGCCCTGCAGCTCTCCTGTAGGTGTAATCGGAGCTTCCATGGGTGGTGCTATTGCCATGAAGCTTGCACGGCTTCACCCCAAACGAATCAACCGCTTGCTATTGCTATCTCCTGCAGGACTAACAGGGCGACCAAAACCTATACCTCGAGGACTTGACCGGCTAGGCGTATGGATCCTCAGCAGACCTGAAGTTCGACGGAGAATATGCCAGCAAGCATTTGCCGATCCCAATACTTGCGTTGGAGATGCTGAAGAGCAAATCGCTTCACTCCATCTACAAGTATCGGGCTGGGGTAGATCACTGGCCGCCTTTGCACGCAGTGGCGGTATGGCTAATTGCGGAGCACCGCTACCCAAGCAACCCTTTCACGTGATCTGGGGTGCCAACGACCGTATCCTTAGTAGATCTCAAAGACAGGAAGCACTCTCCCTGTTGGGGAAACACGTAGAAGAACTCGACGACTGCGGCCATCTGCCCCATCTCGATCACCCCAAGGTTGTCGCCCAACGCTGGTTAAAAGCCTTCCCCTAGTTATGACAGATAAATCATCCCCAGGCACGGGCCCTTTACTGCAAATACTGGCCAGTGGTCTACAGATTTGGATCCGCCGACAATGTGATGCAGTTGGTGAGCTGAAACTAGAACTGCACGGATCTGCTCTGGGACTATTGCGAGGTCGTCTTGCAGGAGTCAACCTCAATGCCAAAGAGGTGATCTATCAGGGACTGCCAATACATCATGCTGAATTAAAGAGCGGCCCACTGAAATTGAACATGAATATCGGCAAATCAATTCAGCCATTGAGTTTGCAGCAAAGCTTCGATCTTTCGGGCAATGTATCAATGACAGACAAAGGTCTTAATCAGGTTCTGCTATCAGCCCCATGGAACTGGCTTGGCGATTGGCTAGCAGCAGAACTCATTGGCATAACACCACTTGGTGGACTTAGAATTGATAACGACACTCTAGAACTACAGGCTTCTGCAATCGGTGAAAAAGACCCAACAAGACGGCGCTTTTTAATCAGAGCGGATGCAGGAACCATACTAATTCGCCACCTAGATGTGGACACTGAGGCATCATTGCCAATGGATCCATCAATACAAATTGAAGAAGCATTATTAAAAGCAGGACAACTCCACCTCAGAGGTCGAGCATCAGTAATACCATGAACTCATTAACTAATTAACTAATTACAGAAAACATGAGTGTTACTGAGTAATACACCACTGCAGGAGTAAAAAGGTAACTATCTATGCGATCAAGTATGCCGCCATGGCCAGGAAGTGCATCACCAGAATCTTTAAGGCCAGCATCTCGTTTCATCATCGACTCGATTAGGTCACCAACCAAGGCAAACAATGCAACCAAACCTCCGAGCAACCCACCTAGCAAAAAACCAAACGGCCAACCCATTAACTCACCTGCAAATGCACCAATAGTCATTGCACAAAGCAGCCCTCCGACAGCACCTTCTACAGTCTTGCCAGGTGAAATAGAAGACAAAGGTAAACGTCCAAAACGACGTCCCAATCCATAAGAGCCGATATCACTGGCAACAATCATCAGACAGGCCATCAAAGTAATTGCCATACCAGGAGTAAACCAACCTGCACACCAATGGGGAAGTTGGCCTAGCCCCGGCGCGAGTTCCAGAGAGCTCAAATTGCGCAATTTCAACCAGTGACTGGGTAAAAATCCCAGATAAAACAGCCCAAAAATTGAAGCAGCAATATCAGCAATGGAACCGGTGATCGGCTGCAACAACAACCAACCGCAAATAGCCGCTCCAGAGAGAGGTAACACTGCCGATGAGAGGTCTAATGGCAAGCCGCCAACAACTCCCCACTGAGAACTGATAAGCAATAACTGACAGGCGACAAGAGTGGTTTTCGTCGCCGGTCGAATACCTGTGAACTGGGCCATGCGGAAAAACTCCAACAAGGCCAGATGCACAATCACGCACAAACCAACGGTGAACCACCACCCCCCAAGAACGACCACCAACAAACCGAACGCACCAGCGGCGAGGCCACTGCTAATCCGTTGGCGGGAAGAACCGGCTACAACCATTTTCCATCGAAAGGCCTCTGCTCTCACGCCCGCACCATTGATGGTCTTAAAAGGCCAGAACTTTTACCGTAACAGCTATCTGATCAGGCCAGAAGTGCTGCTGCTCTAACAACCATTCAGCACGCCTCTGGTCCAGCCTTTCGCCTGGCACTAACAAAGGAATTCCTGGGGGATATGGACAAATTAACTCCGTCGCGATCCTCCCTACTGCATCGCCAATAGGAACTTCGCGGCTTTGAGCACGCCAGGCAACACCACAAGGCATTGCAGGTACTGCAATCCGCGGCAAAGGAGGTTTAGCGAAAGCAGGTAAAGATGTGTCCTTGCCATGAGCAGCAAGGAGTCCGTGCCAGCAACGATGCATCAGCCTGGCCAAGCCTCGCTGAGGCGCCAAGCCAATACAGAACGTTAGGCATCCTGGCTCAGGAAGTTCAGCCACCATTCGCCTACCCATCAACCAAACATCTGCATCAAGTCCACTGATGCCTACAACCGCGGTGTGCAGAATCAAACGCAAAGGATCCTGATTTTCGAGCAAGGGCAATCCCAAATCACGAAGTCGACAAGCCAGCTTGCGAGCCTCATCAAGACGAACCCGCAGCTTGCGCAGACCTGCAGGTTTGCGCCACTCATTCAGGGACGCTTCACAAGAAGCCAACAAAAGTGCACTAGGGCTCGTTGTTTGCAACCAGCCGAGACTGCGCTCAATAGCGATGGGATCAACGCGACTACCTTGCAGCCAAAGCACAGCGGTTTGAGCCAAACCTGCTGCAGATTTATGCAGTGAATGAACAATTAAATCAGCACCAGCTGTGATTGCTGAATCAGGTAGATCTGCATCGACACGACTGGCGAAATGCGCTCCATGGGCCTCATCCACTAATACCGGCCAACCTCGACGATGAAGCTCTGCAACCATAGGCTTGAGATCTGTTGCATACCCCTGATATGTGGGATGCACTAAAACTGCAGCTGCGATCTCAACGCCATTGATCGGCAATTCATTCAACACTTCCTGCAACCAGGAATGATTAGGGGGGAACACATGGCCCCTATCAACCATGAAAGGCAGGTCAAACAAAACAGGCGTTAGTTCACCTAATACACAAGCCTGAATCAGGCTGCGATGGACATTGCGTGGCATCAAAACGGCCTGACCGGGCCTTGCTATGGCCAGCAGAGCAGCTTGCAAAAGTCCTGTTGCACCATTGACGCCGTACCAAGCTCGCTCAGCCCCAATATCAACAGCTGCCTTGCGCTGACTCTCAGCCACCGCCCCCTGCTGGATCAATGGCCCACCAATCTCAGGCAATTCCGGCAGATCCCAAAGGCCAGCACGATGCCGCAACATTGCGCGTAGCTCGGACGGTAGTGCCACTCCTCGACCATGGGCGGGAAGATGCAAACTGCGACCGCGGTCGCGAGTCAACAAAGGAAGAAGGCCCATGAATCTGGATCTCAGTTTCTAAAGTCTGTTGATCAACGTGACCGTGCGGTCTGTTGAACATCTCCAATCCATCCTCCACTTCGGCAGCCAGTCAAGGCCCGATGCGCTACGACGCAACTCGAGATCTGCTGTGGTTACTAGCCAGGCCCTGGACGGGGCTGCCCCGACTCATTCATGTGCTCACTTCTCTGCTGACTTTGTCAGTAATGCTGCTTTCTCAGGGCTCTAGCCTCGATGAAGAAGTGCAAAAGCGACTAGCGAAAAGGCTTTTTCGCACTCTCACCAACCTCGGGCCTTGCTTTATCAAGCTGGGGCAAGCCCTCTCCACCAGGCCAGACCTGGTAAATCGTGCATGGCTCGAAGAACTCACCAGTCTTCAAGACAATTTGCCAGCTTTCAGCCATGCCACAGCCCTCAACACTGTGGAAGAAGATCTTGGCGCCCCAGCCGCTCAGCTCTTCGAAGAATTCCCTAGCAAACCAGTTGCTGCCGCAAGCCTTGGCCAGGTTTACAAAGCCCGTCTACATGGCAGTCACTGGGTAGCGGTGAAAGTACAACGTCCTGAACTTGCCTTCATCCTGCGCCGCGATCTGGTAATTATCAGACTGCTTGCTGTTTTTTCGGCACCTATCCTCCCCCTAAATCTGGGATTTGGACTGGGCGAAATCATTGATGAATTCGGCCGCAGCCTATTTGAGGAGATTGATTACGAGAGAGAAGCTGACAATGCTGAACGCTTTGCGACTCTTTTTAATGATGATCAAACGGTGACGATTCCAAGGGTGGAGCGATTGCTTTCATCCCGCCGCGTATTAACCACAAGCTGGATAGATGGAACGAAACTGAGAGACCCTCAAGAGCTGAAAGCTCAACACCTTGATCCAACAGCAATTATTCGTACTGGGGTTATCAGCGGTCTCCAACAACTGCTCGAATTTGGCTATTTCCACGCAGATCCTCACCCCGGAAACATGTTCGCCCTTAGAGGCAAAAGCAAGGGTCGTGGTCATCTGGCCTATGTAGATTTCGGGATGATGGACTCAATTAGTGATTACGATCGGCTCACACTTACCGGCGCAGTAGTTCACATAATCAACCGTGATTTTGACGGCCTCGCCAAAGACTTTCAAGCACTGGGATTCCTTAGCCCAAATATCAATCTAACTTCTATTGTGCCAGCCCTAGAAGAGGTACTAGGCGGCTCCTTAGGAGAAACAGTAGGGGACTTCAACTTCAAGGCAATAACCGACCGTTTCTCAGAACTAATGTTCGATTACCCGTTCCGAGTCCCGGCGCGTTTTGCCTTGATCATCCGAGCAGTTGTCAGCCAAGAAGGTCTTGCCTTACGGCTGGATCCTGAGTTCAAAATCATCGGAATTGCTTATCCCTATGTAGCCAAACGTCTTCTAGCAGGGGACTCCATAGAGATGCGCGACAAACTTCTAGAGGTGATCTTCGATAAGAATGGACGACTGCATCTGGAGAGAATAGAAAGCCTACTGCAAGTGGTAAGCCAAGATGCTGCAGCAGCGGATGCAGAACTAATCCCAGTTGCCGGGGCAGGGCTGAAACTACTTTTTAGCCAGGATGGAGCCACCTTAAGGAGTCGCCTATTAATGACATTAATCAATCACCCTTACTCAATAACCACCGCCAACTTCTGCACGATAAAATAACAAATATCGGATATATAATACTATTCACAATACCATT
>JASLWC010000015.1 GCA_030741055.1 Prochlorococcaceae cyanobacterium ETNP18_MAG_14 | reverse complement strand
CCACTTGATGCTTAACATCCAGCTGCAAATAATCGCATTGAGTAATTGTCTAGAATATGGTTTGCCAGAGAACAACAGAAAATTATTTACCGCCGCAAAAAACCCATTTGTCTAAGTGGTGGGGTTCACTACTCAAAAACTAAATCGCTAAAAAACCTTCGTGAGAAAAACTCCGCTGAAGACCCCCTCCATCCAAGTAGAAACAAGGTTGCTACTTACCACTTCCGCCTCTGGATTTCCTTCAAGGGCTGTGGCCTCTGCCTCTAGAGCATTGACAGCTCGCACAAACTCATTCCATCTCATCCCATCTTGGATAAGAGTGATTTGAAACTTCTTCACGCCTTCACCGCTTACTAAGCCTTAAGGACAATAGCTCCTACAAAGCCACCTCAGACACCCCCCACGGCTCCACTGCATTGTCTATTAACACCGCTTCGAAGCCAGACATTCTCCTCCTTTGAGAATGTGCCGGGAAGCCTTATGGCCTGGGGGAGGAATCTTCGGCAGCTTGCGTCTGCTCATCGCATATTGCTAGCGCAATAACCCCCTTATCGGCATGTCTCCTTCACCCACCTGGCTGCCATTTCATCACCTAATTCGGATGCCTGCCTCCAATCAACACAGGCACCTGTGATATTGCCATCATTCTCTTGGGAAATTCCACGATTAACGTAAGCGACTGTCAACTGAGGATCAATCTCTAGTGCCTTATTATAATCAATAATTGCTCCTCTATTATTACCTATTTTCCGCTTTGCAACGCCTCGATTATTATAAGCAAGAGCATGGTGCGGGGAAATTTCTAATGCCTTAGTGTAATCAGAAATCGCACCTTCATAATCTTCTAATTCATCTTTCGCGTTGCCACGATTGTAGTAAGCAAGTGCATACTGCGAATCCATTACCAAGGCCTTATCAAAATCCTCTATGGATCCTTGATAATCACCAAGCCTATATTTAGTATTCCCGCTTTTAACATATGCATTTACATTACGCTCTTTTTCCTTGCGTTCTGAAACCAGCGCCCCTGCAATGCCTACAACAGCAGCAGCAGCAATCACCACTGGCTTCCATAGCGGCAAGAACGACAGGGCTACCGCAGTGACTGCAGCTGCAGCACCACCCACAAAAATAACGACAGTGCGGCGTGGCATCGCGAGAATCCTCCTATACCCTTCCTCACCCTAGGCAAAGGGTGCTTTTATCCCAAGAGGAAAGTTATTTTTGGCATTAACTATTAAAAAGAGCATCCGCCCAAAAAGTACCCACAAGCCAAGACCCGTTTTCACCATCGCTCCTTCAAGCTCCTAGGCAGCACCTAGAGAAGCGAAATCCGACGATAGCTAAGCAGAATTACTCCTATTTAGATACCACCGTTGCAGAAACGTACTGCGGAAGAAATGCTCTTGCCGCTGTTGCGAGTTTCTTCAATACAGGCATTGAAGAACTTTGCTTCCTGCTTCAGTGGATACATCTTGATGGCGATTGCTAAAAGGGCAAGTGCTGCCACACCCCTAGCAGCAAGACCTACAGCACCAAACACATACCAAGGAGTCCTCCTTCCCCTGCTACCTGAAAGGTTCTTGCATTTCTTGGGCTTCTTACCCTTAGCTTTATCTTTTACCATCGACTCAGTAGCGGCTAAGCAAACATTAGCCGTTCAAAGCAAAGCGCTGGTATAAATTCAAAAAAACAATAACTTCCAGGCATAAGCGCATAAGGAAGGATCAGTAGATCTGCTTGGCAAAAGAATAAAATGTGAACTTTCTGCGGCCATGGAGAAGAAAAGTAGACACGAACCCAGACCATCGCTATTGGTTTTGGGAAAGAGACTTGAACACTCATAAATATATAAATCAGAAATCCTGAGGGAATACATTATAATCAATGATGGATATTTGCTTTAAGACGCGAAAATAGCTTGAGCATCTCAAGGGTAATCAGATGACACCCTAAGACTCAACTTGGATAAGACCAAAGTCATCATCTCCAATGCACTGAGGTATCTTTTAAACAATAATTGACCAGAAGGAGCTGCAAATACGTAAAGACAGCTGCTGCTAAAGACGACTAGACGCAAACAGCTAATGACTGAACAGCAACTGGCATAAAAAGCCTGCTCAAGAGTGCGAAACCAATCCCTTTGGCGCTACTGCATATTTCACTTTCAGCAATCCTTTAACGATTTCAACGTGAACAATATGCCACTCACCTGAAACAGCACCAGAAGCACCCTGCTTAAAAGATTTTCGTGCTATAATGATAGCGTTGCGTGCTATGGGGTCGATGGTTACCGACTTTCCTTTAGATGTTTCTATCGCCGTTCTGATAATGACGATCGGCTGTCTGTCATTCATTATTTACATACTTCGTCTAGCAAATCTGGAAATGAAGGAAACTAAGCAGCGCTAATACGTTTCCAGGTTGGCAATTATGAATATTAGCGCTGGCAAATGGTGCCCAACTGAATATAGAGATGGTGGCAAAGAAGTGGCCTAAATTATTGAATACCTACTTGCTGCACGCAGCAAATACCGATGCATAAATAGTCTCGAGCGAATAAAGAATACAGACTTCAGTTGAATATAACCTTGCAAATCTCCTTGCTTGAATCACAATAGAATTAAAGATAAGCCAGAAAATAATAATGTAGCAACGATAAATACTAATCCAAAAAGGACTGCTCCTATTCCAGTATTCCAATAAACAGACATGGTTACCAACTCATCTCCTTTCTCAGAAGACTGATCAAGCGATAGGCCCCACTGGTAATAAACATAATCATTTATCCATCCTTTGGTTGCGGATCTGTATGGCGACTCGGTCGTCGCAAAATCCACTACTTCTGTAATTCGCTGCTTGATTCTCTTCTGTATCACTTAAGCAACCGCCTTTGTAATCAGTGTGATTGCAGCAAACAAAACTGCTGAGACGATGAAGCCAACTGCAAAAATGCCTGCCACTATTCCTGTATTCAGATATACAGATACGGTTGCCAGCTCCTGTCCTTTTTTTTCTGCCACTGGATGATCCTTTAAGAGGCCATATCCTATAACCCCACCTGTTTGAATTGCTGTCGACCTGCTATTTGATCAAAGCAAGGCAATTTGGGTGGGTAGCTTTGAGATAATCAACACCAGGACAGCAAAAAACCAAGGCCACCTAACTGCTCACCATCGCACTTGGCAGGATCTAAACAGCGAAAATACGGTTTCCTGCCAAGTGTTTGGAAGAAGTTGTCGAAGGCGGCACCCAGATTCGAACTGGGGATAAAGGATTTGCAATCCTCTGCCTTACCACTTGGCCATGCCGCCACCTGGGAGCCTGAACCCCCTTCAGCGGATCGTATCAGCCACGCTGCTCACTCTCTACTCGTGATCTGCAATGGCCATGGCGAGGATCTGATCGCCGTTCGAGTGCTGGAGGCCCTACATAGCAAATTTCCGAATCTGCCCCTTGCAATCCTCCCCCTAGTGGGAGAAGGAAAAGCTTTTGATCCTGCAGTAGCCGCTGGATGGCTAAAACGACTTGGACCTGTAGCCCCCCTACCCAGTGGTGGCTTCAGCAATCAAAGCCTGCGAGGCCTAATTGCTGATCTTGCTGCCGGGCTTACTCTGCTCAGCTGGCGACAATGGAAATGTGTTCGTCGCGCAGCCAAATCAGGACAATCCATTTTGGCCGTGGGAGATCTATTGCCCCTGCTACTGGCATGGAGCAGTGGTGGCAATTATGGATTCATCGGCACACCGAAGAGTGATTACACCTGGCGCAGTGGGCCAGGTCAGGCCTACAGCGATCACTACCACCGCCTCAAGGGCAGTGAATGGGACCCTTGGGAATGGGCCCTAATGCAATCTTCGCGATGTCGAATGGTTGCCGTACGGGACCATCTCACCGCCAGGGGCCTACGACGCCATGGGGTATCCGCCCAGGCCCCTGGGAACCCAATGATGGATGGATTCAAAATCGAAGTCGTTCCTGCTGCTCTTAAGCGTTGCCGTCGCCTGTTACTGCTATGCGGCAGTCGCATGCCCGAAGCTGGAGCGAATTTCAAAAGACTGCTTGAAGCTTTGGACTATCTCGATAGTCAGCTACCTCTAGCGATACTTGTAGCCCTTGGCTCCCAGCCAACACTGAGCCAACTCGAAGCGATACTAAAAACTGATGGCTACCGACCATCGATTCCCCCCATCGACAGCCTGGGAGCAGAGGCCTGCTGGGTAAAAGGTGCACATCTGGTGTTGCTTGGGCCTGGTCAATTCAGCCGCTGGGCCTCCTGGGCTGAAGTGGGCCTTGCTACCGCCGGTACCGCAACAGAGCAGCTTGTAGGTATCGGGGTCCCTGCCTTATCCATGCCTGGACCAGGCCCACAATTCAAACGAGGATTTGCTCTTCGGCAAAGTCGCCTATTAGGAGGAGCCGTAATTTCTTGTCAAGGCAAAGAAGCACTGATCAAAAGGCTTAACCGGCTCTTAAATGACAGCACACTTCGCCAGCAGTTGGGCAATAGGGGACGTCAGCGAATGGGCAAATCAGGAGGCAGTGCTGCCCTTGCAGAACTGGTGTCAAAATTTTTATTGGGGCATTCGAACAAGCTGAACAATGCTCTGTCCCCCCATAGCGGATACTGAACCCCTTACAGGAGCAATGTGATGGCAGCCATCCAGGACCATGCATTCGTTAAACTCTGTGCCGAGCTGGCCAGCTGCCTGAGCATCAGCCTTGCCTCCGCGCAAAGACAAGTTGAACTAGCCGCCAGTCGAGAGGGTGTCAAAGACCTAGAAGCACGCAAGGCCATCGCTAAACGTCTACTTGAAGAAGCCCGTTCACGCCCCCGCGAAGGCAAAGGTGCCCCAGGGCCTCAACTAGACCAACTACTAAAAGCCTTGGCCCATGATGAGAACTTCATGGTCGAAGACTGAAAAGCAGTACAAGCTTCAATGTTCAAAGATCTGGGTGAATCGCAACCGATCCAGCTCCGAAATCACAGGTATACAGCCAAAGCAACGTTTAGCAATATCCCATCGGCCTTCCCGACGCAACATTATTTCCAAGCGCTGCCTTGCTGCAATCAGATAACGAGCATCATTGGCCGCATATGCCAACTGAACTTCACTGAGTTCCTCAACACTTCCCCAGTCACTACTCTGAGCCTGCTTGTCGAGTTCAACACCAACTAACTCCATTACCACCTCCTTTAAACCATGGCGAGGGCTATAAGTTCGTGCAAGACGACTGGCCACCTTCGTGCAAAAGATGGGAACAACGGAAATACCCAAGCCGCTAGCTAACGCTGCAACATCAAAGCGGGCAAAGTGAAACACCTTTTCAATCGAGGGGGCCTCCATCAAGGCCTGCAACCGAGGCGCGGAGGTTTGACCTAAACCAATCCGCACACATGCCACATTGTCGTCAGGGTCACAAAGCTGCACAAGACACAGACGGTCGCGGCCATGAATGAGTCCCATGGCCTCGGTGTCTACAGCAAGAGCTGAAGCCCGCGAATAACGCTCCGCCCAGTCGGAATCAAGATCATTGTCGAAAACAACAAAACTTGCAGGAGCTGCAGAAAAGTCCGCCATTGAGCAAATGGCACATAGCCAGAGCAGATCCCCAACACTCTGACGGGCCACACAACATCTCCGCTCACTTGTCTGGCCTACAAGTCGGAGCGAAGCTGAATTAAGCCAGTCGTAGCCACTCGGCCATCGTGATCACCCTTGGCAATGCTTCAAGAAGCCATCTGAGCGATATCGAACACTATTTTTTTCAATCTCCTTCTAAGTTTCTTTATCTAGGACTGGCTGTCTTCTGGATACTGGTTTGCTTGCTCAAAGCAGACGAATAGCTAACTGGAATCTTGCCTCAACAACAGCAAAAGATGATGCAAAACAACTCATGCAGCAAAAGCACAGCCAACTAACAGTCCATGGCGCCATAAAGACCTAGAACAGTTAGGTATATCTGTGACCATGCACTAAAGATGACAGCAGTCTTCTCCTCGAACCTGCTACTCACAGTGCTGCTAACCATCGGCCTGGTGTTCTTCCTGCGCGCAGCGAGTAAAGACCGCACCACAGTTGTAGATGTGCACTCGCCACGGCCACCACTCGAGGTGCTCAATGGAATGAGCCTCTGGCTGGAGGAACGAGGATGGAAACCAGATGGCGGCGATGCAGAGAGACAACTACTTCGCTTCCATGGAAGTGTCGCCTCAAGCCGACCATTAGCAATCCTTTTATCCCTATTCGCTGGGCTTGGAGCAGGCTGCCTTGGTCTAGTTGTCCGCCAGCTGTATCCACAACTTGAATGGTGGCCTCTTTTGCTTGTGGGCCTAGGCCCTATCGCGGGTGCGGTCTACAGCAACCGCGCCAACCGTATTGAAGCCGTTGAACTTCGCTTGATCAGCACAACCGATAGCGAAGGCAGCACCGTGCGACTAAGAGCCCATAGAGACGAACTGATTGCCATGGAATCAGAACTTTCAAAACGCCTCGAGCTTGCTAGCGACGGCTCTTTACTCTCCTCCCCAATCTGAGTGAAATCAAATCACCGCTGGAAACGCAGGAACCTTTTCCTGCTGGCTGCAGGTTTCAGCCTGGGACTGAACACGCTTGGTCTGACCAATGCTGCAGAAGCACCCCTTCTCCCCAGTACGAATCATTCAATTACCGGGCCTCGTACCCGTCTTAAGGGTTACTGGGTAGGTCGCAAACCGGTATCTCCCTCTTTGAAAATTGTGGTCATGGCAGGACATGCCGACTCCCAAGGAATGCATGGCTCTGGTACATCCGGTGCAGCTGTTGATCTAAGGGGAGCTGCGCCCATGGACCCCCGCATGCGTGACGAACTCTTTTGGAACCAACTAGTGCGTGATGCGGTGGCAGCCATCAGCAAGAAGAGAGGTCTAAGTGTCACCGCCTACGACCCTGGAGCACTCTCAATTGCTGATGCAAATGATCCCCGCACCAATTGGTCAGTAGCTCGCAAGCGATCCTCAAAAGGCGACTACATCCTAGAAATTCACTTTGATGCCTACAGCCCACATGGATATGGATCCGGATTAATACCGGCACTCAATCGCAGCCTCAATAGCGTGGATGAAAGCCTTGCAATCAACTTCGGCCGCTTCCCCAGGATTTTCAGGGGAGGCCTAGGTGGACCACGACGAGGTATAAGCATCCTAGAAATCGGAATGCTGGAAGGAGATCTGGAGGCTAATCTGCGCAACCCCAAAACCAGAGAAGCAACTATTCAAACCATCGCACTTCGGATCACCAACGCTCTGGAGCTGGGGGTAGGCCGCAAGGAGAAGGAATCTTCTAATCCACCGCCTGATGAGGCCGACAGCGCTCCTCCAACGTCGAATCCTCAAGCCAATTCTGTGGTCGAGTAAACAGATCAGTGAGCAAAGCTTCTCTGGAACCAGCGGGTGGTTGATAGCCATACTCCCAACGAGTCAAAGGAGGTAATGACATCAGGATCGACTCAGTTCGACCATTGGTCTGCAATCCAAAAATCGTTCCCCTATCCCACACCAAGTTGAACTCCGCATAACGCCCACGGCGATACAACTGGAATTGACGCTCTCGATCGCTATAGGCCTGCTGCTGACGCTTCTGTGCAATCGGCACATAGGCAGGCAAGAAAGCTTTTCCGCAAGCCTGAGCAAGCGCATATAGCTGCTCCCAACTCTTCGGTTGAACGCCCAAATCTCTAGAGATACCAGCGGCTGGACCCTCTGAATCTTGACCTTTATAAATCACTCCAGATCCATCCTGGTAGTCGTAAAAAATCCCACCCACACCACGGGTCTCTCCGCGGTGCTTCAGAAAGAAATATTCGTCACACCAAGGCTTAAAGACCTTATGGAGCTCTGGACTGATCGAATCACAAGCCTGCTTGTGAACACGATGAAAATGGCGAGCATCCTCTAGGTAAGGATAAAATGGCGTGAGATCAGCACCACCACCAAACCACCACACTGGACCTGCTTCGAAATAGCGGTAGTTGAGGTGGACAGTAGGCACATATGGATTGTGTGGGTGCAGCACCATCGAGGTGCCAGTAGCGAACCAGGGATGCCCCTTTGCATCCGGTCGCTGATTCAGAATCGACGGCGGCAACTCCTTGCCGTGCACCTCTGAAAAATTAACGCCGCCCTGCTCGAAAACCTCACCATCACGAATCACCCTTGATCGCCCACCACCCCCTTCAGGACGATCCCAGCTGTCAGTTCTAAAAGTCTGAGCACCATCAAGCTTCTCTAAACCTGCACATATCTCATCCTGCAAGCCAAGCACCAACTCGCGTGCAAGCTCTCGCGAATTGGAAGGAGGCACTTGACCACCACTCACAGAAGCACCCATAACCCTGCCAATAGGAACAGAAATGATTTTGGACTCATTATATAACTAGACTACTGGAGTCTAGTTATGCCGCACGACTTCAGATTGCAAGTAAATACCTCCAAAGAGCTTCTATTTCAAAGCAGTCATGTGTATCCGCCAATACAATCCTCTCATTTAAAGGGAAGGCATGGCGACGGCCGAGCAGGCAAGTAATGCCCTAGATCAAGTAAAAGATTCAGGCAGCGGCCGCTCAGCCGTCGAACTGGGCTGGATCGACAATATCCGTGTAATCCCTCCTCGAGCTGTCGTACGTCTTTCCCTACCTGGCTTTGCACAAAGCCAGAGGGATCAGTTGGCTCAAAAAACTCGAGAAGTACTACTAGAGCTCGACGGCATCAATGACGTGCAAATTGAACTTGGCAATAGTCCCGACCAAGAAGCCATAGGCCAGGCTGGCCATGGACAAACCGCCGAGCTGCAAGCCATTCCTGGGGTACGTAACGTCATTGCCGTAAGTAGCGGCAAAGGCGGCGTTGGCAAAAGCACCGTAGCGGTCAATCTGGCCTGTGCACTGGCCCAAGAGGGTCTGAGAGTCGGCCTACTCGATGCCGATATCTATGGTCCCAATACTCCAACAATGCTTGGTGTAGCTAATCGCACGCCTGAAGTCAGCGGTAACGGTGCTGAGCAATGCATCATCCCGATCGAAAGTTGCGGTGTGGCCATGGTGTCCATGGGTCTACTAATTGAGGAGAACCAACCAGTGATCTGGCGCGGCCCGATGCTGAACGGAATTATCCGTCAATTCCTTTATCAGGTTTACTGGGGTGAAAGAGATGTGCTGGTGGTTGATCTACCTCCAGGCACCGGTGATGCCCAACTTTCTCTGGCGCAAGCAGTCCCCATGGCAGGGGTGATTATCGTCACAACCCCCCAGAAAGTTTCGCTGCAGGATGCCCGCCGCGGACTGGCCATGTTCAAGCAAATGGGCATAAAAGTGCTCGGGGTAGTGGAAAACATGAGCGCCTTTATCCCTCCTGACCAACCAGAAAGGCGTTACGCACTGTTCGGTTCTGGAGGCGGAGAGCAGCTGGCTCTAGAAAATGACACGCCGCTACTCGTTCAGATCCCCATGGAGATGCCAGTCCAAGAAGGTGGCAATGAAGGGAGCCCCATCGTTCATAGCCGGCCTAACTCCGCAAGTGCAGCAGCCTTCAAACAATTGGCGAAGCAAATGCTGGATTGCACCTGTCAAAACAGCTGAACTATGCGTTCAAGCAACAGCCGGCGACGCAATGGCATGTTCTTCCGATCTAAAGGTCATCTAAGCAGGTGGTGGAAGGAGCTGGATCTAGTGCTTTGGGGTATTCCATTAGCCATGGTTGCCCTCGCTGGCTTACTGATCGCCAGCACCCAAAGACAAGCTGATTACGCCGACTGGTATCACCACTGGATCGCCGCCGGATTTGGCTTCTTAATCGCTCTATTGCTGACCCGATTGCCATTAAATAAGCTGCGGCCGCTATTGATTCCGCTCTACGCACTCACGGTGCTGAGCCTATTGGCCGTTCGACTGATCGGCACCTCAGCCCTTGGAGCTCAACGTTGGATCGGCATCGGTGGGGTGCATGTACAACCATCTGAATTTGCAAAACTCGCAGCGATCCTGCTGCTAGCAGCAGTACTCGATCGTCACCCAGTAGAGCGTCCAGTCGACCTAGTGAGGCCTTTGACTGTGATCTCTGTGCCCTGGTTTCTAGTCTGCATCCAACCCGACCTGGGCAGCTCGCTCGTATTCGGCGCCTTGCTAGTGACCATGCTCTATTGGTCCGGCATGCCCTTGGAATGGGTCCTCTTACTCCTATCCCCCCTGGGGACAGCACTGCTTGCAGGGCTATGGCCTTGGGCACTCTGCGCATGGATTCCCCTATTGGGCTTCCTGGCCTATCGCTCCTTGCCATGGAAACGCCTAGCTAGTTCTTCGACTTTGGCGCTGCAAACTGTCGTGGCAGTTACTACCCCCTGGCTTTGGTTGCATGCTCTAAAGGACTATCAACGAGAACGGCTAGTGAATTTTCTCGATCCCGCCAAAGACCCTCTCGGCGGTGGATATCACCTGCTGCAGAGCACTGTGGGTATCGGCTCCGGCGGGCTATTTGGAACAGGACTACTACAAGGTCAACTAACCAAGCTACGTTTCATTCCCGAGCAGTGGACCGACTTCATTTTCAGTGCCCTTGGAGAGGAGACCGGATTCCTAGGGACTCTCCTTGTCGTAACAGGGTTTGCTCTGCTTATGGGACGACTGCTGCAGGTGGCCAGGCAAGCCCGCACTGACTTCGAATCATTAGTAGTAATAGGCGTCGCCACGATGGTGATGTTCCAAGTGGTGGTGAACATCTTTATGACAATCGGTATGGGACCCGTCACTGGTATTCCCCTACCATTTATGAGCTATGGCCGCTCAGCGATGGTGGTGAACTTCATAGCGCTGGGGCTCTGCATTTCTGTGGCACATCGCGGCCAAACAAAACTCAACAAATGGTGAGCGACTCCATCTCGCTGACAACCATCCAAAAGCGTCTTGCAGAAGGTGCACCACCTGGCCGAGTAGATGAACCCACCATTAGACGAATGTGGTGGGCTGCTCTGGAAACCTTGCAAGACGACATCCTGCTGCCAAGTGATCCAGCACAGGGCCTCTGGCTTGCAGCACCACTACCGGCACTCTACGAATCGAGATTACTCAGTCGTTTAAACGGATGGGTATGGGCACCAGACGAGCTCGAAAGCCTCCAATCACCTCAATGCGGCCTCTTACTACCAAGTCGCGTTAGGTCGGTCCGAAAAAGAAACTATTCAGAGATTGGTGGCTATCAACGGCTGCCATTACGCCAGGAAGACGGTCGCGACCCCCTGCTCTTGATCATCACCCCGGATGTTCAGCTAGCCCTAGCACTGCAAGGCAAACCTGGCCAGCGTCATCTACTGATGCGCAGTGATCCAGAGACCCTCAGCGACCTACTGAAGATGCTCGATCTAAGGCTTGACAGCGAAGATCCTGAACATGCCCTTCAGCTTCGCCAAGCACTCGCAAACCTTGGCCCTTTGCAAAGCAATCCCGAACTGGGAAAACTCTTTTGGCCTCGCCTTGCGGAACGGCTGGCCGGCTTGGCGCCCAGCCTCACACTGCAATCGCTTCCCGAAGAATCGCCTGATGCGAAATCCAGCAAAGAAACGAATCAAGGAAGTAATGCTGAACTCACTCTGCTAGAGGCACTCACCCATGAAGTTCGCACCCCCCTTGCCACAATCCGAACTCTGATCCACACCCTGCTACGGCGAAGAGATCTACCTGATGTAGTCGTAAGCCGCCTAGAGCAAATCAACGCTGAATGCACCGAACAGATAGATCGATTTGGTCTGATTTTTTATGCCGCAGAACTTCAACGCCAGCCACCGGACGCCTCATTACTTGCCCATACCGACCTCGGGGCCATGCTGACCATGCTTTGTCCAGCCTGGAGCCATCAACTCGAACGCCGCGGGATAAAACTCCAACTCGATATCACCCCTGATTTACCAGAGGTTCTTAGTGATCCTGGACGCCTTGAACCGATGCTAGGCGGACTAATTGACCGCACTAGCCGTGGCCTACCAGCCGGCAACAACCTATCCATGACGCTTCGCCCTGCAGGCTCCCGCCTCAAGCTTCAAATCCTTAGTCAAATCCCCAACACTGAGGAGCAAAAAGCCACCGACAAAAATCAGAATGCCGATCTCGGACCAGTACTCAGCTGGGATCCCAACACCGGCAGCCTGCAACTCAGCCAAGCAGCCACCCAACGAATGCTCGCCAGCCTTGGAGGCCTGCTAACAAAGCGTCGAGACAAAGGACTAACAGTTTTCTTCCCCATCGCAGAAGAGAACAATTGAACGCCAAAAGAAAAGCTAATAATGTTGACGGGTGTGAAGCTTGAAGCCAAACAGTGCCATACGGCACAAAACGCAGTGCTACTTTTCACCAGTAACGGCATGCCGATTCTCGAGGACAGCTATGACTGCAACGGCGTTGACAGGGCAATACCCCAAGTATCTGGGGAGCACCGGGGGCCTTCTAAACTCCGCTGAAACCGAAGAGAAGCACGCTATTACTTGGAGCAGTTCAAAAGCTCAAGTATTCGAACTGCCTACTGGCGGTGCAGCTGAAATGAATGAGGGAGAGAACCTCATGTATTTCGCTCGCAAAGAGCAGTGCCTCGCCCTAGGTTCTCAGCTACGTTCAAAATTCAAGATCGATAACTACAAGGTCTATCGAGTCTTCCCAGGCGGCGACACAGAATTCCTGCACCCCAAAGATGGTGAGTTCCCCGAAAAAGTGAACGAAGGCAGGGTCATGGCGAACCACAACCCTCGTCGTATTGGGGAAAACACAAATCCAGCCAAATTAAAGTTCAGCGGTCGCAAAACCTACGACACCTGAGCTGAATTCACCGGAGTGATCTAGGGATCTTCAACTAATCGGCATCAGCTGCGAAGATCCCCTTATGCTCAGCTCTGATCGCGCCGCATTCTTTGAGGCAGCCGCAAACGGTGCCAATTACATCCCCTTGGCCCATAGTTGGCCAGCTGATCTTGAAACTCCTCTCACCACTTGGTTGAAGGTTGGTGCTGAGAACCCCCCTGGTGTACTGCTGGAGTCGGTAGAAGGAGGAGAAAACCTTGGGCGTTGGAGTGTCGTCGCATGCGATCCACTCTGGACAGCAAGCTGCCGAGGTGATCGTCTAGTCCGTCGGTGGCGAGAAGGCCAAACCGATGAAGCCATCGGCAATCCTTTTGAAGCACTCAGGCAATGGCTAGCCCCTTATCGCACCGCATCCCTTCCTGACTTGCCCCCCCTTGGCCAGCTCTACGGCATGTGGAGCTTTGAGTTGATCCAATGGGTTGAACCCACAGTGCCCGTTCACGGCAGAGAAAACGACGACCCACCCGATGGCATCTGGATGCTGATGGACAGCATCTTGATCATTGATCAAGTAAAACGCCTGATCACTGCCGTGGCCTACGCAGACCTGACCGAGGAACAAACTGCTGAAGAAGCATGGCTAAAAGCAAAAGGGCGCATTGAAGACTTGGAAAAGCGCATGTCAGCGCCACTTGCAGCGACACCACCACTGCGTTGGCAACAAAAAGGGCAGTCTCCACCTGCTACGACCAGCAACTACAGCCAAATAGGTTTTGAAGATGCAGTTAAAACTGCCAAGCAGCACATTGCTGCAGGTGATGTGTTCCAGCTGGTCATCAGTCAAAAACTAGAAACCAAAGTCTCTCAACAGCCACTTGAGCTCTACAGGAGCCTGCGGATGGTAAATCCATCCCCATATATGGCTTTCTTTGATTTCGGTGATTGGCAACTAATCGGCTCAAGCCCAGAGGTGATGGTTAAAGCCGAGCCCGTTGTTGATGGCATCAAGGCCAGCCTTCGACCTATCGCTGGCACGCGCCCGCGCGGCTCGAACGAACTGGAAGATCACAAGCTAGAAGCAGATTTAATGGCGGATCCAAAGGAAAGAGCAGAACACGTAATGCTGGTTGACCTTGGCCGCAATGACTTAGGTCGCGTCTGCAGGCCAGGCAGTGTGGAGGTGAAGGAGCTCATGGTGATCGAGAAATATTCCCATGTGATGCACATCGTCAGCGCAGTAGAAGGGCTCCTGGCTGAAGGGAAGGATGTATGGGATCTATTGATGGCCTCTTTCCCAGCGGGCACTGTCAGTGGCGCCCCAAAAATCAGGGCCATGCAGCTCATTAATGAACTCGAACCCGACGCACGAGGTCCCTATTCGGGGGTGTACGGGGCCGTAGATCTAAATGGTGCTCTTAATACAGCCATCACCATTCGCACCATGATCGTGCGGCCCCATCCTGAGGGCGGCTGGCAGGTAAAGGTTCAAGCAGGAGCAGGCGTGGTTGCCGATTCAGTTCCCACCGCCGAATACGAAGAGACCCTCAACAAGGCAAGAGGGATGCTCACAGCCCTAGCTTGTCTCGAGCCCTGCAAACCATGAGTAACCGGCTACTGCTTAAAGGCTTTGAGGTGGAGTTATTCACAGGGCGCAGCAATGGTGAGCACGTAGGCGTGGCGGCAGCCGTAAAAAGGGATCTACCAGATTTCGTAATCGAACCAGACCAACGCAACCTTGAATACATCACCAAGCCTGAATCTCACTACGCTCCTTTGAAGGAGGCACTCCTAGCGCCAAGACGAAGACTGCGCAAATGGTTAGCGCCACAGCAACTCACCCTATTGCCGGGCAGCACCCTCAGCCTGGGCGACAGTAATCGCTTTGAACGCTCTGATCCACTCAACCCCTATCACGATCTAATCGAGGCCACCTACGGCACCAAGGTTGTAACCACAAGTGTCCACATCAATCTGGGGATTGAAGATCTATCGCTGCTATTTACTGCACTGCGCTTAGTTCGTTGTGAAGCAGCCCTCTTGCTTTCCTTGAGCGCGAGCTCCCCCTTCCTCGATGGGCTGCCAACAGGAAGCCACTCTCAAAGATGGCAGCAATTTCCACTTACTCCAGAACATGTGCCCCTGTTCCTAAGTCATCCTCACTATGTCGGTTGGGTTGAAGATCAACTAGCCAGTGGCAGCATGCGAAACGAGCGTCATCTTTGGACTTCGGTTCGACCGAACGGGCCTCAACGCCCCTATGAGCTCAACCGTCTGGAGTTACGCATCTGCGACCTGATCACGGACCCCTCTTTACTCCTTGCAGTAACTACTCTGCTCGAATTGCGCGTTCTCAGTCTGCTTCTCAAGCCAGACCAACTAGATCCTCTTAAAGCAAGTCGACTAACCCCTAAAGAACTGGCCGATCTTTGTGATGCGAACGATTCTGCCGCTGCGCAAATGAGTCTGAACGCTCCCTTACATCACTGGCGCGATGGCAATCCCATCATTTGCCGCTCCTGGGTTAAGCAACTGCTCGAAGAAGTAGACCCTATAAGTAGAGATCTGAATCTAGTAAAACAACTTGCACCGCTGCATTCAGTTCTAAAGAAGGGAAATCAAGCCATGCAATGGCTACAGGCCCATGCCAATGGCCAGACTGTGCAGGCTGTTATTCAAAACAGCATTGCCGAAATGAACGTAGAAGAGCTCACCACAAGCAAAACCGAGGCCATTTTGGGATGATCATGGCCAAACATGAATCCACCAGCGCTTCGATGCAGCAGCCCCCCGCCCAAGCACCTGATTGTGATCAAACAATGGGAGAAGAGAATGCAGGGCGCCTACTGCAGCAGCGCCTTGAACTGGTGGAAGACCTTTGGCAAACGGTGCTACGTAGCGAATGCCCACCTGAGCAGACAGAAAGACTGCTTCGCCTGAAGCAACTTAGTGAACCTTTAACTATTGAAGAAGCTGATAGGAACAGCATGAGCACAGCGATCGTGCTTTTGATCCGTGAAATGGATCTAGCCGAAGCCATTGCTGCGGCTCGTGCCTTCTCCCTCTATTTCCAACTAGTAAATATCCTCGAACAACGAATAGAGGAAGACAGTTATCTCGCCAGCATGTCTAATGATCGAGAGATCAAAGATCACGAGAAACTCTTTGATCCCTTTGCGCCACCGCTTGCTAGTCAGACAGACCCTGCCACATTTAGAGAATTATTCGAACGTCTACGCCATCTCAACGTGCCGCCAGCTCAGCTGGAGAACCTTCTACAGGAGATGGATATCCGCCTAGTTTTTACGGCGCATCCAACCGAAATCGTCCGCCATACCGTGCGCCACAAACAGCGCAGAGTGGCAAGCCTGTTGCAACAGTTGCAATCAGATTCACCAAAATCTGCACCGGAGAAAGAAAGCCTGAGGCTTCAACTGGAAGAGGAGATTCGGCTGTGGTGGCGTACCGATGAGCTTCATCAGTTCAAGCCCACAGTGCTGGATGAGGTTGATTACGCCCTCCACTATTTCCAGCAGGTGCTTTTCGATGCCATGCCCCAGCTACGGTCACGCCTGATAACAGCAATGGCAGCAAGCTACCCGGATATACATATTCCCCAAGCCGCCTTCTGCACCTTTGGATCATGGGTTGGTTCAGACCGAGACGGCAATCCTTCCGTTACGCCAGAGATCACCTGGCGCACCGCCTGTTATCAACGTCAATTAATGCTTGAACGCTATGTCACTGCCGTTCAAGGCCTCCGCGATCAACTAAGCATCTCAATGCAATGGAGCCAAGTCAGCACTCCACTGTTGGAGTCGCTGGAAATGGACCGGCTTCGATTCCCCGAGGTTTATGAGGAACGAGCAGCCCGCTATCGCCTCGAGCCTTATCGCCTGAAACTCAGCTATACCCTAGAGCGGTTAAAACTCACTCAACAGCGAAACCAACAACTTGCAGAAGCCGGCTGGCAGACCCCGCCAGAAGGCCTAACCCCCAGCATTAACGCAATCAACCCAGGAGAATCCCTCCACTACGGATCGGTTGCAGAATTCAGAAGCGACCTTGAGCTAATACGCAACAGTCTGGTAAGCACTGATCTGAGCTGTGAACCTCTAGACACCCTGCTAACGCAGGTACACATTTTTGCTTTCTCACTAGCCAGCCTCGACATCCGTCAGGAAAGCAATCGCCATAGCGATGCCCTCGACGAATTAACCCGCTACCTGAACCTGCCTAAGGCCTATGGCGACATGAACGAGGCGGAACGGGTGCAGTGGTTAATGGAGGAACTTCAAACCCGCCGACCACTTATCCCCTCTGCTGTGGTTTGGTCGCCCAGTACATCTGAAACAGTGGCAGTATTCCGAATGCTGCACCGACTGCAAGAAGAATTCGGCAGCCGAATCTGCCGCACTTATGTGATCTCAATGAGTCACACGGCCTCCGATCTACTGGAGGTACTACTGCTTGCCAAAGAAGCTGGCCTCGTTGATCCCACCTCTGGACATGCAGACCTACTTGTTGTGCCTCTGTTCGAGACCGTGGAAGATCTACAACGAGCTCCGACAGTGATGGAGGAAGTATTCAACTCACCTATCTACCGCAATTTGCTCCCCCGTGTTGGCGAGCAAATCCAACCTCTTCAGGAGTTAATGCTCGGCTATTCAGATAGCAATAAAGACTCCGGTTTCCTCTCCAGTAATTGGGAGATTCATCAAGCCCAAATTGCCTTGCAAGACCTAGCCAGCCGTCACGGTTTAGCCCTGCGCCTGTTCCATGGTCGGGGTGGATCTGTCGGCAGAGGAGGTGGTCCCGCCTACCAAGCAATTCTGGCCCAACCAAGCGGCACCATGCGCGGCCGCATCAAGATCACCGAACAGGGAGAAGTGCTGGCATCTAAATACAGCCTGCCGGAGCTAGCGCTTTACAACCTAGAAACTTTCACTACCGCAGTCCTGCAAAACAGCCTGGTAACAAATCAACTGGATGCCACACCAAGCTGGAATCAACTAATGACCAGACTGGCCGGCCGCTCACGTGAACATTATCGAGCCCTAGTCCACGACAACCCAGACCTGGTGGCCTTCTTCCAACAGGTCACGCCGATCGAGGAAATCAGCAAATTACAAATCTCCAGCCGTCCTGCACGACGCAAAAGTGGCGCCAAAGACCTCTCCAGCCTAAGAGCTATACCCTGGGTATTCGGCTGGACGCAAAGTCGCTTCCTGCTGCCGAGCTGGTTTGGTGTAGGTACAGCGTTATCCGCAGAAGTTGAATCAGATGCTGATCAACTCGACCTTCTGCGCAGGCTGCATCAAAGATGGCCTTTCTTCCGGATGCTGATCTCCAAGGTTGAAATGACCCTTTCAAAAGTAGATCTGGAGCTCGCCCATCACTACATGACTAGCCTTGGCAGCACTGAGTATCGAGATCCTTTTAATCACATCTTCGAAACCATTTCAGCGGAATACCACCTCACTCGCAAGCTGGTATTAAATATCACCGGGCAACCGAGGTTGCTTGGCGCCGATCCCGCCTTACAGCAATCAGTAGATCTTCGTAATCGCACAATCGTGCCACTGGGTTTCCTTCAAGTAGCACTACTACGCCGACTACGTGATCAGAATCGACAGCCGCCAATGAACGAGGCTCCACTAACAGAAAGCGATGGTCGCACCTACAGCCGCAGTGAACTTCTTCGCGGTGCATTGCTAACAATTAATGGCATAGCTGCCGGTATGCGCAACACCGGCTAAAACAACCTTGCTTGCTTTTCGTCAACAGCCTGATCTGCCCTGCCTACCTTCAGGCTTCATGCTGGAAAGTCAAAAATTACCCAAAGCTGCAGCTCTCAACAAACTGCTCTCTCGCTGCCGAGAACCTATTCATGCCCCAGAAAAATGGGCTCTGGCCTTAGAGCGCAGCGTTTGGCATCTAAGCATTTTAGAAAAAGCAAGTGGAAACCTTGCTGGCTTCGTCCGCGCCACAAGCGACCACGGCCTAAATGCCAACCTCTGGAATCTGGTAGCACAACCAGGCGAACTACAAGAACAGTTGCTTGCCTTCCTCGTAGATCAAGCTCTTGACACTCTGCGCCGAACCATGCCGGGCTGCAGCATCTCAGTCTTAGCTCCAGCTACAACGCTCAATACATTGAAGGCACAGGGTTTCATCATTGACCCTGATGGAATCAGAGCCATGACTTATAGGCTCCGCTAACCGGTGGAACCTATATGCAAATACGAGCATGGAGGGACTCGAACCCCCGACCCTCAGAACCGGAATCTGATGCTCTATCCAACTGAGCTACATGCCCACAGATATCGGCTAGATGCCGCTGCATGAGAGCAACTCTCGAGCCCTCTCATCAAGCTACCTTAACCACAAGCCGCGCCAAGAACGATTCGGCTTCACCAGCTCAAACTCCAGAGTTACCGCAATTACAGCCGACTTGAGCTGGAATTGACGGACAATCGACTACTGGTCATCGGCCCAAATGGGATCGGCAAATCAAACCTTCTTGAAGCCGTGGAGCTACTCGGCAGTCTGCGCTCGCATCGCTCAAGCAGTGATCAAGACCTGATCCACTGGGGGGAACCCCGCGCGCTGCTGCGCGCCACCGCTGATGACAGTGAAAAGCTCGAATTGGAGTTGAGACGACAGGGCGGCCGTCAAGCCCGCCGCAACGGCAAGTTACTTACACGCCAGATGGATCTAATCGGTCCACTCCGTTGCGTGGGCTTCAGCGCTCTTGATCTTGATCTGGTTCGAGGGGAACCTGCCCTGCGGCGTCAGTGGCTTGATCGAGTGGTGCAGCAACTGGAGCCGATCTATGCAGAACTGATCAGTCGTTACAACAAACTGCTGCGTCAGCGCAGCCAGTTATGGCGCCAATGGCGTCATGGCTCCATTGAAGAGCGCAATTCGCTGCTGGATGCCTTCGATGTGCAGATGGCTTTAGTAAGCACACGCATTCATCGACGTCGCAATCGAGCCCTTGCCCGCCTTCAACCACTAGCAAGCCGATGGCAAGAGATCCTGAGTAAGAACAATGAGAAGTTGCGACTCGCCTACCAGCCAGGCAGCGAACTAGAAGGCAAGGAAGCAGAAGAACCCTGGCGATTGTCGATTGAAACACAGCTCTTAAACCAGCGCGCTGAGGAGGAACGTTTAGGAAGCTGCCGCGTGGGGCCTCATCGTGACGAAGTGAAATTACTGCTCAACGATTCGGAAGCGCGCCGCTTCGGCTCAGCTGGTCAGCAACGAACAATCGTGCTGGCGCTAAAGCTTGCTGAGCTGGAACTCGTGGGAGAACTATGCGGGGAACCGCCACTGCTGTTATTAGATGACGTGCTTGCGGAATTGGATCCGGGCAGACAATTGCTGCTCCTTGAGGCTGTAGGAAAGAAGCATCAGTGCCTGGTAAGCGCGACCCATCTAGATGGCTTCCAGGGTGAATGGCAAGCGCAATCACAAATTATCGAAGCGGGATCCTTGAGATCATCTGATGGCGTCGGTTAAGGTAGCGAGCTAATTTTTTTATTGCCTTGATCGAGCGAAACTTGTCTTGCCTGCATCCAAACCCAGGATGGGATGGCATCAGCCACCAAGAACCACCAAGCTCAATCAATCACAGCGCCGCCGACATGGTTGGCAAGCACTGCATTCTTGAGCTTTACGACTGCGATCAAGCCAAGCTCAATGACGAAGCCTTTATAAGAACCACGATCACAACTGCAGCAAAACGTGCTGGTGCCACTCTTCTCAATCTGATCACCCACCGATTTGAACCTCAGGGGGTTACAGGGCTTGCCCTTTTGGCTGAATCTCATATCTCAATACACACATGGCCTGAAAACGGCTATGCGGCTGTTGATGTATTCACTTGCGGCGATCAAACGATGCCGGAACAAGCTTGCGAGCTACTGCGCCAGGAACTTGGCGCCAAAAGCCATGCCCTAAAGAGCTTCCAACGGGAAACACCTGCAGCTCTTGCTAGCGCATCAAGAAATCCAAAGAATTAACTGACTAGCCACCTGCTGAATCCACTCAACTGACTCGTTAGAGGTTTGTGGGGAGGAGATAGTCAGGGGTTGTCGTTCTGATGATCAGCTGTTCGTTATTGACTCACTTGCAATGAAGTTCCGTTCCGTAGGGCTAACGGCATTCGAGACAGTGATATTTAGCTAAACTTATGAGTGTCACAATATAATATTTAGAGTGAATGATAGTTCATGAAAGAGGGTAGGCTTTTCATGGAATATCATTCACTCTAAAATGAAACGAATACTCGCCCTGTCCTTAATGGGACTAGGATCGCTAGCGCCTCTACTCGCCATGCCTTCTCAAGCTCAAGCTTCGCCTGAGAAGGCACATGTAAAGATATTTAATTATGATCTTGAGGATCTTTATGACGTCAAAGCCGTCAAGGATGGTTCACTATATGACGTCAAAATAATTGTTGATGAAAACTGTGACAGCAATTCTAATATCTGTTTGCATTCAGTCAGGGCATATATAGACGGGAAGGAGACGCCTATTAAGGCAATCAAAAATGAAGGTGGAGGCAGGCTATCAATTAAAGCAATAACAGAGCTTGGGGAAATAGTTGATGTAAAAGGAATTGACAACAATGGGAACAAGATCGACGTGAAGGGTTTGCTCGCGAACAATTCCTTAATTCATAACGTCAAGGCAATACATGCCGACGATTCCATTTCGCCTGTAAAAGGATACGACAAGGACGGCAAGCTCTACCATATAAAAGTACTCACAGCCTCCGAAAACGTAGCCAACTCGGTCAACGGAGTTGAGTACATAGGTGATGTCAAGGCCATCTCAATCAATTAGTTTGCCAAGGTTAATGCCTGGCAGACTGCCTACAAACATTGCCGCCTCATGCTTAGAAGCATGAGGCGGCATCAAGTTGCACTGAAGTTCCACAGGGCAGATGAAACAAAGGATGTTGACGTGCAGTTTTGGCACTCGAACTTAAGGAATAGATGCATTAATTAATACCAAGAAATTGATAGTTGGCTCTGCAATGCAGATCAATTTATGTCGGCTTAGTTATTAACCAATAGCACATATAAATGAGCATTTGGACGCCACAAAGATGCTAGGAATCGGATAATATAAAGCAGTTCAAGCATGCGAGTAGGCAAAAGAAAATCCCCTTTAATGACAGGGGATTTTCCTTAGTCAAGGCCTGGGGAAAGAGTGGGGATGCCACGGAATTTTGCCAAGCATAGTGCCAGATCGTTGCTCAACTGATTTCCTAAATACTGAAACAAGGCCACCGACTGCACCCGATAGAACTTTTCATGAGAGCTCTTGTTCGAACAGTGCATTGTTGCCGTCGTCATTAAAAGTAGTCATGGGTTTGAAGACAATAGGTGTCTTTAGTAGGTATGTAAAAAATTAAACTCTTGGTGAAGCAGTTCACTGATAAGGCTGTTGCGATGAGGATGGGTCTCTTGCCTCAGATTGCTCAAGGCTTCTTCTAATCTAATTGCGTTTAGAATTCACCTCTTACCCAGCGCATAAGCAATGCATCTTGCTCTTTCTCCTCCTCAGGCGTTTCGGGCTCGTCAAAGTCAATTCCACCTGCTATTCCATTCAAGCTTGTCAATGCAAGTTCCTCATCAATGAGTTCACTATTTGGTTGTGTGCTATTAAAAGTAGTCATGATTTTGAAGTTGATAGTGTGTGTAATACCGAAGACTTAACTGCCTCCGATGCACATACCATCGCTTTTTCTCAGCCGAAATGGCGTTGATCTAGAGCAAACATATCTGTGAGCTAGCTCACATCTGCTGAGATCAAAGTAATAGCCACAAAATAAATCAGGGCCCTAACCAACTTCTCACCAACTCTCACTCAGCTCTAATGCAAATAGCATGATTAGCATCACAGCTTTCTGTGATCTGGCTCAAAAAACTAGAACCACTCGACTCTTGGCGCTGCTAGGAATCAACTCCGCTAACGCATTCATTTCAACGCTATGAGCAAAAAATGCTTTACAAGAAGGGGGTCAAGAAACTTTCTATGCCGGCATTCATTTACCAGCGCCACTATCAGCTTGAATACTTCGATTGAGCTTGCCGCTAACTAACCCTTCTAAGTCGAGGCTTACCGAGGTAAAACCAAGGGCAAGAAAATGACCTACAACTTCCATCCGATCAAGATCAAGCAGTAACTCCTCAATCCGATCAGCCGGCACTTCGATCCGAGCCGCCAGGCCATGGCATCGCACCCGCACCTCAGGGAAACCATTTGTTCTTAACCAGGCTTCTGCTAAGCCAACCTGTTGCAAACGTTGAGCGCTGATGCTGTTGCCATAGGGAAAACGTGAGGCGAGGCAGGGCTGAGCTGGCTTGTCCCACCAAGGGAAGCCAAGAGCCCGTGAAATCTTACGCACAGCAGCTTTGTCAATCTCAAGCTCAACAAGAGGAGATCGCGCCCCTGCCTGACGGGCCGCGTCAATCCCTGGTCGATGCTCAGCAAGGTCATCGCGATTCACACCGTCCACCACCTGAGCTCCACCTGCCGCTTTGGCAATCGCTCCTAGATGCCGATGTAATTCCCGCTTACAAGCAAAACAGCGATCTACGGGATTTTTTCTGTAAGCCGGATCTTCCAATTCACTGGTTACACATTCATGGTGGCGAATATCAATCCAGGCCGCCTGTTGGCGGGCTTCTTCTAAAAGATAAGGAGCAAGCGCAGGAGAAACTCCTGTCACAGCAAAAGCGTTAGAGCCAAGTTGTTCATGTGCAATCGCCGCCACTAGCGCACTATCAACTCCACCGGAGTAGGCCACACAAACACGAGCCAGACTGGCAAGACACTCCCGCAACAACTGCAGCTGGGTCTGCTCCCGCTCTGGCAAAGGTTCCAACTGACGAAACACCGCTACTCCAGCCGTCCCCACAAATACCTACTCAGCCTATCGACCTCGTTAAGCTCAAACCCTAGAGGAACCGTCCATGGCTTCGCAGGCGGCAGCATCTGAAAAATCCAAAGATAAAAAGGCAGCAAAGAGCAGCAAAGGTCGTGGGATTGGCATCGCCACCGCCGCCGAAAGCAATGAACGCAGCCATGGTCAACTACATGTCTATGACGGAGAAGGGAAAGGCAAAAGCCAAGCCGCACTTGGCGTTGTACTGCGCACTATCGGTCTTGGCATCTGCGAGCAACGACGAACCAGGGTGCTGCTGCTGCGGTTTCTAAAAGGCCCTGGCCGCGCCTACGACGAAGACGCTGCGATCGAGGCACTGCAACAAGGCTTCCCACATCTGATCGATCAAGTGCGCACAGGCCGTGGTGAATTTTTCATCGCCGAGGAAGCTACCCCATTTGATCGCCAAGAAGCACAACGAGGCTGGGATATAGCCAAAGGAGCTATTGCCAGCGCACTCTATTCAGTAGTAGTGCTTGATGAACTCAATCCCGTGCTGGATCTGGGCCTACTAGCTGTTGAAGATGTGGTGCACACACTCAGCAACCGACCTGATGGCATGGAGATCATCGTCACCGGTCGGGCTGCCCCACGAGCTCTGGTGCAGGTGGCAGATTTGCATTCCGAAATGCGCGCACATCGTCGTCCTAAACCTGAGGATGGCAGTGTCATTCCCTTCAAGTCCACCGGAGGCATTGAGATCTACACAGGTGAAGGCAAAGGCAAATCCACCAGTGCCCTAGGCAAAGCCCTACAGGCCATTGGTCGCGGAATCAGCCAAGACAAAAGCCATCGGGTGTTGATCCTGCAATGGCTTAAAGGAGGCAGTGGCTACACCGAGGATGCCGCCATTGCAGCCCTACGTGAAAGTTACCCCCACCTAGTGGATCATCTTCGCTCTGGTCGTGATGCCATCGTCTGGCGAGGGCAACAGCAACCGATCGATTATGTGGAAGCAGAACGAGCTTGGGAAATCGCCAGGGCCGCCATCGCAAGTGGGCTTTATAAAACTGTCATCCTCGATGAACTCAATCCAAGCGTGGATCTCGAGCTATTACCTGTAGAGCCCATTGTTCAGACCCTGCTCCGCAAGCCAGCTGAAACCGAAGTGATCATTACTGGTAGATGCAAAAACCAACCTGCCTACTTTGACCTAGCAGGCGTTCACTCAGAAATGGTGTGCCACAAGCACTATGCAGAGCAGGGCGTAGACCTAAAGCGAGGCGTTGATTACTGAACAACTGCTTAAACGCAAAATGTTCAAACCCACTGAAATCAACACCTATAAAGAAAGGCGAACATCTCAAAGCAATGGTTGATCTAGTGGCATGACTATCGCTCCTCCAGCAGCTCACTAGCCCACTCAATAGCGAGGCAATGAGCTATCAACCTGCTGAGCCCAAGCATCAATGCCACCAGTCACATTGATGCCCTCGATGCCATGGCTCTTGAGAGTGACAAGAGCTTGCTGCGCACGACCACCCAACTTGCAATAAACAAATAGTCGGCGACCCGAGGTCAACTCTCGAACCTGCTCTATTGCCTCACCACTTTCAATCTTGTTGAGCGGAATCAATTCCGCACCAGCAATAAAGGCAATCTCAGCCTCATGAGGATTGCGCACATCAACTAGAACAAGATCCTCAGCGCCACTATCGAGCAAAGACTTCAAATCCTGCACTGAAATACTCTCCACGACAAAGTCCTTCCCTTGAGCTGATGCATGGCCACCAAAACCACAAAAATCTTGATAGTCGATTAACTCGCTTATTACAACTCTTGGTTGACTACAACACAACTTCATCTCCCGAAAATTCATCGCTAGGGCATCAACAATCAGCAACCGACCACTCAAGGTAGTGCCGATATCAGTAATGATTTTTATCACCTCCGTTGCTTGAATTAAACCGATCAATCCAGGGAGCACACCCATCACACCACCTTCAATGCAAGAAGGCACCAAGCCAGCTGGCGGCGGCTCAGGCACCAGATCTCGATAATTAGGGCTCTGCGCATCAAGATTGAACACCGTCGCCTGGCCTTCAAAACGATGAATCGATCCGTAAATATTCGGCTTACCTAAAAGCACACAGGCATCGTTGACCAGATAACGACTAGGGAAATTATCTGTGCAGTCACAAACAATGTCGTACGGCTGAATGATTTCAATTGCGTTGTCTGATGTGAGCGCATTCTCATAAATATCCACTTGACAATGAGGATTTATTTCGAGAACGCGAGCCCGCGCAGACTGTGTTTTGGGTTGACCTACCCAGCTCGTGCCATGGATCACCTGCCGCTGCAGATTGGAGAGATCAACAACATCAAAATCGACAATCCCGATATGACCCACACCAGCAGCAGCCATATAAAGCAGTAGTGGCGAGCCGAGCCCACCACTTCCCACACACAACACAGAAGCCGCCTTGAGCCGCTTTTGGCCAGCCATACCCACCTCGGGCAGGGAGAGGTGCCTTGCGAAACGAGCTATCTCATCTGGGCTCAGGTCAACGTCTCGGCTGTCGTGAAGACCCATAGAAGGAGGGCGCCATAAACCATCTCCTATCTACTGTCCCAAATACGCCAGCTCATGCTTCTGGTCAGATTGAACACCTGTTAACCACCAAGCACGCACGTTGCCAGAGCCGGCAACGATCACCATTAATGCAGGCAAGACAGTCCAGCGATGATCCGCAGGAGAAGGGACTGCTTCCCCGCCTGGATGAGAATGAGCACTGCCCAATACTCGCCAATTTCGCGCTCTGGCAAAGCGTTGAGCCTGCAACTGTTCACGCGGATCCAAAGCAAAGCGACACTTCCGTGACAGCCGTGACACATCCAAAAAATCCGGATCGTCAGAAACTTCGGGGAAAGATGACATCCCCGCCACCCATGTATTACAACAGGGCCAAATCAGCCGAACACAACAGATGTTGCCGCCTTGAGAAATATGGGAATCCTGTTGATCGCCTAATAAAAGAGCACAACCCTCCAATGGTGCAACTGTCAACAAATTGCGACGGAGAACCATCAGGCAATTACTATCAAACTCCAACAGCCCTGGCATAACAAAGGTCCTTTCGATACGCTCAACGAAGATTTGCCATCGGTTTCGTGTACATGAGCGACATCAACACCGTGACAAACGAACAATCCAACACTGACAAGACCCCCGTGAACAGCGTTGAAAACGCAACTGAAGAGATCAATTTCTCTGAGCGCTACAGCGATGCAGTTGGCAAAGTC
>JASLWC010000014.1 GCA_030741055.1 Prochlorococcaceae cyanobacterium ETNP18_MAG_14 | reverse complement strand
ATTGCATATCCTATAAAACAAGCCATATAGGCGTACAAGGTACCCTTAATCAAATACGCTATTTCGCGCAGAAGGAGTAAATCTATTTAGATCTGCATCAGTTGTTATACACATTGATTCATGGACTATCCTATGGTTCCATTTTTGCCCACAGCAGAAGGGTGATAGAAATTGAATGTTGCTAACGGAAGATGCCATGCCATCACTAGATAAGTACTTTTTAATTGGATGGTTTATCGCATGGATCGTCCTGAACTGGGGTGCTCGTATCAACGGAGAAGAAGGAGCCTTCCCTCGCGGTAGAGAGCAATTTAAATACGTGGTTAATGCAGCCATTGTTGAATGCTTTACGAGCTGGATCTGGAACAATATGACTGGCCTTTCATGAGAGATTATTTTGACTTATGCCATTGCAGGATATCAAGAACGAGATGCTAATTAGATAAGGCAATTAGTGCCAGGCCTGCTTTCACTATTCTCTAGTTCATTAATCCTTTGTGGTGCATTCTGTATTGAATAGCTGATGTGATCTGTTAATTGAATAGTCCTTTGGTTTATTTGGCTAGGAGCGTTGCAATAGCAATCGTTTGATCACACGCTGGGCAATATCTCCATATCCCATCCTTCCTGAAAGGATCTGGGCAATTCGTTGCGGTGCTGTTGGTCTTTTGATTCCAAGTTGATATCCCACCTTTGGGAATCGATAGAATACTTGGGCGATTCTTCTCCCCCAGGCCATCGATTCGCCCCAGCGTTGGCGCATGTTTTGGCTGTAATCAGCCAGGTTATTGGTGTCACCGTTTAACCAACGAGTGAGGCTATGGGCTGCTTCGCAGCCACTCATCAGTGCTGGTCGTAGACCTTCAGCAAGGAATGGATCGCATAGCGATGCTGCATCTCCAACGGCAATGATCCCGTCGCCATGCAATAAATGATGACCGTTCCAAACTCTTAATGATGCCTCTTGTCGAATACCTGCTTGTGGATCAAACCCCAGGCTTGGCAGCAGTTGCTTTAGCACCGCATCGCTATCGGCTGCATGACGGCCGATGAAAGTGCCTACACCTACATTCACACCTCCTGCTATGGGGAAAGCCCAGGCAAAACCGTGATGTACTAGCCCGAATTCAAATCGGGCTGAGCCTTTTTCGAGGTTGCCGCGACTATCCAAACGCACAGACATTGTGCTTGCGTGATGCACTGCCTTGGGGCCCAATCCAAAGACTTCAGATAACTGCGAATGGGAGCCATTGGCGATTACTACCGCTCGTGCTTCTATCTGCCTGCCGTCATCGGCTGTTGCTTGCCATAGCCCTTCTTGCTTTAGCAAGCTTTTAACCGCAAAAGGCCTGATTAGTTCCGCTCCCTCATCAACCGCTTTGCTTGCTAGGTGTGCATCAAGCTTCTCGCGCCGCACGATCCAAAAAGGTGCGGATCCAGATAGATCAGCTACGACCTGATCGCTTAGCCGCCAGCTGAACTCAACCCTCTCGATTACCTCATCGACGACCGGCTTTAAATCAAAGGGGAACCACTCCTGCACAGCAGCCGCCATGCCTCCTCCACAGGGTTTGATGTTTTGGTGTTCATTTTTCTCGAGCAGTGTGACTCGTTGTCCGGCTGCAGCGAGATGGAAAGCAGCTGCAGATCCAGCTGCGCCCGCTCCAATTACCAGCACATCTTTGATGCTCAAACCTTGAGGATGTCGGCTTCTTTTTCGCTGAGATGTTTTTCGATTTCAGTGATGAATTTATCGGTGAGCTTTTGGATCTCGTCTTGTTCGTCGCGGCTTTGATCTTCTGAAAGCTCGCCTTCTTTCTCTAGTTTCTTCACTTTGTCGATTGCATCGCGTCGTATGTTGCGCAGCGCTACTTTGCCTTCCTCGGCATATTTGGCGGCCAGCTTGCAGAACTCTTTGCGGCGTTCTTCTGTTAGCGGTGGCACATTGATGCGAATGATCTTGCCGTCGTTATTGGGCGTTAATCCCAGATCGCTGGTGGCAATGGCCTTCTCAATCAAGCTGATGGATCCAATGTCAAAGGGTTGGATTGCAATCGTCTGCGAATCAGGGGTGGAAATTGTTGCCAGAGATTTCAGGGGTGTTTCGGTGCCGTAGTACTCAACATTGATTCGATCAAGTAGTGACGGGTTAGCACGTCCAGTACGGATGGTGGCGAAGGTGCGTTGAGTGGCCTCCACTGACTTGAGCATGTTGGTTTTGAGGTCCTGGTTTGACATGGCTTCAGAGAGGCGAGGGCTGAGCTGGGGGATTCAGTGGGTTGCCCCGTTCAGTTGGCATTGCTGATCCGGGAGCCGATCGGTTCACCAGCCACAGCTTTGCCGATGTTGCCAGGTTCGAAGAGGTCAAACACCACGATCGGGATATTGTTGTCTTTGCACAGGGCAATGGCAGTGCTGTCCATCACCGCCAGCTCGCCGCTTAGCACCTGCTGGAAGGTGAGGGTGTCGTAGCGCTTTGCGTCAGGGAAGCGTTCGGGATCGCGGTCATAAACCCCATCTACTTTTGTGGCTTTAAACACCACATCAGCGTTGATTTCTGCTGCTCGAAGTGAGGCCGTGGTGTCTGTTGTGAAGAAAGGATTGCCGCAGCCTGCACCAAACACAACCACTCTGCCTTTCTCTAGATGACGGATCGCTCGCCGACGGATATAGGGCTCTGCCACCTCTTGCATTTCGATTGCGGTTTGTACTCGGGTAGGTACTCCTGCTCGCTCTAAGCCATCCTGCAGTGTGATTGCATTCATCACTGTGGCCAACATGCCGACGTAATCGGCCGTGGCGCGATCCATGCCTGCTGCAGAACCCTTAAGGCCTCGAAAAATATTGCCACCTCCGACAACGATCGCCAATTGGGTGCCATTGGCCACCACTTTTGCTACATCTTCAGAGATGGACTGAACAATTGCTGGGTCAATTCCATAACCCTGATCACCCATCAGCGCTTCCCCGCTGAGTTTTAGGAGGACTCGCGCGTAGGCCATTTATTATCCAGATTCAGTTGACAGTAGCAAGTCTCCTTCAGGCACCCTTTTGGCCGGATAGTTTCACTGGTCATCGCTTAATGCACTTGTTTGTATAAGGCAGTCGTTATTGATTAATGACAGAGAGCGTCGGCGGTCATAGTCGTAGTGATGTGATGGCTCGCCTCACCCTCTCTGCTCTTGATCGCATCAGCAAAGATCCTTCTTGTTGGAGGGACCCCATGGTGCATAGAGCGCTGTTGATAAGTGGCCTTTCAGTTCTTACTGCAGCGAATCAACTATTAAGGGCAGATATTGAGCTCAGATGATCGATTGCTTTAGAACTCAATGCCTGCCTGTGCTTTGACACCTTGTTCCTTGAAGGGGTGCCGCACTAAGGTCATTTCTGTGACCAGATCTGCTTGCTCAATTAGTTCCTTTGGTGCGCCTCTACCAGTAAGGGCAACGTGTGTCAGGGGTGGTCTTTCGACTAGTCCTGCCAGCACATTTTCTACAGTTAGATATCCCAGTTTCATCGCCACATTGATCTCATCGAGCACCACAAGTTTGTGAGCCTTACTGCGCAGGTAAGTCAGAGATTGTTGCCAGGCCTTTGTTACTAATTGCTGGTCTCTTTGTCTGTCTTGCGTCTTCCAGGTGAAGCCCTCACCAAAAGCATGCCAGTTCAATGCTTCACCAAAAACTTTTAGCGCCTTTGCTTCGCCTGGCTCCCAGCCGCCTTTAATGAATTGCACCACTGCAACATGCTCGCCATAGCCAAGGGTGCGTAATACCAGGCCAAGTGCAGCAGTGGTTTTGCCTTTACCTTGTCCTGTGAAGACCAGGATTAATCCTTTTTCTTTGTCTCTTTTCTCTACACGCTGGAGCTGCACCTCATCTCGACGCTGCATTCGTTTGCGGTAGCTCTCATGATCCGCATCTGGTGCTAAATGGCCACCGATGCCGAGAGTCTCTGCAGTGTGATCTAGTTCAGATGTCTCAATCTGGTTGGCTGAATTAGAAGGTGTTGGTGTTGTCATCAAATTGATGGGGATGCCGTGAGCATTGTTTGAAGCTGGTTTTGCTATGGGAGGCGGGCTGTGATCAGTTGCATTGCTTGGCCTGCAAGTAGTTTTTGCTCGACATGCGTGAACCCCAACTCTTGAAGCTGATTTGGTAAATCTGTTTTGAGCATCAATAGAGCAGTTTCCGTTTCAAAAAGTGCACAAAACATCTTTTGGGGCAGCTTTAGGCAGGGGCCTGCCGGATGAAGGTCTACCAGTACTAGCCAGCCACCTGGTTGCAAGAGCCGTAGGCAGGTTTTGAGTACTTGCACTCGTCCTTCAGGGTTGAATTCATGCAATGCCAGGCTTAGTTGAATGGCGGCGAATTGGTTCGCTTTTAGCGGTGGGTCCTCTGCCATGCCCTCTACCTGTTGTAGTTGGGGGTGGTGCTCAGCTGCTAGTGCCAGTGCCTGTGGCGATACATCTAAACCGGTTACAGCGAAACCAGCCTTGATCCAAGGTGCTGCTGCTTCTCCAGAACCACAGCATAGATCTAGAACTTTTGCACCTTTAGATAGCTTGCCTTGAAGAGCATTAAAACCTAGTTTTCGCAATCGATTTACGCCCCCTACGCTTAGGGCCGAAATGGCGGTAACCATGTCATAAAACCAGCGATGCTGGTAGGCAAAGTTGCGCAGTGGTGAGCTCATCAGCTGAGTTTTCTTGCCAGGGCTGTATCAACAGCTTGTTGCTGGTCACGTCGGGTGATCCAGTGGTGATACGTGCGGGTGTGAATAGCCACTGAATGGCCCATCATTCTTGCTGCCACGGTGTCTGGGAGGCCGATGTGGATAGTGCGTACCGCCCAGGCATGTCTGAGGTTGTAGGGGGTTAGGGGTAATTCATAGCGTCGGAATTGTTCCGATACCCTTCGCCCTACTTGTTGCAGTGTGGTGTGATTCAGGTCGACATTGACCTTTGGTAGTGCCTGGGCATTGCTGCCTAGTTGTTCAAGTTCAAAGTGTTCAACCCAGTTGGGATGGAACGGCCAAACCTGATGCTCGCCGGTTTTTGTGTTCGGCAACACGCGCAGTACTTGATCGCTGCCCTTGGCGAGGGCGGATAGGTCACAGAAGAACACCTCGTGGTTGCGTAGGCCGTAAGTGGCCATAAGTCCATAGGCAAGTCGCCATCTTGGGTTGGGAATGCGCAGCACCGTTTCAATGATTTGGTTGTCAGTGGGTAGTTGACGAAAACGGGCTCGATGTAGTCCATATCCGCCCGCTTCTGCTCGCCAGTCATCTGGTAGCGCTAGTTCAATATGACGAGCTAGTGCACTTAGGGCTGTGGCGCACTGCTGTCTACTGCGGCTGCCATCTGCATAACTGGCCAGAGTTTCACTTAGCAGGCTTGCATCAAAACCTTGTTGTTTATTGTTAGCGAGGCAGGCAAGTCTGCGTAGATAAGGCAGATAGGCGGAAGTCCATGTGGTGCGGCTGCCGGCTGGCGATCGTCGTCGATGTGGCTCAGCAAAGAATGTTGCTTCGAAGCTAGCCAACGCTTCCTTTACCCCACTTGCAATACCCCGAGGCTGCGCAAGTTCCGGTTTAGTCGTCCATTGAGACCAGTCGAATTGTCCGCGCTGCAGTTGGTAGTTCACTAGCTGCAATACGCGCTCGGCTTCTTTGAGGCCTTGTTGTTCTGCCTCAATTTGCAGGCTGATTCGCTGAGATTTGATCGGGCCTGTTCCTTTACGGCATGGCAGTGGCCCACGTAGGTTTAGCCACCTTCCACGCTGCTCAATTCGTAGGTTGATGCCGCTGCCAGCAAGGGCGCGGTTGATGTTGATCAGCTCGCTGCTGAGATCCATGGCCCTGTGGGGATGGTGCCACCTTGGCGTTCATGGCGGTTACGCTCAAGCCCTATTAGAGAATTCTTTCCTATATGGCCCGGGTCGGTGTCCTCTTGATGAATCTGGGGGGACCTGAGCGTATCCAGGACGTTGGGCCTTTTCTGTTCAATATTTTCGCCGATCCAGAGATTATTCGACTACCTAATCCTGCTCTTCAAAAGCCTCTCGCCTGGTTGATTAGCACGCTGCGCAGCAGTAAATCTGAGCAGGCTTATCGCTCAATTGGTGGTGGTTCCCCTCTGCGGCGAATCACGGAACAACAGGCTCGAGAGTTGCAGAGTCTTCTCCGACAACGAGGTATTGATGCCACTAGCTATGTGGCAATGCGCTATTGGCATCCTTTCACCGAATCCGCTGTGGCAGATATCAAGGCCGATGGGATCGATCAGGTTGTGGTGCTTCCTCTTTATCCCCATTTCTCGATTAGTACCAGTGGCTCGAGTTTTCGTGAGTTGCAGCGGTTGCGGCAGGCCGATACGTGTTTCCGGGATTTGCCGATACGTTGTATTCGCAGTTGGTACGACAACCCTGGTTATGTGCGTGCCATGGCGGAGTTAATCGCTGAGCAGATCCGCGTTAGTGATGTTCCTGCTGAAGCACACGTTTTTTTTAGTGCTCATGGTGTGCCTAAGAGTTATGTGGAAGAAGCGGGTGATCCATATCAGAAGGAGATCGAAGCTTGCACCAAATTGATAATGGCTGAGCTGGAGGGGCTTTTGGGCTATGGCAACCCCCACTCTCTTGCCTATCAGAGTCGTGTGGGTCCAGAGGAATGGCTTCAGCCCTACACCGATGACGTCCTTGAACAGCTTGGTAAGGCAGGAACCCTTGATCTAGTGGTGGTGCCGATCAGTTTTGTGAGTGAACACATCGAAACCCTTGAGGAGATTGATATCGAATATCGCGAGCTCGCGACCGAAGCAGGGGTTGTTCATTTCAGGCGGGTGCCTGCTCTTGATACCTACCCCACATTCATTGAGGGGTTGGCTGATTTGGTTGGATCCAGTCTTGAAGGGCCGGAGATCAATCTCGATGAGGCGGCAAAGCTGCCCGTTCGGGTGAAGTTCTATCCCCAGGAGAAATGGGAATGGGGCTTGAACACTAGTTCTGAGGCGTGGAATGGACGCTTAGCCATGCTTGGTTTTGCCGCCTTCTTGTTGGAGTTATTCAGTGGGCATGGCCCTTTGCATGCCATTGGGTTGCTTTGAACTGCGGCCATTGTTCCCCCTGATCCGTTTCTTGGTTGCGATCACTGCTATCGCTTTGGCCCCACTGGTAACAGTTGGTGCTGTTGCAGAAAGCCTTTGGCAATCAGGGGTTTTCCCAATCGTTCAGTTTGAGGGCTACTCAAGTCATTTTGGTCGTCGTCTAGGCATCTCAGGCAATGAAGAGCTACATACGGGTTTAGATATTGCTGCGCCTCTTGGTTCTCCCGTTCTTAGCTGGTGGTCTGGAGAAGTTGTTGAAATTATTGACGACAGTATCTGTGGTCTTGGGGTAGTGATCGTATCTGGGGATTACGAGCATATTTATTGCCATCTGCAGCAGCAGTTCTTGCATCGAGGCCAGAAGGTGCGTGGGGGGCAGCCGATCGGGAGGGTTGGTGTCACTGGTCGCACCAGCGGTCCCCATCTGCATTGGGGCATTCGCTATCGCGGTAGATGGCTCGATCCCGGATTGATTCTGCGGGAGATGGTGAAGAGCTAATAGGCAAACTGTATGGCAGGCCTTTAATCTTGATGAGCAGTTCACGCCTTGCCGCTGCTGTGACCTTGACTTCCTCAGCCACGGCTCTCGGTGATTCGTCACAACAGGAGCATCGGCGAATCATCGGTGCGGATGCTCTGATGGATGCTCTACGCCGTCACGGCGTTGAGACAATCTTCGGTTACCCAGGTGGGGCGATCCTGCCCATTTATGACGCAGTTCATAAGGCTGAGCAGCAGGGTTGGCTGAAGCATATTCTCGTTCGCCATGAGCAGGGTGGTACCCATGCTGCTGATGCATATGCTCGAGCCACAGGTCGGGTGGGGGTTTGTTTTGGTACCTCTGGACCAGGGGCTACCAATTTGGTGACGGGCATTGCAACGGCCCAGATGGATTCGGTGCCGATGGTTGTAATTACTGGTCAAGTGGCTCGTCCCTCCATCGGCACAGATGCCTTTCAGGAAATTGATATCTTTGGGATCACTCTGCCTATCGTTAAGCACTCTTGGGTAGTACGCGATCCGGCGGATCTGGCTTCGGTTGTTGCCCAGGCGTTTTTTATTGCAGCCACCGGCCGCCCTGGTCCTGTATTGATCGATATCCCTAAAGATGTCGGCCAGGAGGAATTTGATTACCTACCGGTGGAACCTGGCACTGTGGTGCCTCCCGGATTTCGACTTTCTTCTGCTCCAGATCCTGCTGCGATTGAAGGGGCTCTGGAATTAATCGAGAATGCCCAACGGCCTCTTCTTTATGTGGGTGGAGGCGTTATCTCTGCGGGAGCGCACGAGAGTCTGAAGGGCTTTGCGGAACGACATCAAATTCCTGTAACCAACACATTGATGGGTAAGGGGGGCTTCGATGAGCGGCATCCTCTTGCGCTTGGAATGTTGGGGATGCATGGCACGGCCTATGCCAATTTCGCTGTCACTGAGTGCGATTTATTAATCGCTGTCGGAGCGCGTTTTGATGATCGGGTTACCGGCAAGCTCGACACCTTTGCACCTCGCGCCAAGGTGATTCATTTTGAGATCGATCCCGCGGAAGTTGGTAAGACTCGACGGGCCGATATTGCGGTACTAGGTGATGTTGGTAGCAGCCTGGTCAGCTTGCTTGAGCTCAGCAAAAAACGGCCAACCAAGCCGATAACTTCGGCTTGGTTGGCGCGCATTGATGGATGGAAGCAGCGTTACCCACTGACAATTCCTCCTCAGGAGGGTGCGATTTACCCCCAGGAAGTGCTGTTAGCGATAAGGGACTTGGCACCTAATGCCTGCGTGACTACAGACGTAGGTCAGCATCAGATGTGGGCTGCTCAGTACTTACGTAATGGACCTCGCCAATGGATTAGCAGTGCTGGTCTGGGCACCATGGGTTTTGGTATGCCGGCTGCTATCGGTGCACAGATCGCCATGCCTGATCAACAGGTTGTTTGTATTGCCGGTGACTCCAGCATCTTGATGAATATCCAAGAGCTCGGAACTTTGATTCAGTACAACATCCCTGCCAAAATTGTGATTGTGAACAACCACTGGCAGGGCATGGTGCGTCAGTGGCAAGAAAGTTTCTATGAAGAACGCTATTCAGCTACTGACATGCTTCCCGGCATGCCTGATTTCGTGGCATTGGCAAAGGCATTCAGGGTTGGAGGGGTGCTGATCACTGATCGAGAGGAGCTCAGGCCACAGCTGAAGCAGGCTCTTGCGGCACCAGGGCCGATGCTCATTGATGTGCATGTCCGGCGGCATGAAAATTGCTATCCAATGGTTCCTCCAGGCAAGAGCAACGCTCAGATGGTGGGTTTGCCAGCCCATCCTGAACTTGCCATGGATACGACGCGGGGCTGCGGTTCGTGCGGTGCAACTACCGCCCATGAGCATCTCTATTGCCCAGCTTGTGGTGTCTCTCTCTGATGAGACGAATTCAAGTTGTTCTTCTAAGTCTTCTGCTTGTCTTGTTGCTCTCACCATTGCCAGTAATGGCAGCGGAAGTACTTCGAGTGAGTAGCTCCTCTTTGCTGCAGGTCGGTGACCACAACAGAACCTATACGGTTCGTCTTGCTTGCTTAGAGGTGGATTCGTCTAATGAGCTAGAGGCAATGGCTTGGTTGAAGTCTGAATTGCCTCGTCGCCGGCGGGTAAATTTGCGACCTGAGGGTGCTAGCGATGGTGTGCTTTTGGCGCGGGTTAGCTCCATTGGCAGTGATGTCGATCTCAGTGCAGGGCTTGCCAATGCAGGCCTTGGTCGTTTGACTTGTGATTCGGCTCCAAGTTGAGCTGGCAGTTTGTCTGCTTGAAGAAACTGCTCTTCGACAAAGATCCTGTGATAAAGCCCTATTCCCTTGATCAAGGGATTTACGCTAAACACCTTGGGTCTTCTGGTTTATGACCCCCTCTTCAGAGGTCCCTTCAACGGCTTCGACTTTGGCTGCAGATTCCAGTTCAAGTTTGACCTGGAGGGAAAAGCTATACCAGGCTCCCTGGGGGAGCTGGTTGATGATTTTCGCTAGTCTTCTTGGCTGCCAAGCCGTTTCGGCAAGTGGTTTTTTGTCTTCATCTGTTGTGGTCTTACAGCCACAGGGATTGGGCTTAGAAGCCGCTAATCAGTCATTCCTCAAGGGCTTCCTGTTAGCAGAGGACAAGGTGCGCGGTTGTGGCCATTCGGTTGCATCTGTGAAATTGCGGTCGCTGAATATGGATGCTGATCCTGCGGTGGTCCTTTCAGGCAACCGGCGGCTGAAGTTGGTCGTGGCACCCCCTGCTGCTGATCTACGTGCTTTCTCTGCTCTAGTCGCCAAACGTGACTTCAGTGTGGTGTTGCCTTATCAGCGTGGGGTTTCGATGGATTCCCAGGATGGGCTGGAGTCGCGTAATCGTCTGTGGTCATTAGTTGTACCTGCTCGCGATGATATTCATGCCATGGCTCAACGGGTTCTGGAGCAGGGTTGGCGTCGCGTCATGGTGGTGCGAGATCCATCGGATTTTGGCCTTACTTCCGCGAAATCTTTTGTGGAGGCCTTTGAGGCTATTGGTGGGAAGGTGGAAAGCTATGAATCCGAGTTGGTCCAGAGTATTAATCCAGACGATCACCATCGTCTTAGGCGCTTTCAGAAGGATGTTGACTGGTTAGGTCCGGATGCCCTTGTATTGGCTTCTAGCCCATCGGGTCGTCTTGCTCAGGTTTTGAGAAAGGCTCAGAAGGATCGATTATTAGGTTGGCAATCAGAACGGCCAGCCTGGGTTTGGCTTGCATCATCGGATTACGTGAGTGGAGTCAGCCCACAGGCCTGGGAGCAGCTGTTGATAAAGCAACCGTCCAGGGGACCTGGTTGGCAGAAATTTTCAGAATCGTTTGAGCAGCGTTGGGGTTACAAGCCAAACCTGCTAGCTGCGGCCGGTTTTGATGCGGCTCGTTTAATTGCGCTATCAACCGTGTCGGCGTATCCAGTTTCAGCGGATAGAACTGCTGATCCTCTTGGATGGCTTGATGCAGAAAGTGAACCGCAGCCTCTTTGCAAAGCTCTGCGCATACTTACTGATGGAAAACCCGTGCGTTTGGAAGGTGCCGCTAGCAGCTTTGATCTGCGTCCGGGACATTCGCCTTCTGGGCAGCCAGATATCACTCGTATCTCGGCCTTGGGGCCTGCCTGAGGCAGCACTTCAACCCATTGCGATTTAATCAGGATTGGATCTAGCTGATGGGATCTACGTGTGAGGAAAGTGATGTGTTGCGATTGAGCGAATTAAAACTTCCCCTTGATCATCCGCCAGAGGCTGTTGAAGCAGCAATCCTCAAACGGTTGGGTATTGCTCCTTCCCAGCTGATCAGTTACCGGCTAGTAAAACGAAGTATTGACGCTCGACGTCATGGGCGGATCCAATTCATCTACAGCGCGGATGTGGTGGTAACAGGGGAGGTTGCATTGTTGAAGCGTCATTCCAGCAATTCGAAGATCCGTAAGGCTCCAGATACTGACTATTACCTCGTGGCGAAGGCACCTTCAGGTTTTTCAAAGGCAGGAATTGAGCGGCCGGTTGTGGTCGGTGCAGGTCCTTGTGGTTACTTTGCCGCCCTACTTCTGGCTCAGATGGGTTTTAGGCCTTTGCTTCTTGAGCGCGGTCAATCGGTGAAAAAACGTACGGCTGAAACCTTTGGCTTCTGGAGGGGGGATCAGCCTTTTAATCCTGAGTCCAATGTCCAGTTTGGTGAAGGTGGGGCGGGCACTTTCTCCGATGGCAAGCTTTATAGCCAGGTGAGTGATCCTGAGCACTATGGGCGCAAGGTGCTCGAAGAGTTGGTGGCTAGTGGAGCTAATCCAGAGATCCTTGCGCTGCACCGTCCTCACATTGGCACCTTCAAATTGGCCACGGTGGTACGTGGAATGCGGGCAAAGATTGAGGAACTTGGTGGTGAGATTCGATTCGAAACTAGGGTTGATGAATTGCTTCTGCGGCAAGGCTTAGATCACTCTGGTTCTGATAAGCCATTGCAGGTGGTGGGATTGAAGCTTGCTAATGGCAGCACCATTAGCAGTCGCCATGTATTGCTTGCCCTGGGTCATTCAGCTCGCGATAGCTTCGTCATGTTGGAAACGCTTGGCGTGGCAATTGAGGCCAAGCCGTTTTCTGTAGGACTCCGTATCGAGCATCCCCAGCCTTTGATCGATCGAGCTCGTTGGGGTCAAATGGCGGGCCATCCAAAACTCGGTCATGCGGAATACAAGCTTGTTCATCACGCCAGGAATGGTCGCTGTGTTTACAGCTTTTGCATGTGTCCGGGGGGAGTTGTGGTGGGTGCCACATCGCAAACAGATTGCGTCGTTACCAATGGCATGAGTCAGCACACTCGAAATGAACGCAATGCCAATAGTGCCTTGGTTGTGAATCTGAAACCAGAGGATCTGCGCGGTTTTGAGCGTTGGCCAGGTGATCCTTTGGCCGGTGTGGCTCTGCAGCAGGATCTGGAGCGAAGAGCTTTTCAGCTTGGAGGAGGTGGATATTGCGCACCCGTCCAACGTCAGGAGGATTTCCTGGCAGGCAGGCCTTCAACTGCTTTAGGGGAGGTGAAGCCTTCTTACTTGCCTGGTATCAAGTTGGTTGACCTTAATCAGGCCTTACCTGCTCCATTAATTGAGGCGTTAAGGGAGGCCTTGCCAGTTTTTGCTCGGCGCTTGCCAGGTTATGAGCATCCCGATGCGGTGCTCACAGGAGTTGAGACCCGTACTTCATCTCCTGTGCGCATCCCAAGGGATGACTGCCTTGAGTCGCTCAATACCAGAGGATTGATTCCTGCTGGTGAAGGGGCTGGTTATGCCGGGGGCATCCTCTCGGCTGGTATCGACGGAATTAGAGCTGCAGAAGCCTTGGCTAAACAGTTAGTGGCGGCTCATGCTTCAGCCTGAGAGACAATTCCGCTCCACTGCACAGCTTTTACCTGGTCCCTGCGCCATGAGTAAAACAGGGTGGGTTCTGCCACTGTGCACAGCGGGCAATTATTGACTTGATCGACGCTCAATCCAACTTGTTGTAGCTGATTAATTGCAGCTAAGCGAATGTCTAGCCGCAGTCGCTGTGGTTCTGTGTCTTCATCGAGAACACCTTGTTCTTTAAGTGTGGCAAGGCGTTCTTCAAGTTCAATTGTTGGTGTGTCGACCGCTGCTTTGAGGCTCTGTGCCACAGCTTCTGCTACATCAAATTCAACCTGATAGTTGATGCCGCTAACGGCTGGACCCAGAGCAATTAGTAGGTCTTGCTGTCTTGCTCCACCAGCTTGCAATCTTGCCAAGGCTTTTGGCAGGATCCTGGCAACCACGCCTCGCCAGCCGACATGGCAGGCAGCTGCATGACCTGTTTGTTGATCAGCAATCAGAACTGGAATGCAGTCGGCACTACACACCCAGAGGCTTTGCCCTCCTCTATCGCTGACTAGACCGTCGGCTTGCGGCCAGGGTGGTCGGTCGGCCTGTGATGCTTCAAGAACCGTGCCGCCATGAATCTGTTGGGGTCGATGCACGCTAACCCCTGCACTTAGGTAACCAGCCAGTTCATCTGGCCCGCGACCTTGCCAGCGTCGTGTGAAGAATCCATGCTCGAATCCGGCCTCCCGAAGAAGATCGGCTTGCAGGTAGTAGCCCCCATAACAGCCGATCCAGGTCCATCCTTGGAGTTGATTGAACAGGGTGTCTGGAGCATTAAACGGGTCTGGCTCGTCAGCTTCCGCTGCTTGCTCCAGGGTTGTCATGGTTGAGGCAGGTCACGCAGCATCCAGAAACCGGCAAATTGTTGATCATCTGGGGAGGTTTGTACTGAGATGAATTGCAACCCACGGGCTTGTTCTTTTGCTTCGAGAAGGTTTTGTTGTGCTGCCTCTGCAGTTTTGTTATCTAAATCCGTCACCAGCCAGCGATCGTCTTGGCCTGCTTCAAGAAGAAGTTGCGTGCCATTAATTACTAAGCAAACTGGCTCCAGGCTCCCCAGCCAGCCGGCCAGGGCTAAAGCGCGGGTTTGACTAAACATCCGCACACCTGGCACCAGGATGTTTTCGTCTTCGTTTGCTCCAACAGGCAGAAGGCCGCTGAATCCGATTGGCCATTCTTGAGCCTCGCGTAGCAACCCAATAGGTAGTAATGCCCAGCTCCATGCGTCTCCTCTTACGGCTTCTGGTAGGGGTACTGGTGGTGTGAGCATGGGGCTGGGCGGAGGAGCGAGGGGCCCCGCCATGTAGCCCTCTTCAAGGGGGTAGACATTTCGTTCGCGCTCTGCGAGCCAATCAAGTAGGGCATAGGTTCTGCGGCTTGCGATAACTTCGATATCTAGTTCTGCAGCAGCCCGCTGCACCATGGTGCGCATTGATATACGCCAGCAACGAATTCTTAGAGGGGCTTCCCATCCTTGTTCTTGAGAATCAAGCAATGCCTCTTTTAGGGCATCGGTTAGCCAGATTGAATTCACTTCTGATGCAGGGCAGCGTTTCTCCCAGCGGAATTGAGTAGTTGCTGACGGGTCCGGGGCGCTGCTGATTAATAGCTCCCAACGTTTCTTGCCGTCAGATTCAAGGATTGGTCGGGAGTAGAAGTCCAGCTCCCAGTCGGTCTTAGGGCGCAGATCAGTGCTCTTAGGGGTATTGGTCGCAATCATCCCGCTGACTGCTCCTGGTGCCGGAGGACGTTACGAGCTTTGTTGGCTCGTTCAGTTGCTTCAGCCATAACTTTGTCTTTTTCGATTAGGAGTTCACCAGGCTGCCCTTCGAGAAGGGCTGTGTTTAGGGCAATCCGCCCACGACCAGGGTCCATTTCGGTGATCAAGGCTTTTACTCGATCGCCTTGATCGAATACTTCTCGCAGGGATCGAAGACTGCCGCCGGTGATCATTGATTGGTGAAGTAGGCCACTCACTCCTCCTAGGTCTACGAAGAAGCCGTAGGGCTTCACTGCTACAACTTGACCTTCTACAAGCTGCCCTACTTCAAGTTCTGCAAAGCGGGCTGCGGTAGCAGCACGCTTTTCAGATAGCACCAGTTTGCGGGTTTCTGGATTGACCTCCAGGAATGCCACGCCAAGGGATTTGCCGACGAGCGTTTCGTGATTCTCTCCGTTTTGGAGTTGAGAACGGGGGATAAAACCTCGCAAACCTTCAAGGTCGCAGGTCACACCACCACGATTGAATCCATTTACCTTGACCTGGACAACCTTCCCTTCTTTTTCCATCTGCCTCACTTTGTCCCAGCTCTTACGGAGCTCTAGGGCACGACAACTGATGGTGACCATCCCGTCGGCATTTTGCTCTCGGGTGACAAGCACCTCTACTTCTAAACCCTTTGGGAAGCGCTCTTTGAGGTTGGTAATCACTCCAAGGCCGCATTCATTTTTGGGCATGAAGCCTGGTGCTTTGCCGCCAATATCTACATAAACACCATCGCTTTCTAAGGCGATTACTTTGCCAGTAGCTATTTCCCCAGTAGTTCCAACTGGTTCGTTTTCATCTAAGGCAGCCAAGAAGGCATCTTCGTCAAAGTCGAAGTCGTCGACACTGCGCTCAGGGCTTGATTGCTTTTCTTCGCTTCTTATATCGATACCCTGTGAACCAGATCCGCTTCGGCGGGACTGATCGGCCGGACCAAGTAGATCGGCCATTGACATGCCTTGTAGCTCGTCTAGATCAAAACGACCCTCATCAGAGACTGGCTCAGCCGAGGCTGGGCGTGTCAGGGCGTTCGCGGGTTGCCCTGCCAAGGCTTCGTTGTTAATGACTTGTGCTTCTTTGGTCTCTTGCCGCAGGGACTCTTGTTCCTCATGCCGGCGGCTGATGTGCATCACCTGCAGTGGTTTGCGAGGGGCTTCTGCTGCAGGTTTAGGGGCCTTTGGCCTATTGGGCTGCGGACTGCCTGATCCGGCCATGGGACCCTTGGTGTCGTCGGTAGACCATTCTGACAGGCAGGGTGGTGTTCTGTTCGGAGATCGTTGCTGATGTCTCGTTCTTCTAAGCGTTTTGACCATTTCAGTTGGCCACGGGCCGCAGAAGCGGTTGATTTAAAGGGATCTACCTTGGCGTGGCCTTTCGGCGCCTGTGAGCAGCACGGTCCGCAATTACCCCTGGCAACGGATGCTTTTTTCGCTGAGCGGATGTTGGCGGAGGTTCTCGAACGCCTACCTGCTGATTTGCCGATTTGGATGCTGCCAGCACAGTCGTTAGGGTTCTCTCCGGAGCATGAGGCATTCCCTGGAACGCTTTCCCTTTCTGCAAAGTTGATGCTTCAGCTGGTGATGGAAGTGGGGCAGCAGCTGGCAGCTATGGGAGTTAGTCGTTTGCTGCTTTTCAATGCTCATGGAGGCCAGATTGGCTTATTGCATGTAGCGGCTCGGCAGCTTCGGGCGCAATGCCCTGCAATGGCTGTATTGCCCTGTTTCCTCTGGAGTGGTGTTGATGCATTACAGGATCTACTTCCAGAAAGTGAGTGCGAGGCAGGGCTGCATGCTGGTCTTGCTGAAACCAGTCTGATGCTTCATTTGGCACCGGAGTTGGTAGGGACTGATCGGCCAGTTGATGGTGATCACTGCACTTCAGGTCAGCTAGCCACACCGCCCTTTGGTTGGAGTCTTGAGGGTCATGCACCCTGCGCTTGGCTTACAGATGACTTAAGTGTCTCTGGGGTGATTGGTGATAGCCGTGGAGCGAATGCAACGCTTGGCAAAGCATTACAGCAGGCCTTGGTCGCTCACTGGCTAAATCTGCTGACTAGTCTGATGGCAAGTTCATGGCCCCCGGTCAGAGATAACAAAGGGTTGTGATCTGAACAGTCACCATCAGTCAATTTTTTAAAGAGAAGGTTAAAGTCTCACGACTGCCTACTTTTAAAGAGATTCATGCCGACCCTCGACGTGCCTGAGGTTGCTGTTGTTGACAGTCCCGGTGGATCCTCAGAAGCATTGCCTGACTTCACTTCAGACACATATAAAGACGCCTACAGCCGAATCAACGCCATCGTTATAGAGGGCGAGCAGGAAGCCCATGACAACTACATTGCCATCGGAACATTGCTACCGGATGATGAGGTTGAGCTTAAAAGGCTTGCCATGATGGAGATGAAGCATGCAAAGGGCTTTACTTCTTGTGGTAAGAACCTTGGTGTAACTCCAGATATGGTGTTTGCTAAGGAGTTTTTTGCTCCCTTACGGGATAACTTCCAGAATGCTGTAGAAGAAGACAAGGTGGCCACCTGCTTGTTGATTCAGGCCTTGTTGATTGAAGCCTTTGCTATTGCTGCTTATCACACCTATATCCCTGTCTCTGACCCATTTGCCCGCAAGATTACTGAAGGTGTCGTTAAGGATGAGTACATTCATCTGAATTACGGAGAGGTTTGGCTCAAAGCCAATCTGGAAGACTGCCGTGAAGAGATGTTGGAGGCTAATCGCGAAAACCTGCCTTTAATTCGCAAGATGCTTGATCAGGTAGCCGCAGATGCGGCCGTATTGCAGATGGACAAGGAAGATTTGATAGAGGATTTCTTGATCGCTTACCAGGAATCTCTTACGGAAATAGGTTTCACCACTCGTGAGATCACTCGTATGGCAGCTGCAGCCCTTGTGGCTTGATTGGTCTTGGTCTTCTTGCTTTCTTAAATGATTTCGTTAGCCAGTTTCATGCACAGCACTTAACCCTCTGGTGGGCCTTCATGGGATAATTGTTGACTTGTGGTACTGCCGCGTGTAAATACGGCAGCTCAGATATGCCGTACGTCAGCACTACATGTTTGGTCTGATCGGACACTCAACCAGCTTTGAAGACGCCAGGCGTAAGGCCCTTGAGCTTGGATACGAAGATTTTGCTGTTGGTGATCTAGATGTTTGGTGTAGTGCTCCTCCGCAATTGGTGGAGTACGTAAAAGTGACCAGTCCAACAGGAAAGACGATTGAAGGGGCTTACATCGACTCTTGTTTTGTTCCGGAAATGCTTAGTCGTTTCAAAACGGCTCGCCGGAAAGTTCTTAATGCAATGGAGCTGGTTCAGAAGAAAGGCATCAACATCACTGCCTTAGGTGGATTCACCTCAATCATCTTTGAGAATTTCAATCTTCTACAGCATCAACATGTGCGCAGCACCACTCTTGAATGGGACAGATTCACCACGGGGAACACGCATACGGCTTGGGTGATTTGCCGCCAACTCGAAAATAATGCACCTGCTTTAGGCATCGATCTCAGCAAGGCGCGTGTTGCGGTGGTAGGTGCTACTGGCGATATTGGCAGTGCGGTATGCCGTTGGCTTTCGCTACGCACTGGCGTGGCAGAGCTTCTATTGGTTGCTAGGCAGCAACAGCCTCTAAGTGAATTGCAGAGTGAGTTGGGTGGTGGGCGCATTCTTGCTCTCGAAGATGCTTTGTTGGAGGCTGATGTTGTCGTGTGGGTTGCCAGCATGCCGCGCACGCTTGAAATTGATGCCACCAAACTGCGCAAGCCCTGCTTGATGATTGATGGGGGCTACCCAAAGAATCTTGACGCAAAATTTTCAGGGGAGGGTGTGCATGTGCTCAAGGGTGGGATCGTTGAGTTCTGCAGTGACATTGGTTGGAGCATGATGGAGTTGGCCGAGATGGAGAAACCTCAACGCCAGATGTTTGCTTGTTTCGCTGAAGCCATGCTTCTCGAGTTTGAGGATTGCCACACCAACTTCAGTTGGGGGCGTAACAACATCACCCTTGAAAAGATGGATTTCATCGGCGAGGCTTCGGTTCGACACGGATTTTCCACTCTTAATCTCAAACCTCAATTTCAGGTCGCCGCTGCCTGATTTCAGTTCTCGCTTTTCTATTGCCATGGCTCGCCGTTATTTGCTTGATTTCGAGAAGCCTCTAGTTGAGCTTGAGCAGCAAATAGATCAGATACGAGAACTTGCTCGTGATTCGGAGGTTGATGTAAGTCAGCAGCTGCTTCAGCTAGAGACCCTGGCAGCGAGAAGAAGGGAGGAGATTTTTCAGGCTCTCTCTCCGGCTGAGAAGATTCAGGTGGCTCGTCATCCTCATCGGCCGAGTACGCTGGATTTTATCCAGATGTTTTGCGACGACTGGGTTGAGTTGCATGGTGATCGTCGTGGCAGTGACGATCAGGCTTTAGTTGGTGGCATTGGCCGCATTGGCGAACGCCCTGTAATGCTGATCGGACATCAAAAGGGCAGGGATACAAAGGAAAATGTGGCCAGAAACTTTGGTATGGCAACGCCTGGTGGGTATCGCAAGGCCCTCCGCCTTATGGACCATGCCAATCGCTTTCATTTGCCCATCCTTACGTTTATCGATACGCCTGGTGCCTATGCAGGTCTTCTCGCTGAAGAGCAGGGGCAAGGTGAGGCGATTGCAGTCAACTTGCGAGAGATGTTTCGATTGCGCGTGCCTGTTATTGCCACTGTGATCGGTGAAGGCGGCTCAGGCGGCGCTCTTGGAATTGGTGTGGCTGATCGTTTGCTGATGTTTGAGCACAGCGTTTATACCGTGGCGAGTCCAGAAGCTTGTGCTTCGATACTGTGGAGAGATGCCGCCAAAGCTCCTGAAGCTGCAGCTGCTTTGAAGATCACTGGTCCTGATCTTCTTAGCCTGGGGGTGGTTGATGAAGTGATTTCAGAGCCAGCTGGTGGCAATAACTGGGCGCCACTTCAGGCGGGAGAGGCTCTTAGGGAAGCTATCGAGCGTCATCTTAAGGAGCTTCTTGCCTTGTCTGGCGACCAGCTTCGCGAATCACGCTACAGAAAATTCCGGGCTATGGGGCGTGTCTTGGAGCCAAGTGCGTCGGAAACTGGCCTGGCTGCCTAGGCTGATCTGGGTTGCATACGCTCTTTGCCTACTGCCCTTATTACTGGAGCGTCCCGAGGCATCGGCCAATCAGCCGCGAGGTTGTTTGCTAAGGCCGGTTGGGATCTGATTTTGGTGGCCCGTAACGAGGCTGCACTCCAGGCACTTTCCCTTGAGTTGGAGAATACTGGCCAAAGTGTTCTCTATAAGTCGATAGATCTTGCTAATCCAGAAGCCATCACTACTGGTATAGAAGACTTGCTGGCACAGGGACATTGTCCATCAGTTTTGATCAATAATGCTGGAGCAGCTTGGACCGGAGATCTTCTTTCGATGCCGCTGAAGCGTTGGCAATGGTTGCTTCAGATGAACCTCACCAGCATCTTTCAGATGTGTGCTGTAGTAGTGCCTGTGATGCGGTCTAATGGTGGGCTGGTGATCAATGTCAGCAGCCATGCGTCTCGCAACGCTTTCCCCCAGTGGGGTTCGTATTGCACTACTAAAGCGGCTCTGGCAACTTTTACTCGGTGCTTGGCTGCTGAGGAGCGCATCCATGGAATTCGTGCCTGCACCCTCACTCTTGGTTCGGTAAATACTCCCCTTTGGGACACCGAAACCGTCCAAAGTAGTTTTGATCGTGATGCAATGCTTAGTGTTGAGCAGGCAGCGGCGGCTCTTCTTCATTTAGCTCAACAGCCATCAACTCAGGTGATTGAAGATCTAACTCTTATGCCAGCGACTGGCGCCTTCTGAACTAGCCTTTAATGACTTCTATTATCCCGACATCATCGAAAGAGGGCCTTGTTAATGACAAAAAGTCTCCCTCTGGAAATGGACAAATGCTAAATGAAAACAAGGTTTCTGAACGTATACGTGCACGTTTAGTTGAAGAAGGTGTTTCCTTCCTCGCCAATGACAATGTCTCTGAACACATTCGGCCAGGAGAGTTGGATGAGTTGGAGATAGAAGTTGCTAGTCGAGTGAGAGACCTGCTGCAAAGTTTATTGATTGATGTTGATAATGATCACAACACTGAGGAGACGGCTGAACGAGTTGCTCGCATGTATCTCAATGAAGTTTTCAAGGGTCGTTATCAGAAGCAGCCCAAAGTTACAAGTTTCCCCAACGTTAAGCAACTTGATGAGATATATACCATTGGTCCGATCACGATGCGCTCGGCATGTTCACACCATTTTGTTCCTATTATGGGAAGTTGCTGGATTGGCATAAAGCCTGGCACTCGTGTAATTGGCCTTTCTAAATTTGCAAGAGTGGCAGATTGGGTATTCTCGAGGCCGCATATACAGGAGGAGGCGGTAATGATTCTTGCTGATGAAATTGAGCGTTTATGTGAGCCTCAAGGCCTTGGAATTATTGTAAAAGCAGAGCATTACTGCATGAAATTACGTGGGGTAATGGAGCCTCAGTGCACCATGGTGAATTCTGTAGTAAGAGGTGTTTTTCGTCATGACCCTAGTCTTAAGCAGGAATTCTTTGAACTTGTGCGTCAGCAGGAAGCCACTCTCTAAGGTTTGACGGCATTTATTCTTGCTTGCTATAAATTGCTCAGTTCTTGTCAATGGTTTTAGTTAGATTCATTTAGGCACTTCATCTTTGCTCGAAGTTGGCTTTATTTTGCTGATTGTTCTAAGTAACAAAAACCCTTTAGCAAGAAGAGCAGCGCAGTTATTTTGCTGTTAGATCACAGCTCAACTTATGCCTGGCAATTGCGAACCGCTTCAACCAGGGCTTCCACTAACTTTAGATCCTTAATTCCTGGCGAAATCTCTAGGCGGCTTGAGGCATCCACGCCCCAGGGCTTTAGCTGGCTCATTAGCTCCGGGATCCACTCTGCGCAGACACCTCCTGCTAGCCACCATGGCAGTTCAAACGTGGTTTGATTTAGCCACTCCAGGGGAAGTCGGTGGCCTGTTCCTCCAAGCTCTCCAGGTTTCCATGCATCTAGGAGTAGAGCATCGACCTGGCCTGCATAGGTTTGTGCAAGGCATAGATCTCTTTGACTGCGTAGACGCAGGGCTTTCCACCACTGTGTGTTTGGGTGTCGCAGGCGCAAACTCGCGCATTGTTCCGGAGTCTCTTTACCGTGCAATTGGACCACCGATGGGGCACCTTCTCCTTGCAGGGCGGCGGCTACTTGGCAGGCGTCTAGATCAGCGACTACCCAGACTCTTTGCAGTTCTGGCTTGTAGCTATCGAGCTCGGCGAATAGTTCCCGTCGTTGTGGCTCTGCGAGATAACGGGGTGAGTTTTCGACGCCGACCACGCCAATGGCATCCACTCCAAGCTCTGCAATGGATTTGGCTTGGAAGATTTTAGTAAGTCCGCAGATTTTCACTGCGGTGGATGTGGGAGAACCCATCGGCAAGGCCATTGGCTCGAGACTTTTCTAGGATCGTTTTGTTAATGGCCGCTGATCCGGCTCGATGGAGATGAAAGGGTGGGCGAAGGCTGGCAGCTGATGAAGATTCAGGGAATCCCCTTACGGGTTCATCCCAGCTGGTTTGTGGTCCTGTTGCTTTTTACTTGGATTTCACAAAAACAGGTGTTAGCTGCGGCTGAAACTTCGCTTCCAGTTTGGATCAGCTGGAGTTTGGGCTTTATTACGGCCCTGTTGTTGTTTATGTCTGTACTCCTGCATGAGCTAGGTCATTCTTTGGTGGCTCTGCGTGAGGGGGTAAAGGTACGCAGTATCACGCTTTTTTTTCTGGGAGGTGTTGCGAAGGTTGAGAGGGAGTGCTCTACACCCATGGCTTCTTTACGGGTCGCGGCTGCTGGACCATTGGTCAGCTTGGTGTTGGCGATTTCTTTGTTGGCTGTAGGGGTGCAGGCTGCAGGTCATATCGATCCCCTGTTTGCCAATCTCGTTAAGCAGTTGGGGGGACTCAATTTGCTTTTAGCCATTTTCAACCTGTTGCCTGGGCTGCCTCTTGATGGAGGCTTGATACTTAAGGCATTGGTCTGGCAATGGACTGGCAGTCAGAGGAAGGGAGTTCAGGTGGCTACCGCGACCGGTCGTGTGCTTTCGCTCTCGGCGATGGTGTTAGGTGGTTGGTTGTTCTTCTTCAAAGGTGGTGGGGTTAGTGGGCTTTGGTTGTTGATCCTCGGCTGGTTTGGTCTTAGTGCAACTCGCTCTCAAACTCAGTTACTTGCCTTGCAAAAGGTTTTGCGCGAGCTCAACGTGGGCCAGGCAGCTGGTCGCAACTTCCGTGTGCTTGAAGATGATCAGTCGCTGCGCCGACTTAGCCAGTTGCGTCTGGGCAGCAGTGAGGAAAATCTCCCTCAGGAATGGGTTTTAGTTTGTCGCTCTGGCCGTTGGGTTGGCTACATGACGGATCAACCCTTAAAAGAATTGCCTGTGCAGCAATGGGATAGGCAATGCCTGGCGGATTACATGAAACCTATCGATGAGTTGCCTTCGATTGGCGAGAAAGCTCCGTTATGGCAGGCGGTGATGGCGCTAGAGCAGGCTGAGGAGGGGCGTCTGCTGGTCTTTAACATTGCCGGTCTTCCTAGCGGAACATTAGATCGAGTTGATCTTGCTGAAGCTGTTTTAAAGCGTCTTGGCGTCAGGCTTCCTGCCCAGTTTGTTGAGGCTGCTCGCAGTCAGAACACCTATCCCCTGGGTATGGCACTCCCTCAGGTTGTGGACTCAATGGTCTCAGGCGGAATGGTTGAACTGCCTGAGGGATCCAGTATCACTTGATAGTTCGGCGCTTCCCTGGCGACTGTGCTCCATTCGTCTTTAGTTACCTGACTTGATTGCCAGTTCACCTCTGGCCAACAGGAGCGCAAAGCTGTCTGCAAGAAATTGCTCAGGTTTTCTCTAGGGATTGATGCTGGCGCTGGGGTTGGTGGATCGCAATTGAAAACCTCCCTCCAGAGTTTCTGCGGGGGATTGAGGATGATTTCGCCATGTTGGAGTAGATGACCATTACGCCAAAGTTGTGCACTGCCGATGCGTTTGTGACCTTGACTATCCACGAGATCAGCAGCTGTGGATGAAGCGAAGCAATTGCTCTCGATGGGCCCCTTGGCTGGGTGATAGCCAAATTGCAATGGCACTCCAAGTTCTTTAAAGCTGCTTATTAGCCATTTACAAGCTTGTCTATAGGCCTGTTGTCTCTGCCGAGGAGGTGAGGGCCAGATAAGGGCATATGTCAGTCCACCTTCATGTAGTACGGCACTGCCGCCACTGGGTCGCCTAACCATTTGTAGATCACCTCGCTTGGCCAGGGCGTTCCAGTGATCTGGCCAGTGACGTTGATGACGTCCAAGGGAAAGCCATGGACCGTTCCATTGATAGAAGCGCAGAGTGGGCGGCGGCTTTGCTTCTGCATCGGACTGCACAAGAAGTGCCTTATCAAGGGCCATTTGTTCTGGGCCGGACAAACTCAAATGGGGAATCAAGCGGCCGCATCCAGGTGATATGGGTAGGCAGGATGCATTGGTCGGCATAGAGCGGCGATGGTTTTGTGGGATTTGTTGGTGTTGGTCCCTTTGGGTCTGTTGGCTGGTGGTCTGGCTGGACTTCTGGGCATAGGAGGGGGCCTTATTTTCTCGCCACTACTGCTGTGGATTGGCTTTAGTCCTCACGATGCGCTGGCAACTAGTGCCTTTGCCATTGTCCCTACTTCCTTGAGTGGCACCCTTACACACCTTTTCGCTAAAGGTTTCCCAGTTAGGGCTGGGTTCAGCATTGGAGTTGCTGCATTCATATCAGCACTGCTCTTCAGCAAAGTTGGCCCATTTGTTTCGGGGTGGCAGTTACTGATGCTTCAGGTGTTGTTGTATCTCGCGGTGGCTGCCACGATTCGTGCCGACCAGGGTCTTGCACCTACGCAGCTCAAATCCAATCTTTTTTTGCCGGGTCTTGGGGCAGTTGGTGTTGTCGCAGGATTTGCCGGAGGTTTGCTTGGTGTGGGGGGTGGTTTGCTGATGGTGCCCTTATTGCTGAATGGTTTAGCTGTTCCCATTCGCTTGGCGATTCGTTTAAGCACCCTGGCCGTGACCTGTTCGGCGATTGCAGCCTCTTTACAGTTTCTTAGTGAGGGTCGCGGCTCCCCAGGGATGGGATTGCTGCTCGGTGGTGTGGCAGCCCTGGCAGCTCAGTGGTCTGCCTCTCGGCTTGAACGGGTCTCTGGCAAACGCCTGGCTTGGATGCTCAGAATGATTTCCTTACTACTTGCCTTTTTTATTGGTCGTCAGGCTTTGATGCTTGCATTGGGGCGTTGATTTTTACTCCTGTAGGTCTCAACTATGGGAAGCAAGCTTCTGGTTATGCAAAAAGATTTTTTTGCTGGTATGGGCATTCATTGGGCGGCTTTTTCTCATCAGTTTTGCCTTGAGATAATCGCTTTAGGGGCTTTTGGTTCAAGGGGGCTAAATGGCCTGATAAGTCAGCCAGTGAATGGGGGTTATACGCCTAGCGATGGGATTCGACTGAGGATTTGCCATGGATAGGTGTGACAGGCCTTTGCGAAGACTGGTCTATGAGCTGTTTAGCAAGGAGAATATTGATGCTTTTAGCGTTTCCCTTCCATCATGGGCATCACTGATATTTCCAATATCGACTTGGCCGGCTTGTGCCTCGTGGTTGTTTTTCATTGCGGTGTACTAGCCCTTCGCCTTGGCGTGAGCCTTCACGAGGCTTGATTGAAGGTTCTGTTTGGGCCAAAAGGCCCTTGGCATTTGAGGTTTGCTGCGCTACAAGCGGTTAACTGATAAATATCATTGGTCTCTCCCCTGGCTCGACCCAGGTCCAGACAGAAAAGCCCATCTCGTCGCCGGCCCAAACAGCCCCCCACTCGACCTTCTGCTCGAGTGATGGATGCAGCTACTGTTGCCTCAACTCTGCAGCTACAAGAGCAGCGGAGGGAGATTAATTTCAGCCTTTTGGCATTGACCATGAAGCTGGGCTTGGTTTCTTTAGCAGTTGTGAGTCTGGTAAAGCTATCGATCGCTTATCAGGAGCGTCTCGATCGTCACGGTGAACTATCTGCTGTGTTGAACTTGGAATCTGCCAAGTTGAGAACTCTTCAACAGCGTTTTGATCGCTTATTTACTTTGGGTGGCGGCAATCGACTGATGGATGAACAAGATCAGTGGATTGCGCCGAATCGTTTGAGGGTGATCTGGCGCTGAGTTTCGTTGCTGAAAGTATCCAGAGCGCAGTGCTCCCTAGCTAGTTTTTACCTCACACCAATCTGCTCTCAAGGCTGCTTCGATGGCCTCTTCTCAAGCTAATTCACGTACCGTCTTGATTACGGGCACCACTTCTGGGATCGGTTTGTATGCCTGCAAGGCGCTTGCCTATCGTGGTTGGCAGGTAATTACAGCCAACCGACATCCATTACGTGCTGTCGCAGCTGCCGAGAGGTTAGGTATCCCCTCAAGCCAACTCCATCATTTACGGATTGATTTGAGTGATCTCCAGAGTGTGCGCGATGGGGTTGAGACCCTTTTGGACTCGCTGGAACAGCCACTAGATGCTCTGGTCTGTAATGCCGCTGTCTATCAACCCAGGCTAAGTAACCCCCTGCGTTCAGCTCAGGGTTATGAGCTCTCCATGGCTACCAATCATCTGGGCCATTTCTTGTTGATTCAACTTTTGCTTGAAAATCTAGGCAAAGCTGGAATTTTTCAATTAGCGCGGTGCTCGAGCCTTTCTTCTGCGCGAGTGGTGATTTTGGGCACTGTCACAGCTAATTATAAGGAGCTTGGCGGCAAGATACCGATCCCTGCTCCGGCTGATTTGGGTGATCTTTCTGGTTTTGAACAGGGTTTCCATGCACCTATCTGCATGGCGAGTGGTAAGCGTTTTAAGCCTGGCAAGGCATATAAGGACAGCAAGCTCTGCAACATGATTACCACGCAGGAGCTACACAGGCGTCTGCATGAAGACACAGGGATTTTGTTCACTTCCCTTTATCCTGGTTGTGTTGCAGATACACCTTTATTTCGCTATACGCCAAAGCTTTTCAGGTTTCTTTTTCCTTTGTTTCAGAGGCTTGTTACCGGTGGTTACGTGAGTCAGGCACGAGCCGGTCAGAGGGTCGCACAGGTTGTGAATAATCCAGAGTTTGGTGTTTCAGGAGTGCATTGGAGCTGGGGTAATCGTCAGAAGAAGAATCGCGAAAGTTTTCGACAGGAACTTTCCGAAAGGGCGACTGATAAAACTACGGCAAAACGTGTCTGGGAATTATCTATGAATTTGGTTGGCTTGAGTTAATTAATATATTTTCTCAGCCTTAGTCAAAGCCAAGCAGGTCAAAAATCTCTCGATCTTTCAGAGGTTCAGCTTCTAGAGGTTCAACACTGTCAATTAGTCTGCCAGCGAGAGCTAGGTATTCGTTTTGAACAGCTAAAACGTCTTCTGAGGGATCCATTTCAAAGATGGTGCATTTCTTCAGGCGAGAACGGCGAATGGCATCCACATTGCGGAAATGGGCCATGGTTCGCAAGCCAGTTCGCTGGTTGAACTTGTCTATTTGATCCGTTTCGGCTGAACGGTTAGCCACCACTCCTCCTAGGCGCACTTTGTAGTTTTTGGCTTTGGCTTGGATTGCAGCGACAATGCGATTCATCGCAAAGATCGAATCGAAGTCGTTGGCGGTGACAATTAGGCAGTAGTCGGCATGTTGCAACGGAGCAGCAAAACCACCACAGACCACGTCTCCAAGAACATCAAAGATCACTACATCGGTATCTTCTAGCAGGTGATGCTCTTTAAGCAGCTTTACGGTTTGGCCAGTCACGTAACCACCGCAACCGGTGCCGGCTGGTGGTCCGCCGCTCTCTACACACTTCACTCCATTGAAGCCTTCAAACATAAAGTCTTCCGGCCGTAATTCCTCACTATGAAAGTCAACCTCTTCAAGGATGTCGATCACCGTAGGCACCATGCGATGCGTGAGAGTGAAAGTACTGTCGTGCTTGGGATCACAGCCGATCTGTAGCACTCGTTTGCCGAGCTTGGAAAATGCGGCGGAAAGATTCGAGGAGGTGGTTGATTTGCCGATCCCACCTTTGCCATAGACAGCAATTACCAGTGTCCCTTCCTCCATGCGAACGGCGGCGTCCTGTTGAACTTGCACACTGCCTTCGCCATCGGCTGGATGAGTAAGGGTTGTGGTCATAGAGATGTCTTTACTCAAGGTGTTGTTGTTATTCAAGTCAATCAGGAGTGTGACTGTCGGTTCCTAACAAATTCGATACATGGCATTCCTCATCTTTTCTTTATAATTAAGCCCTAAAATGAACTTTTGCGTCGTAAACGGTTTCGCTATCGATACTTCGGCAGCCAGCCTGACGCGCATACTTTTCAGTATTACGACGAACCTTTCCACGAACGAAGAAGGGGATCTTTGCTAGCTCGGCTTCTCCTTCTGGTGTCCAAAGAGGTGATTCTTCTGTTGAAAGGGCCTCACCTGATTGAGCTGTAGAACGATCTGCTTGTGTTGCTTGCTCTTCACTTTGATGTTGTTGTCCACCTAGGTGACCGAGGTGGCTTTGATGACCATCCACGAACTCGAAGTCATGGCGGAACATGCCAATTAGATGCTCCTCAAGTCCCATCATCAATGGATGTACCCAGCTGTCGAAGATGACGTTGGCACCTTCCCATCCCATTTGTGGGCTGTATCGGGCAGGCACATCTTGCACGTGCATCGGCGTGCTGATAACCGCGCAAGGAATGCCAAGTCGTTTAGCACTGTGGCGCTCCATCTGTGTGCCAAGTACAAGTTCAGGTGCTGCCTCTGCCATGGCAGCTTCTACGGCGAGGTAGTCATCGCTGATCAGGGCTTCAAGGCCTAGTTCCTTTGCTGCAGCTCGTACCGGCCTTGCCATCTCACGGCTGTAGGTGCCAAGACCGACAACTTTGAAACCCAGCTCCTGATCAGCAATTCTTGCTGCGGCAAGTGCGTGGGTGCCATCGGCGAAAATGAACACGCGCTTGCCGGTGAGGTAGTTGGAATCGACCGATTGCGAATACCAAGGCAGTCTCAACTGTTCTGCACCTTCGCCTGGTTTGGCTGCAGGCATCTCTAAAAGCTGATGGAGTTCTGCTAAAAATTCTTTCGTTGCGCCTACACCTATCGGCACGGTCTTAGAGAAGGCCATGCCGTAATTGCGCTCAAGCCAGAGGCATGTTGATTCAGCGATTTCAGGGTAAAGGCATACATTCAGGTCAGCATTTGGCAGCTGCATCAGGTCGGCTGGCGATGCTTTTAGTGGCGCAACAACATTCACATCAATGCCGTGGATATCTAGTAGCTTCTCCAATTCGAGAATGTCGTCTCGGCAGCGAAAGCCAAGCAGAGTTGGTCCGAGGAGATTCACCCTGGGGCGACGTCCCTGACTTTTCCATGCAGTAGGACTTCGCTCCTGGTCAGATTCCTCAGAAGGACTCTTGTTGAGCATGCCCCGCACGAGTTGATAGAACGTTTCCGAGGCGCCCCAGTTTTCCTTCTTGCT
>JASLWC010000140.1 GCA_030741055.1 Prochlorococcaceae cyanobacterium ETNP18_MAG_14 | reverse complement strand
AGCCGTTCTCCCCGGCGACCAGCCTCATTTCCAACGGCTCAGCCTGTTCCTTGAAGAATCGCTCGGTCGTGATCTTCTCGCGCGTGGGTTTTCTCTTCGTCGCCATGCTATAAGTTGAACTCGGGGCCAAGATAGATTTCCCGTGCGACAGGATCGTCTACGAGAAACTCCGCCTTGCCCTCGCACCGAACGTCCCCCTTGTGAATGATATAGGCGCGGTCGACAAGCTTGAGCGTCTCGCGGACATTGTGGTCGGTGATAAGGATGCCCATCCGCCGCTCCTTGAGCTTGCGCAAAATCTTCTGCACCTCGTATACCGCGATCGGGTCAATCCCGCTGAACGGCTCGTCGAGTAGCAGCATCCGCGGGCTGGTCACCAAAGCCCGGGTGATCTCGAGCCGACGCTTCTCGCCGCCGCTAAGAGTGTACGCCTTGCTCCGGGCCAAGGGGGTCAGGTCGAGTTCCTCGAGCAGCGACTTGAGCCGGGCCTTTTGCTCCAGCTTGTCAGAGG
>JASLWC010000013.1 GCA_030741055.1 Prochlorococcaceae cyanobacterium ETNP18_MAG_14 | reverse complement strand
ATGAAAACCCTTTTGCTACAAAAGAAAGAAGACATGTTAGCTCTAAACAAGCGTGGATTACTGAACACAAAAACCGCTTCTGCTTTGAACAAAAAACTGATCGTTAGAAATTCCCTTCGATTAGGGAGTTGACGAGAAGGCATATTTGCAGTGAGCTTTAGCGGAATTTGCCGCTAGTCAAGGCGACCCTAACTTCCTTGCCCCAAACCGCAACAGCTAGAACAAAAGCAAAAGCTGCGCAGTTGAAACGTACTCGCAGCACAACCTCCCCGCCAAGGCGGCGGCGGCGGCGGCCTCAGCCAAAGAGATCGCTGTTCTCCAAACGCTTGCTGGTAGTAGCTCTGCCACTCTCTGTATTTGCAGGGCTTGTGGCTCTAGCCCCGCAGACACCGCAACGCTTAAGACCTGTTCAAGATGCAACAGCTGATTCAAGCGGAGAGATTCATTCACCATTTCGATATCTACCCGATAACAACGTCTACGCCCTCGATTTCGATCCACGCAATGTGAAATTTGGCCTTCTTGAAGGCTGGGATAGAGAACAAGAGGCATTCCAAGACACCGCCGCGCTGGCATATTTCTCAGGCCCCATGTACGAGCGTCATGTCGACAATGACAACCATGAGGTCACCGTTCCTCTTGGGGATATCAAACTGGGTCAACGGGTCTGGCGTGGACGTAACCGCAGTGCCTCCATACAACGCGCCTATCTAGGCATTCGTCACAACGGCAGCGTGGATTTCAGCTACGGAGAATTAACACCTGAACGTGCCTTCAATTACGACACCTTTATCGGTGGTCTACACAGCATCTACAACGATCTAGAAGCACCGCCTGCTAGCTACAAAGGTGCCTACAGCATCAGCATGGGCCAGCGGATCCGCTACTACCTGCCCCGAATCAGGATGATCATGGGCCTCCGACAGGATGGCCGGGTAGAGGTGTTAATGAGCCGCGACGGATTAACCCTCGAACAGAGCAAAGATATGGCCCGCAGCCGTGGTCTGGTGGCTGCCTACATGCCAGACCATGCTTCCAAAAGTCGCTTAATTATTCCTGGTACTAAAGGTTTCACAGAAGAAGACGCCAACTGGATAAGTGGCGGGGCCACCAGCTTTGTACACGTTCCCTACATGTTGAGGTTGAGCGAAAGGCGTTTTCCGCTCCAGGGCAATCTGATGAGCTCCTTAACACCCAAGCTGCAAGGAACCGACGACTGCAATGGTGCTGTGGATTGCGGACAAAGGTTTGGTGGAAGGTTGTTCGACCGTGCCCTGGCCGGACTAAATCGATTAATAGAAAAAGGTGTGGAACCTATTGCCAGATTGATCTGGGCTCCGAAACCTGGCACCTTCACCGCCAGCGATAGCCAAAGCACCTATCAAGCTCGCAACAGTTATCGACCTCCCCTACGGGAACCGCCAATCACATCAGATCCCCTTGTTCTGCTTGAGCAGCCCGAGATGACTGGGTCAACCTTGAACCTCGAAGAAGAAACTTCGCTAAGAAGCGGTAATACCCTGCCCCTGCCCCCTGACCTGCCTCCGCCTCTACTGCTACGCGAAGGGGAGACCCTACCTATCGATCTAACAGTAAATACTCATGGAGGCCCAAGTGATCAAACCACCACTGGGCCTAACTCACTACCACTTATCGGTGCACCACCACCACCGGTATTGCCACCACCACCGCTATCAATATCTGATGCGGAGCTAATCAATTAACGATCCTGTGAATCGTTGCTTTTCAGCACTTAAAAATTCAAATCAGGTTCAAATCCCTCTAAAAAAAAGTTGAAGTGGTGAGCTTGAAACAAATCAAAAGCACTATTCACCCTGCTTCGACAGAGCCCGCACAATGTCACCCCGTGTAATTACCCCAACTGGTTTGCGCTGATCATCAATGACAAATAGCCTTTGAGTACTGCGATCGTGCAGCAAGGCAGCCGCCCTGGCTAACGGCAACGTCTCCTTACAGCTATGAGTTTCGCTGCGCATTAGATCGTTAACGCTGGTACCCAGTACCTGATGAACCTGCTTATCCCAGTTGAGGGGGTTGCGCAAATAAATAACGCTATCGAGCAGCAAAACATAAGGTCCTGCATCAACACCGCTTTCGCGCACCATCAGATCTTGTTCACTAAGTTCCCCGACAAGCTTCCCCTCATCGTTGACCACAGGCAAGCCGCTGATGTGGTGATCGTTGAGCAGTTGAACCGCATCCTGCAAAGAGGTGGCAGGCATGACACTAAGCACTGGTTCTGACATGAAATCTTTCACCGTCTGCTGGTGCACCATGAATCACATGCAATTCCATCCATTCTGATCCTGTGATCGCACAATCCCACCTCAGGGCTCAATCAAAACTGAGGAAATTTGCTAATGCTCTAACAATTGGACGAGCAATAGCTGGCTTGCCGCTGATTCTGGCCCTGCAGATGGAATGGATCCCTCTGGCTTGGCTGCTATTGCTGCTAGCTGCACTAAGCGATGCAATCGATGGTTGGCTAGCGCGACGAGCTGGAGGCGGCAGCAGCTGGGGAGCTCGTCTTGATCCCCTCGCTGACAAACTTCTTCTAGCCGCACCGATGATCTGGCTGGCTAGCACTGGTGTCTTGCCTGCCTGGTCTGTCTGGCTGCTGCTAGCTAGAGAATTACTGATTTCTGGATGGCGTGCTCAAGCCTCCTTAGGAGGCCCCGCTTCTTGGGGAGGTAAAGCGAAAACAATCCTTCAATTTCTTAGCGTGTTGCTACTGCTGTGGCCAGCCAGCTGGGGAAGCTCCGCCTTCTGCCAAAACATGCAACAACTGGGATGGTGGCTGTTCTGGCCTTCCTTAATCCTGGCGCTAAGTTCAGCGATGGCCTACATCAAACCCCAATCAAAGCCAGATCCCCACTGAAATCTGGTTTGGCCGTTGGCTTAACTATGTAATCGTTGATATAGCTATCTGCCAAGCCAGTCTCGAGATCAAAGCTGGGCTGCCAAGCCAATTCTCGTTCTGCCCGGGTGATATCAGTGAAAAAATGACTTAGCCGTAATGGGAAAGCTTTGCGAGCCTTGGGATCCAGCCCCGAAGGATCAAAAGAACGAACCTCAACCGCATTGGGCTCCTTGCCACAGGCCTTTGCGGCCGCGGCAATCAGCCCTCTAAAAGTTATGCCCAGTTTGTTGGAACAGTTGTAAATGCGATTCGTCGCTGCTTCTACTTCTAGGGAACGGGACATGGCTTCAGCCAGATCAACCACATGACCTAACTGAGTGATGGTGCTGCCATCACTTGGCAACGGAATCGGTCGATCGTTAACAATGCGATCGAAAAACCAACGTTCGATCGGGTTGTAGTTACCAGGACCATAGATATATGTAGGCCGGAAACTAGTGAAGGGAATTCCTTGCTGGCGAAGCCAGGATTCAGTCTGTGCCTTGCCGGCATGACGACTATCTGGATCAATCGCGCTCTGCTCATTAAGGGGCCAACTCTCAGAGGCGGAATAAATACCGGCAGAACTTACGTAAAGGAAGCGATGCTTAGGTGCACCAGTGCTGGCAATAACCCGTTGACTGTCCTCAAGTTTGCGTCCAGAACTATCGATAATCACATCGAAGCTACGGCCACGAAGTGAACTCAGCCCCTCACTAGTAGTGCGATCACCCCTGAGGTGCTCCACATCCTTCGGGACGGCATGGCGACCACGAGTGAACAACGTGAGTGCATGACCCTGAGCTTGAAGGCGAGCAACCAAGGGCTTTCCGACAAATCGGGTTCCCCCCATTATCAAAATCTTCAAAGCGCCTAAAAGCAGTCGTGCCTATTCAAGCGCGTTCAATCAGCTACTAAAGGGCCCCTCACCCTGCAGGATGGACGCCTTAGCAAACGTTCTCTGCCATCCATGGAGATCATCCCAGCTATCGACCTACTGAACGGCAGTTGCGTACGACTGCACCAGGGGGACTACGAAAAGGTGACTCACTTCAATGAAGACCCTGTGGCTCAGGCCCTTGACTGGCAGCAACAGGGGGCCACTCGCCTGCATCTGGTGGATCTAGATGGCGCCAAATCCGGACAACCGGTGAACGATTCAAGCGTTAGGGCAATCATTTCTGCTCTCAATATTCCTGTGCAGTTAGGTGGTGGCGTGCGCACGCTTCAAAGAGCTGAAGAACTACTCGCCTTTGGCCTTGAACGAGTAATCCTCGGCACCGTTGCAATCGAACAGCCACAACTTGTGAAGCAACTGGCGCAAAACAATCCTGGTCGAATTGTCGTCGGCATCGATGCCAACAATGGCAAAGTGGCAACACGAGGCTGGACAAGCCAAAGCGAGATATCTGCCACAGACTTAGCGATTGATTTCAATCAAGCCGGCATCGCAGCAATCATCAGCACAGATATTGCAACAGACGGAACCCTGGCAGGCCCGAACCTAGAGGCACTGCGCGCGATGGCAAACTCCAGCAGCGTTCCTGTGATCGCATCTGGAGGAGTGGGTTGCATGGCCGATCTTCTCAGCCTCTTGGCACTTGAACCTTATGGCGTAACGGGTGTGATCGTGGGGAGAGCTTTGTACGACGGCGCAGTGGATCTACGCGAAGCAACGCAAGCCATGAGCGATAGGCGACTTCAAGACCCACCAAGTAACGAAACACTTTTGGCATGAGCCCCTCGTTGTGTTGGTCGACCTTGCTGGAGCCGTAAATTCAAAGTCAATGCCACTTCAGTCGTGACGCAAACCGCTCCCAAGTTCAGCGGCTCTAGTGGTGAAAGCGATAGCAATGGGGTGCAAGAAGCTTTCGATCATTGCCGAAGGCTTGGCATGCGTTTAAGCCGTCAAAGACGCATGGTGCTGAATCTTCTCTGGTCCGAAGCCACTCATCTCAGTGCACGCGATATCTTTCAAAAGCTCAACGCCTATGGGCGAGTCATTGGTCATACTTCCGTCTATCAAAACTTGGAAGCACTTCAATCAGCAGGCATCATCGAATGTCTCGACCGCGCAAACGGACGCCTCTACAGCTACCGAAGCGATCCACACAGCCACCTAACCTGCCTGGAAACTGGCGTGATTACAGACCTTGACGTAGAACTGCCTGAGGATCTGCTCTGCCAGATTGAGGCCAACACCGGCTATTGCATTAAGTCATACACACTTCAGTTAAGCGGTCGACCAACAAGCAATAACAACGACGAAAAACATCAATAGCGCACTGGACTGGAGGATTCCCCTATCGCTCGTTACCTTGAGCGCATAAGTCTGATGCATTGGTGAATTTGGCGGACAGCACATCAACTCAGATCCTGCTGCTAGCCCCCGATCTACTCGGTGAATCCTTAGCGCTTCAGCTCACTAATGCAGATCCCAATCTTGAGGTGATGCTTAGAAGTGACCAGCTGAGGCGTCATCCAGCCCTAGTGATTTGGTCTCTGGAAAGTCTCGAATCTGTAGGTACGTTGCAACTTGAGCTCAAGCGACTTCAAGAGAATTGGCAACCTGCACCCGTGATGCTGCTGCTTCCTGCTCAGCTTCAGCTCAATGCCAACGAGTTGTTAAGCCTCGATTGTCCCGGTCTGCTTCAAGACCCCGATCTGGTCACATTGCGGGAGGCCATCACAACCCTTTGTGGAGGGGGCAGAGTTGTGAACTTGAATACAGCTCATACCTCCCAAGGCAATGCCCCCCAATTCACCATGGGGTTTGGTCAGTGGTTGTTAGTGAGTGGTCTACAACAGATCGATAACGACCTGAGATTGATCGAGAGACTGCTTAATCCACCACCTCAACATGAGCTACTGCGTCTGCTGATGGAAGGACGGCAGAGGGAACTCCGCAGTGCAAGGGGTCTGTTGTTCTGGATGTGGGGACCGCTACAAATGGGTATTGATAGAGCTATCCCTGAGCAATATCCAGCCACTGCAGCAAACATAGGTCTCGATATCTCGGGACGGATCTCAGCAGAAGGCGCTGGAACAATGATCTGCCTTCGAGAAAGGAACGCCGTAGCTGTATGGAGTGCTATTCGCCAGCGGCTTAGCGATGCCGTCGAAGGTGGCCTAACAAATGCAACTGGCAACCTCCTGGCAATTGAAGGCCTCCATCCTCAAAGGCGCCGTGATCTACTGCTATCGCTTTTGAACCAATTGGATGAAGTACTGCAAAAGCTACGCCAAGTAAACAGCTCTGATCCACCACTAATTGACTGCTGGCTAGCGCTCGAATCTGAACTGCGCGAACAAGCCCTACGAACCATGGCAGGTAATTACGTAAGAATGCCTAGAAACGGTGAGCTAACGCTAGTAGCAGAGCATCTGCTTGCCACTATCGACCTGCAAGGCAGAGATCAAGATCTACCCGATCCCCAACGCATGCTTTCGCCTTTGATTCTCGATAGACCAGTCCTTGTAGAAGGTCAGCTACTGCCGGCCGATGCACCCCGTGCCCTGCTGGAACTAGAAACACTCGTGAGCAACTGGTTGGTAAGAACCGCTGAATTGATCAGCGCCGAAGTCCTCGAGGCCAGCGGGGAATGGCCAGAACTACGCAGATTCTTGCTTAACCAGCATTTGATCTCTACAAGAGAACTTGAACGAGTGCGTAATCAATTAAATAGTCAATCGCGTTGGCAAGACTTGATACAGCGACCAATCCAGCTCTACGAAAGCAAACGACTCCTATACAGGCTGCGAAACGGCAGCATCGAGCCATTGCTTCTCACCGAACCTCGCGATGAGGAACTGAGCCAACTCGGTTGGTTGCAGAAACAAGTAGCTCTTTTGCTCGAAGCCCGCGATGCTCTGGCACCCTCAATGCAGGCACTGATTAAACGCTTCGGCGACCTCATGGTGGTAGTGCTTACTCAAGTATTAGGCCGTGCTATCGGTCTAGTGGGTCGTGGCATCGCACAGGGAATGGGTCGCAGCCTTAGAGGTGGCTAATCCTTACAGCAGCGATTCCGTTAACCTCCCAAAACAAGCATTGATCCAATCCGCAAACTACCCATGACCCATCTGCTCAAACCACTACTGAGCTTGGGTCTGATCATTCTTCTGATGGTGGCACCAGCCCATGCCATCCGCGATGACGACAGCTACGACGGCAACATCTTTCCGATCTATGCAGGTAACGGTTCATTGGGTTATGGACAAGGGCTAAGCCTCTCCGAAGCCCTTAGACAAAAGCGCACAAGCGTGATCGTCTTCTATCTCGATGACAGCGCCGTCAGCAAGGCCTATTCGCCAATAGTGTCTGCGATTCAATTGATCTGGGGCAATTCCATAGATCTAATCCTCAACACCACAGACGAACTTCAAGGGCGAATAAGCGACAATCCCCGAGAGGCTTCTTATTACTGGCATGGCCACATACCCCAAGTGGTGGTAATAGATGGTGAAGGCAATATCCAGCTCGATCAGGAGGGCCAAGTTTCACTCGATGAAATCAACGATGTAATCAGTGCCGCGACAGGTATCAGCAAACCATCTGAAGCGCTCAAAATGGACAGCTTCAACGAGTACAACAGCTTCATGGTGAAAGAATGAGCCGCTAAAACGCTGGTATCACCGACAACCACGCCTTACGCTGCGCGCCATGTTCCCCGGTCCAGAGGCCGGCTGCTCTAAATGTCCTGCCTAATTGAGCTGCTCCTACTGATGGGGCTAGGGGTTGCCTGGCTCGAACTGAGGCATCGTCTAAGGCCCGCTTCACCTCTAAAACTGAAGGCTATCGATTACGAGGTCAAGCAAAGCGACTCTGGTCTGAATGTTGAGCTCTGGCTGGAAATCAGCAACCCCCACTCCCGAATGGAAGTAATGGTTCCTGAGCTGCATATAAACCCTGTATTACTTGGCAAATCAGATCTAAGCCCACTGAACTTGTGCACAAAGATCACCCCGCATCACCCTGATGAAAGCACTCGCAAAGATGGCTACTGGACGGCATACATAGTCAAAGGCCACAAGAGCACGAGGCTGCAGGTAAACATGCAACTACTAAGCAGCAACAGCAGCTATCTAAAGACCACTGCAGATAGCATTTGGGTGGACGTTCACTGGGTGAACTACGGCCCTTTTGGTCGACTGCAACGTCGTCAGGGTGTCCTGGTGCCATTAGCTAAACCTGAAGCGCTTAGCCCCTCTGAGGCCCACTTCAAATCTGGTGATGGTTGTGAGGTATTGCCACTAAAAACCCACTTACTGGGCACGCTTGATGACACCGTTGAAGTTTTGCGGCACTACGCCAAAGCGCATCTAAAACCTGGAGATGTACTCACTATCGGGGAAACACCGGTGGCGGTGATGCAGGGGCGCTATCACCACCCAAGCACAGTGGAGACTGGTTCGCTGGCACGACTCCTATGCCGGGCCTTCCATCCCACCAGCAGTCTGGCAACAGCCTGTGGCCTGCAGACCTTGATAGACCTGGTGGGGCCAACTCGAGTGCTGATTGCCTGGATTGTTGGGCTAACACTGAAAATAGTCGGTTTCAAAGGTGGCTTTTACCGACTCGCCGGCGAACAAGCACGCCTCATCGATGACATCACTGGCACAACACCTCCATATGACCAAACGATCGTGCTGGGACCGCTCGCTGCAACAAAGCTCTGCGAACAAGCTGCCGCTGAACTGGGAGTGAGTGTGGCCATCGTCGATGTAAATGATCTCGGCCGGGTAAAGGTGCTGGCCTCCAGCCAGGATTGCGATGAAGCCCTGCTCAAGAAGGGTCTGCGTCCAAATCCTGCCGGTAATGCCAATGAGCGCACACCACTGGTAATAGTGCGACCCAATTGACCAGACTGAAATGCACTATCAAGCTAGATAAGATTTAATCGAAGGCTGGTGATCAAGACTTGATCGAGACATCCAATAGCCCCCTTCGCGTGGAGTCGTTAAGAGCGAACCACTTAGCCCTGCTCAATTCCAGTGAACACCCAGGACGCATTCACTGGCTAGAGAGCATGCTTTGGCGTGGCTGGCTTGCTACTGCTGAACAACAACTCCCCAGCCTGCTGCCGTCAAGACAACCAAGCTGCCTAGTCGCACTCGAGCAAAAAACCCTCGTTGGCCTTGTAGTGATTAGGCCATATAACCGCCGTGGCACCTGCTGGTCAGTGAACTTGCCGGAACTTCTTACTAAACCCCGACACATCAGTCAGCAATGCGTGGGCCATGACTTATTGAAATGTGCAATCCAAAATGGCAATAAGCGTGCTCAGAGCTGGGTATTGCGCTGCCCCGCCAATGACGCTGATCAACTTGCCATAACCCGAGAGCTTGGTTTTCAGCCTCTCAAGCTTTTCCAATGCTGGACTCCACCATCTCTGACAGCCGAATCCACACCTGAGCTGTCTATTGACCTTAGTTGGCAAAAAATAAATCGAAAAACAGCAGTCTTGCTCTGGCCACTAGAGAAAGCTGGAGCCTCGGGCCATCTCCGTCAAATCGTCGATCGACAATGGATAGACCTCCTAGACCAAAATCAAACAGGAAGTGGTGTACTCCTCGCCCAGGGCGGCACAACAGGTACTGCAATTGCAGCCCTTGTAAGCCACCCTGGATCAGGTTCAGAGACTGTTCTAGAGCTAATACGTGACGTCAGTTGGGACCCTCGACTAACTGAAGCCCTTGCCAAAGTTCTGGCAGACGTTATGAGCTCGTCCAAAAAGCTGCGACTGATAACCCCCAGCGAAGACGAGTCGCTCAATAATCTGCTCGAGCGGTTCAAATGGCAACGCACTGAAGAAGAGCTACTGCTTGGTCGCAGCCTTTGGCGTCGCCAGGTAAGCAACAAGCTGCTTCCTGGCACACGGCCACTGCAATCAATACTGGGGCGACTGCAACCACAGCGACCACCACTGCCTACTCCAAGCCTTGGCAGATACCAATGAAAGCAACACAACCCAGTCCCAGATCCATCCTCAGTCTGGACGTAGGCAAAAAACGCATCGGTCTAGCGGGCTGCGATGCGCTTGGCATCACGGTAAGTCCCCTACCAGCTCTACATCGAGTGGATTTCAATCAAGACCTGAAAAAGCTTCAAGAGCACTGCAAAAGCCGCAACGTGGAAGGTCTAGTGGTTGGTCTACCGCTTGATTGCAAAGGCATGCCCACAAACCAAGCACTCCACTGTGAACGTTACGGCTATCGCATCGCGAAGGCTCTTCATTTACCCCTGGCCTGGGTAAATGAACACAGCAGCAGCTGGACTGCAGCTGAACGCCACAATCTGCAAGGAGATCGCAGCGGCCAGCTAGATAGTGCTGCTGCTGCATTACTACTCGAACAATGGTTGAGAGAAGGCCCCGAGCTAAAACCGGTCAACATGGCGGCCCCTAAGCTGAGCAAGGTGAACAGCAATAGTGGATCCTGAGCAAATCAACCTCTGCTGCAATGACTGCCCCTGGTCCAAACATCAATGGCGAGGTACCAACTGTCCTCGTAAAAGATAAAAATGGACGTGACCTGCTTTGTTTTCTCGAGCAACTCATTCCCCTTGATGACAAGGACTACGCCCTACTCACTCCTGTCGATACACCCGTCTCTCTGTTTCGTCTCATTGAAGGCAACGATCCTGAACTGATCGAAACCATTGCCAGCAGCGAACCGATACTTTCGGTGGCTGATGTCGTTTTGCAAGAACACGACCTCACTCTTATACGCTCAGCCGTCACTCTCACTGTGAATGGTGAACTAGACGAACCCGATCTGGAGGAACTGGAAGAGGAGGAAACCAACGACGAATCAGAAACATTTGAACTTCTGGTTAGTTTTATGGTTCAAGAGCAGGAATACGGCCTGTACATACCTCTTGATCCATTCTTCGTCGTGGCGTGCATGATTGATGGACAAGCCAAGCTGGTAGAAGGAGAAGAGTTCGACAGAATTCAGCCGCTCATAGAAGTCGAACTCGAAGATAGGGAGCTCTAGATCTAATGACCCAGCACTGGCTTCAGCCCAACTGGGATCCCGGCTTAACGTTGCCCCATCTTCCAATCCAGCACTTGCTGGATCAGGGCATGCAGGCCCTTGTACTAGATGTTGATCGCACCTTATTACCTGGGCGTGATATCGAACTACCAGCATCTGTTACCGCCTGGGTAAAGGAAGCCCAACACCATCTGTCACTTCACCTATTCAGCAACAACCCTTCTCGAAAACGAATCGGTGCGGTAGCAAAACAACTTGAGCTCACCTTTACCTGCAGTGCAGCCAAACCTCGCAGGGAGCGGCTACGAAAGGTAATGAAACAGCTGCGATTCCAACCTGCAGAAATAGCGATAGTGGGTGATCGAATCTTCACCGATGTGCTTGCCGGCAATCGTCTTGGTCTCTACACAGTTTTAGTTCGACCACTATCTGCTGATGGCTCACCCTGTAAAAACGACAGGGTTCAGCAGTTAGAGCAAAAACTCGCAAATTGGCTGGGGGCCCAGCAAACATGAGCCTATGGGTAGTCAAGGTTGGAACAAGTCTGCTGAGAGGCAATGAGCAAAATTCCACAGCTGAAGTAATTGAGAATTACAGCGCCTGCCTTTGCGAGAGCATCAACCGAGGCGATCGTGTTGTGCTGGTAACCAGTGGCGCTGTGGGCCTGGGCTGCAGACGATTAGGGCTAAAACAGCGCCCTGTAGACGTAGTTTCTTTGCAGGCGGCAGCGGCTATCGGCCAAGGGCAACTAATGGCTCTCTACGAAGCTGCCATGGGCCGACGAGGCATTGCCGTGGCTCAGGTATTGCTAACACGCTCCGACTTTGGCTCTCGACACCGCTACCGCAATGCATCTAGCACTCTGCGACAGCTAATTGACTGGGGAGTGCTGCCAGTGGTCAATGAAAATGACACCCTCTCTCCAGAGGAATTGCGATACGGCGACAACGACACACTTTCGGCACTAGTGGCAACTGCTATTGATGCAGATCAACTGATCATGCTCACTGATGTGGATCAGCTTTATTCCTCAGACCCCCGCTTTAATGCCACTGCTGAACCAATCTCAGATATTTACCATCCAAGAGAAATAACAGCGCTAGAAGATGCAGCCGGGGAAGGAGGGCGCTGGGGAACGGGGGGAATGAGCACAAAACTTGCTGCAGCACGTATTGCCACAGCAAGCGGCATCACAGTGCATTTAGCTGATGGCAGAAAACCTCAAGTACTCGATGGGTTGTTAAAGGGAGTCCGTAGTGGAACAGTGTTTCATCCACATCCCCAACCTCTTGGTAATCGCAAAAGCTGGCTAGCTCATGCCCTCAAGCCCCTGGGAACCCTTCAGCTTGATCAAGGTGCCTGCGATGCCCTTGAACACCGTGGCGCCTCACTGTTGTTAGTTGGCATAAGAGCAGTAGAAGGGAGCTTTGAAGCCAACCAAGCGGTGAGACTGGTTAATCACGAAGGCAACGAACTAGCCCGAGGTTTAAGTTCCTTCAGTAGCAAAGAGCTTATCGATGCTATTGAGACACCGATGAGCAGTAATCGTTCCCCTGTAGTGGTGCATCGAGACGTGCTAGTTCTCTGCAACGAGTGACTTAAGCAAACAACAAGAACTCAACACGCCTACGATCCGCCAAAAAGTATTTTTTGATATGCGCTTCAGCCAGTTAATCGCCGCCCTCGAGCAAGGGAACGCTGGGCTGCAACATCACCACTTGGCTGGCGACCCAGAACTACGTGGCGGCGCGTCCCTCGAGCAAGCCGAGGCTGATCAGTTCAGCTTCCTGGAAAAGGGCAATTCCCTAACGGCAGAACTGAGCCACAGCAATGTTGGCGCTGTATTACTTCCCCCCCAAGATGAACTAAGAGCACTTGCTGAGCAAAGAGGGCTTGCTTGGGCAATCTTGCAAGACCCCCGCCTGGCATTCGCCGAAGCCTTAGAACATTTACATCCACGCTCAAGACCCAAAACGGGTATTCACACCACAGCCGTAATCGGAGATCAAGTTGATCTAGGCGAAGGTGTCTCGATCGGTGCTCATGTGTTTGTTGGAGATGGCAGCCGAATCGGTGCCCAAAGCGTGATCCATCCAGGAGTTGTGATTTACGAAGATGTTGTGATTGGGGAAGCTAATGAACTGCATGCAAATGCCGTGCTTCATCCTGGGTGCAGACTTGGTTCCCACTGTGTTGTGCATTCGAATGCGGTTGTGGGATCAGAAGGTTTTGGCTTCGTACCTACTGCAAACGGATGGCGCAAGATGCCTCAAACCGGTCTTGTAGTTCTTGAAGAAGATGTAGAAGTGGGCTGCGGATCAACAATCGACCGTCCATCTGTAGGTGAAACCCGCATCGGTGCAGGCACCAAAATCGACAACCTTGTACAAATTGGCCATGGTGTGATCACTGGCAAGAATTGTGCACTGGCCTCACAAGTTGGTATTGCTGGTGGTGCTCTCCTCGGTGATGGCGTGATCCTGGCCGGTCAGGTTGGAGTAGCCAATAGAGCAGTGATCGGCGACCGCGCAATTGCTAGTTCCAAGAGCGGCATTCATGGTGAAGTTGAAGCAGAAGCAGTCGTAAGCGGCTATCCCGCTATTCCAAATCGCCTCTGGTTGCGATGTTCCGCCGCATTTAGCAAGCTGCCGGAAATGGCAAAAACCTTGAGAAAACTCAACCAAGAGACATCTAAGTAACCTCAAAGACGGCCAAAGCAACTTTGGAGTAAACCATGCGCCAACACCGCATCATTTTGCTGCCCGGTGATGGTATCGGACCTGAAATAACAACAGTGACAAGACGATTACTTGATCAGGTATCTAAACAACACGGTTTCCAACTGAATTTTGAAGAACACCCCTTCGGTGGAGCAGCAATAGACGCCTGTGGTTCTGCACTACCTGAGAGCACTCTGAAAGCATGTCGCGCCAGTGATGGAGTACTACTGGCTGCGATCGGTAGCCCCCGCTTTGATGCATTGCCTAGGGAAGAACGGCCAGAGACAGGTCTACTTGGCTTACGCGCTGGCCTAGAGCTGTTCGCAAACCTGAGACCAGTAAGGATCCTGCCGGCCCTAATCGATGCCAGCAGCCTAAAAGCAAAGGTAATAGAAGGAGTAGATCTAATCGTTGTGCGGGAGCTAACTGGCGGCATCTATTTCGGCCAACCAAAAGGTCGGATTGAAGCCAATGGCGATGAGCGTGCCTTCAACACAATGACCTACTCCAAAAGCGAAGTGGATCGCATCGCGAAGGTCGCTTTCGAGCTGGCTGGCAATCGCAACGGAAAACTTTGTTCGGTTGACAAGGCCAATGTGCTTGATGTGAGTCAGCTCTGGCGTGATCGAGTTGATGCTCTAGCTGAAAACTATGCGGATGTAGAAGTCAGCCACATGTATGTGGACAATGCCGCCATGCAATTGGTTCGCAACCCAAGCCAATTCGATGTGCTGCTCACTGGCAACCTATTTGGAGACATCCTCAGCGACGAAGCCGCCATGCTTACAGGCTCAATTGGCATGCTTCCCTCCGCCTCTCTCGGCAACGAGGGGCCTGGTCTATTCGAACCGGTACATGGCTCCGCACCAGACATCGCTGGCCAAGACATGGCCAATCCAATGGCAATGGTGCTTTCAGCAGCAATGATGCTGAGAATCGGCCTAAAGGAAGCTGATGCTGCTGCTGCACTTGAACGATCTGTAGATCGAGTGCTAACAGCAGGATTCCGCACCGGCGACCTGGCCGGTGAGGGCTGTACCCAACTGGGATGCGAGGCGATGGGCGAGCAGTTATCACAAGCTATGTAAGGGATCTAAAACCAGCTCAAGCAAAAGTCGTTGTTGCCAATATCACTAAATCGCCAGGCGACCTGCCAAAATCTCAAGGCCTGTCCTGCCTGCGTAGATGTCGAAGCGTCACCCGGTTGTCTCCGTTACAGGTTCCTCTGGAGCCGGAACCAGCACCGTAAAACGGGCCTTCGAGCACATCTTTGCCCGCGAAAAGATCACCCCTGCTGTAGTGGAGGGAGATAGCTATCACCGCTTCGAGCGCTTAGCTATGAAAGAAGCCATGGCTGATGCCTTATCTAAAGGTGAAAACTTCTCTCACTTCGGTCCAGAAGCGAACCTATTCGACAAACTCGAAGAGCTTTTCCGCACCTATGCTCAAACCGGTGGTGGCCAGAAGCGTTACTACCTCCACAGCCCGGAAGAAGCTGCAGAACATAACAGCCGCCTAGGGACCAAACTTGAGCCTGGTCAGTTCACACCCTGGGAAGAGATCCCAACCGGTACTGATGTGCTCTTCTACGAAGGGCTCCACGGTGGCGTCGTAGGTGACAACTATGACGTGGCTACTTTCGCCGATCTACTGGTGGGTGTAGTCCCGATCACAAACCTTGAGTGGATTCAAAAGATCCACCGCGACAATGCAGAACGCGGCTATTCCGCGGAAGCGATTGTGGACACAATCCTGCGCCGCATGCCGGATTACATCAACCACATCTGCCCACAATTCAGTCGCACTGACATTAACTTCCAGAGAGTGCCCACAGTAGATACCTCCAATCCATTCATTTGCAGGAACATTCCCACCCCTGATGAAAGCTTTGTAATCATTCACTTCCGTAAAGGTGCTCGCGAAAAATGGGGTATTGATTTCGGATACCTACTAAACATGATCAACGACTCATTCATGTCAAGTCCAACAAGCATCGTTGTAAATGGCGGCAAAATGAGTTTTGCGATGGAATTGATTCTGGCTCCAATCATTCATCGCCTGATCGAAGAGAAACACAATCTTTCCTAAACAAAACAAAATCACATACAACTCTCAATAACAACTATAATGGGATTACCTGAGCAATCAGTTAGTCCCATTACTGCTTCTCCACTTTCATTTGTAATTGCAAGAGCCCCCGCTAGATCAGCAGAGGGAGTGCGATGGGATCGACTCAACAGCCGAAAAGTAATCGAGAAAGCTCGGAAAATTTATTTCAATTATCTCTCTACTACCATCAGCGGCCCTGAACCAAGTGGCGTTGTACTCAATGAAAACAATAATCAAGGGCATGTGGTCTTTGACATTCCTGCTCTGCTACCTAATGAGCACTACCTAAAACTAGAACTACTGCGCACGCGCCCTACCCGGGTTCGCCAAGTTAATAAAAGAAACCCTGGCATAGATTGATCTAGACAATGCAACTGATCTCTCTAGCGATCATCGGAGCATGCATTGGCAGCTTTATAAATGTAGTGGCCTGGCGTTTTCCCAGAAAGGAATCTTTGATCTGGCCAGGTAGTCATTGCCCATGTTGCGGCAGTGATGTGCGCTGGTACGACAATCTGCCAGTGGTGGCATGGCTTCAACTAGGTGGTCGATGCCGTGATTGCAAAGCATCCATCCCAGTGCGTTATCCAGCAGTTGAGGCTCTATGCGCCGGGCTTTGGGTCTCGGCTGCTCTGGCAGCTCCCACCAGCATGGGCCTTGTGCCTTCATGGTTCAACCTTTGGGCCGGAGCAGCACTTGTAAGTGTGCTTTTACCACTAGTGCTAATCGACCTTGAGCACATGAGGCTGCCAGAACCATTCTGCCGGTTAGGCCTATTGCTTGGTATCAGCGCAACGGTGGCAGCAGCACTATTGCTCGGTTGGCAGCAAGGTTCGACCTTGTTGCTGAACCACCTGCTAGCTGCTGCTTTTGCATTACTAGCTCTGGAGCTGTTCGCCACATTTTGGCAAGTAATTATTCGAATCATCAATTGGACCGCGCGTTGCCAGATCAAACCTTTAAAAGGTCTTGGAACAGGCGACGCCAAACTCGCAGCGATGGGTGGGGCTTGGCTTGGTCTTAAAGGGATTGCAATGGCTCTGGCGATTGCAAATGTATCTGGTGCTTTATTTGGCGTAATTTCTTTTGCCTCAGGTCGACTTAAATGGCGCCAACCTTTTCCCTTCGGGCCATTCATTGCTATTGGGATCTGGGGGGTTTGGCTATGCGGCCCAGATTGGTGGTGGTATCAGTGGCAGATCCTGATTCGGAACCTAATGGGGCTTTAATGGACTGAACGCTGCTATGACCCGTGTCGCTTTTCGACTGGTTTGCTGATCGTCGCAAAGGCCAATTCGTTGGCAAAGTAAATCAGGAAACAGAAGAAAGCGACGGACTGTGGGGAAAGTGCCCTGAATGCAGCCAGGTTGTTTACCGCAAGGATCTACAAGCCAACGCCAGTGTTTGCAATAACTGTGGCCATCACCACCGCATCGACAGTCAAGAACGAATCGCCCTGATTACAGATCCTGGTAGTTTCAAACCAATTAATAAAGACCTGAGCCCTACCGATCCACTCGGCTTCAAAGATCGCCGTGCCTATGCCGATCGACTTAGAGAAAGCCAAGCTTCTACAGGAATGAAGGATGGGGTGGTAACAGGCCTATGCCAGGTAGAAATGATGCCGATGGCCCTTGCCGTGATGGATTTTCGCTTCATGGGAGGCTCCATGGGATCAGTGGTTGGTGAAAAGATCACTCGACTGATAGAGCGCGCTACAGCTGATCGTTTGCCCCTGTTGATCATTTGTGCCTCAGGCGGAGCTCGAATGCAGGAAGGCATGCTGAGCCTGATGCAAATGGCAAAAATTTCTGGAGCTCTAGAAAGACATCGAGAAGCTGAGCTGCTCTATATGCCACTACTCACGCATCCAACCACTGGTGGCGTGACAGCCAGTTTCGCCATGCTTGGTGATCTGATTCTGGCAGAACCAAAAGCATTGATCGGCTTCGCTGGACGCCGTGTAATTGAACAAACTCTGCGTGAAAAACTTCCCGAGAATTTCCAAACAGCCGAATATCTCAAAGAGCATGGATTCGTGGACACGATCGTGCCCCGTACCCGATTACGTACAACGCTTGCATCACTATTGCGCCTACATGGCTGCAAAGCGAAGAAAGCTGCTGGTAGATGAACAAATTTCCACTCATATGCAGCCAATGGCTGAGTCGAGTTTTGCTGCTAATGCTGCTCAGCCTTTTTATTCCCTGCTGCCTTTTCGGAGCTGAAATTGCAATCGCAGGCCCAGTGGAGTGGAAAGAAGTGCCGGCAACTGAAGCTGGACAGCAATGGTGGGATTTAGGAAGCCTTCACTACGACAAAGCTGGGAACCTCAGTGTGTTGAGTCGTTTCTCTCCAGCGGCAAACGATGAAGACGAAAAACCAAAGAAAGGCAGCCTTTACCTAATGCATATTGATTGCGATCAAAAACTCTTTAGGGATACTTCAGTGAATGGGCTGCCACGTTTTCGGGCCGAATGGAAATCTGCTGATGGTGATGGTTTGATAGATGCTCTGATCGATGAAGTGTGCACTGCAGAGGTTGCCTAAATATCAACCATGAGCAAAAACCAATCCCCTATAGGAGTTGCTATCGCCGGCCTCGGTTTCGGCGAAGCAGTACATCTCCCGGCCTTAAAAGCCAACCCAGAGCTAATGCCTGTTGCCCTATGGCATCCCAATAGCGAACGACTGCACAAAGCCTGCCAGGAGCATGATCTAACTGGTTACAACGAATGGTCGGCTCTTTTGGCTGACCAAAAGGTAGAAGCCATAATCCTGGCAACCCCGCCAGGCCCACGCTTTGAATTGGCCCGAGAGGCTCTAACAGCGGGCAAACATTTGCTGTTAGAGAAACCAGTTGCACTGCATGCTGATCAAGTCGCAGCACTACAAAGACTTGCCATTGGAAGCCGCCTGAGCGTTGCAGTTGACTTTGAATACCGTGCAGTTCCTTTATTCATGCAAGCCCAGCGGCTGCTGGCCAAAGGTGCCGTAGGCACCCCATGGCTGGTAAAACTTGACTGGTTAATGAGTAGTCGAGCCAATGCATCAAGACCCTGGAACTGGTATTCCCAAGCCGAGGCAGGTGGTGGTGTGATTGGTGCCCTTGGCACTCATGCCTTCGACATATTGCATTGGTTGTGCGGACCAACAAGCAGTGTTAATGGACTTCTATCCACCTCAATCCGAAAACGACCTGATCCAAAGAGCGGAGAGTCGATTGAAGTGAGTAGTGAAGACGTCGCTCTTGCGCAATTGAAGCTGGATACAGCTCAGGGATCTGACTTGCCGGCGCAGGTGAGCCTGTCAGCGGTTGCCCTCCAGGGGAGAGGATGCTGGCTGGAAATCTATGGCAGCAAAGGCAGCATCGTGCTCGGCAGCGACAACCAGAAAGACTATGTGCATGGCTTTAATCTCTGGGCCGCTGCTGCCGGGGAACCACTGAAAAATATCAGTGCTGATGCTGATCTGATATTCCCGAATACTTGGATTGATGGTCGCATCGCACCGGTTGCAAAGCTTCAGGGCTGGTGGGCAGAAAGTATCCGCAGTGGCCACCCGATGGTGCCAGGTCTTGCGGAAGGATGGGCTAGCCAACAAGTTTGCGACAAGTTGAGAGATTCCGCAGCATCAGGTCAACGACTAACTATCCAATCGACAATCTAAAAACAACTGAGACGCATAGGGGTAGGTGACATTTCTTACCGTCGTCTTATAAAGTCCGGGGCTGCTGCTCAGAACTCTTAGTTGAGAACTGGGCCTTACTGACACTTCGGAGATCTCGATGGCCCTCGTTCCGCTAAGGCTTCTGCTAGACCATGCCGCCGAAAACGGCTATGGCATACCTGCATTCAACGTTAACAACCTCGAGCAGGTGCAGGCCATCATGGAAGCGGCCGACGAGACCGATAGCCCTGTGATTCTGCAGGCCTCCCGTGGTGCACGCAGTTATGCAGGTGAGATCTTCCTGCGTCACCTAATCATCGCTGCTGTTGAAACCTATCCAGACATCCCGGTCGTGATGCACCAAGATCACGGGAACAGCCCGTCGACCTGTTTCGGTGCCGCTGCCAACGGGTTCACTTCAGTAATGATGGATGGATCTCTTGAAGCTGATGCCAAGACCCCAGCCAGCTACGAATACAACGTTGAAGTCACAAAAGAAGTCGTAGGAGTAGCCCATGCCATCGGCGTGAGCGTAGAAGGAGAACTGGGCTGTTTGGGTTCTCTAGAAACAGGTATGGGTGAAGCCGAAGACGGCCATGGTTTCGAGGGCAAGCTTGACCACAGCCAATTGCTTACCGATCCAGCTGAAGCTGCCGACTTTGTTGCCAAAACCAAGGTAGATGCGCTGGCAATCGCAATTGGTACCAGCCACGGTGCATATAAGTTCACCCGCAAACCCACTGGTGAAGTGTTAGCAATCAGCCGAATTGCCGAAATCCATAAGGCCATCCCTAACACTCATCTTGTGATGCACGGCTCTTCCTCGGTTCCCCAAGAATGGCTGGAAATGATCAATAAATATGGAGGCGCCATTCCCGAAACCTACGGAGTTCCCGTCGAAGAAATCCAAGAAGGAATCCGCAATGGTGTGCGCAAAGTGAATATCGACACCGACAACCGCCTAGCTTTTACCGCCGCTGTGCGTGAAGCTGCTGTCGCTGATCCTGCCAACTTCGATCCACGCCACTTCAACAAACCAGCTCGCAAATACATGAAGCAGGTATGCCTAGATCGCTATCAACAGTTCTGGTGTGCCGGTAATGCCAGCAAAATCAAGCAACGTGATATCAACTATTACTCAGCCCTTTATGAGAAAGGCCAGATCTAGATCCCCAAAGCAGGTGTGGATGTCTGAGTCAGGCTGAATTGATTGATAAAGGGAGGCTAAGGCCTCCCTTTTTAATGCGCATTTATCAAGGCAATAACATCAGCGAACCTGATTGGCCATCAAGGCGTGCTTTAACTCCAAGAGGCAAGGCAAGATTTGGAGAACCATGACCAATCGGCAGATCTATAACAAAGGGAACATTGAGACCAGCAAGCCGCTCTTTAAGGATGTCGACCATAGAAAAATCGCCAGGTTCCGGCTCCTCCTTCCAGCTGAAACGCCCTGTAGCTACTCCCGCCAACTCACGCAATAGACCTGCACTACGCCATTGAGTGAGCATGCGATCAACGCGATAGGGAGCCTCACCTACCTCTTCAAGAATCAATAAAGCTCCCTTCAAAACAGGAAACCAGGGTGTTCCAATCAAATGTGTAGCCACGGTGAGATTAGTAATGACCAACGGCCCATCTGCTACACCACCGCCCATGCCCTTACCGCTCAGCGGAGCTACTGGGCGGCCTCGTAGCAGATCAACCGTTCGCTGCCACTGCTGATCAGAACCAGCGAGGGATGCGTGGATAGCACCGCGGGATCCAACTGACCATTGGGCCAAGAGCAGAGAACTGGAATCAGAAAAGCCGAGGCTCCAGAGGGAACGTTGTGGGAAACGGAAACCTTCCTCGAGAACCCTTGCACTACCCCAGCCAAAACCGGTGTAAAAAATGCCATCGACGCGCGGATCGCTCCAAGCTGCCTCCAACTCGGCGAGACGCTCTGCATCGGTGCCAGAAAACCACTGCCAACGTCGATGCAAACTTCTAGGTAATTCAAGTTGCCAACCCTGCGCCGCACAACGCTCGAACAAGAGAGAGAAATCAGTCGATGGATCAATCCAAGCACCAGTATTTACTGCTCGAATCCGCGAGCCTCTACGAAGTGGTGACGGAGCAGAAAGAGGTGTTGGTGGAATTAATGCTGATGTAGAGGTACGACCATGCTTGGACCAAGCCAGGTTGGCGGCCAGGGCAGCCGGAACTCCCATAAACAACGAGCGGCGGCGCATCCTTAGTCAGCCAAGCAGCGCCTGCAAAAGGCCGCGACCGTCGGTGCCGCCTATCAACGGATCACAAGCTCGTTCAGGATGAGGCATCAAGCCGAGAACATTGCCAAATTTATTTGTAATCCCGGCAATATCAGCCACCGAACCATTTGGATTATTGAGGTATCTCAAGGCGATGGCATCATCATCTTGCAATTGTCTAAGGGTGTCGTCGCTGCACTGATAACGGCCCTCACCGTGGGCTATTGGCAGTGTCAAAGCCTCGCCAAGAGAACGTCCTTGCAACCAAGGAGTGCGGTTACTTGCCACAGTGAGCGCAGAATCCTCACAGATAAAATGGAGGCTGCGATTGCGAGTTAGAGCTCCAGGGAGGAGGCCTAATTCAGTTAGAACCTGAAAGCCATTACATATGCCGAGGACTCTGCCACCACTTGCCACAAAATCAACCAAAGACTCCAATACAGGTGCGAAACGGGCAATTGCTCCACAGCGGAGGTAATCGCCATAACTGAAGCCACCTGGAAGTACAACAGCATCAAGACCGTGCAAATCGCGGGATTCATGCCATAGAAAACGCGTTGGCATCCCCAGGCATCCCTGCGCTGACCAACGCACATCGCGATCGCAATTTGAGCCAGGAAAAACTACAACTCCAATACTCATGACGGGATCAGGCGCTGGTAGTGGATTGCGGATGAAGCTCAAGAGACCAATCCTCGATTACAGGATTGGCCAGTAAGCGATCGCTAAGCAGTTCCAACTGCTTACGGGCTTCTGCCTCATCAGCTGCCTCGAGCTCGAGCTCGACAGCCTTACCAATCCTGAGTTTGGTTATGCCTTCAACCCCTAGGCGTTTTGCAGCGGAGCGGGTTGCCTCGCCTGCGGGATCAAGAACTGAGGGGCGTAAGCTCACAAGTACGCGGGCTTGGAAACGCTGCAAGGTCATTGTGCAGTTGATTGTTAAATCTTCGCAGCTCAAGGCTCTCATTTTCAAACGTCAAAGCCATGTTTCCGCGAAAGGTATCGAGGTCTGCTCTGTTCAGCTGTAGTTAATGCTGATGGCTCGATGGGTAAAAATGACCCGTTGTCGGTAGTGATATGAGGTTATATGAAGCTGTAACAACACCAGCCAGTAAAGCTGACGAATCCAATCGCAGTTAGGAGCAGAAGTGAAGAAATGAAAGGCACCAATGGTTTACTTGTCCTATGGTTTTGGTGAGATTAGGTTGGCGCTGGTAAATATATTAAAACCGACAAGAAAGACATAGTCTCTCAGAAAAGAAAACTAACGAGATCCGAATGCGCTTAATTAGCAGCCTTAACAGGAAAGCATTAAATCAATTCTAGATTGCAAAATAGAATCAATAGGGAACTACTGATCTAGGGCTAAAATCGCTCGGAACAGATTGATAAATAGTATATAAACCAATTAAAACAAATAGGTCAGTGCTCCTATACAGTTAAACGGATTATCATAGAATCGATTAAAGCATTTATCGTTCCAGCCAAGAGCCAGGCAATCTAACTACAATTGATTTAAAAAATGGACACATTTGAAACAAAGTCTCTGATATCGGCCTGGTAATCCTAAACTTATTGGCAGGCTTTGTAGTGTTATTTAGTTACAACAAAGCCTGAAATCATCAAAATCAAATAAGAGCAGGTAAACATTTAATCGAATGTAATAAGAAGTCAGTTAATTTATAGCAAGATTAAAAATAGTAGCGTTATGTGCTTAACAGCTCGATTTGCTGATCGATAAGCTCTGCTCCGCGAGCAATGAAATCATCGCGGTTGAGTTCACCAGTATCGAGCTTTAACAATAAGATCTGTTGTGCAGCGTAGTCTTCATTATGTATTCCTGCTCGACTCTGCAACATACGCCACGACTTGCGTCGTTCAACATGAAAAAGTACCATCTGACGACTAACCGCATAATACTTAAACCTGCCATTGATTTCAGCCTTAAAATACACACCCCAATCAGGCACATAAGCATGATGATTCTCATTAAAAACATTTCTATAAATAACATCTTGCTGCCTAATTAGAGTAAGCATATTGTCGATATGTATAAACTCGTCGACTTGTGCTTCAGGAATCTCTTTGAGGTGTCTGCGAAAACGTGCTTCGGCAAGAGCCCAGTGAGCAACAGTGAGATTGTATGGCTTTCCATCTGATTGATATTTAGCGACCCTCCAGTCTCGATTGATTGAAGGGTTACCCTTGAGCTCAAAAGTTTCCTGGATGGTCTCGCCAGCGCGAGGATTATAGATAAACTCAGGCATTCCACGACTATCGCGAATCATACGAGCCTGATAGGCACTCATGTCATCACCAATTCCATGCTCCGGTTGACAAGATGTATAGCATTGGAAAAAGGCTGTACCACGATATTCAAGTCCATCAAGCATGGCCTTATACATTTTCCCTGAATTTGCCATGGAAACTTGGGCAATGAAGGGCGAACCATGGCCAGATGTAAATGCTTCTGCAACACTTTTCTTCTCTACGAGCTTACCCTGCGAAGCAACCCCAAATTGGTTCATGTCATATCCACCCAACATGTTAGAGCTGTCGGAGTTTTGACCACCGGTGTTGGAATAGACCTGCGTATCAAGCATCAGTAATTTCACATTTGGACGGTTTTGCAAGACAACCTTAGAAACGTTTTGGAAACCTATATCGCCCATAGCTCCATCTCCACCAATGGCCCAAACCTTAGGTAACTCACGTATTTCCTGATCAGTCATCAGCGAGTCATCAAGATGAGTTAGCTCGAAGTATTCACGTTCACTACAAACATTGATATCACGATCGAGAAGTGCTGTAGCAAGTCGTTCCGGCGTAACAGATCGTCTTGCATGATTAAGGACAGCTGATTCACCAATAAGCCAACTGATAGTAGCTCCATCCTGAAATAAGGAGTTCATCCACGGGTAAGGATGAGGATTGGATGGGGGAGTAGAGCCGTAAACCGTATTGCAACCAGTATGAGCACCCATATACATGGTGCACATTCCATTGGCCATACGTCCATCAACTGCCTGTAGATCACAGTGATTAAAGGCATCCTGATTGAGGACTGTCACCAGTGCAGTGATGACTTCTTGATCAGTGACCTCACCAAATTTATTAAGCCGAAGAGTTGTATCGTGATCGTTTTCACCACCAAGACCCATCACTGCATGGGCAACACAACGTTTAAACCAACTATATTGATCATCATCTTGAACCTTTAGAGTCGCTAATCTTGCGACACCACATTTTTCTAATAGCTGTGCTTTTTTGCGTAAACGCTCTGCTTTTTGGTGATAAATTGGTCGCATGTATGCCTCCGTGATAGAAGCAGCAGCCCTCAACACACTTTTTTCGCCACAGCCTGCACAAGCTCCATCTCCAGAGACAAGAGACTCGTAATTACTCCGCACCATCAAGTGTTTCCGTAGAGCTGATTCAAGTGAAGACTCTGGTGATTCAGATTGATATTGGCCAAGGAACTTTTGACTGGTATCTGGTAATAAGCGGCTAAAAACTTGAGCAGTTGTAAGGTCGGCATTAAGTTCAGGCGTATCCTGCTTCATTCGCAGGGCATCATGTTCGCCACAAACCTGAACACACTCCCCACATCCTTTGCAGAGGTCGCTAACAAAAATAGAAAAGATACCGCCACTACCAGGATTCTTTTTCTCAAGACTTTTGTAAATACTAGGAGCGTTATTATAGGCAAGTGGTAACTTGTCCACAATATCAATTAGTTGTCTGCGTGAAGTCTCATCGATTGATGTAAGCTGATCCAACTCATTACGCAGAATAGTTTTAAATGGCTGTTTGGTTTTGGATGCAACATTGTCATTCATTTTATCTCGGCAACGTTGATCTAACCCAGGCACCTCATTCAAAAGTTGTGTTGAAGCATTTTTGTCAATGACATAATTGCGTATGGCAGTGAAAAGAATAGTACTTACATCCTGTGCTGTATTAGGCAAGGCAGTATCAGGACATGCAGCGATACATTCCATGCATTGAGTACAATTCTCTGCGATGTAAATTGGGGTTTCGCGCCTGGCTACATATTTACTTTGTGTCGCTCCACTGGCAGGACCCATAACAGATAAGCTTGCAAAAGCACCTGATGGTTGGTGATAGCCCAAGTCGTTTCGGAACTCAGAATCAAATTTCTGCAGTGTTTGGAAAGGGGACCTATTAGCTTGTCCATCAGGCATTGAACAAGAGGAACAGCCACTAGCAGCACAACCTGCGGTTGCTGGCATCTCAATGAGAGCAGAATCCTTTGGTGCAAGCATGGGGTTGCGCATGCTTGAAGTATCTACATCCTTATTATTTCCATAAGTAATTTCCTCAACTCGCTCAAAGCCACCAGCCATAACCTTCATATTTGAATCAACTACCGCGTCACCAAAGCGTCCAAACTTCTTTTGATATTGGTTACGAACAACCTCCTTATACGCTACCTCACTAATATTGTGATCCTGCAGAAATGTTGAGACTTTAAAGAATGCACCAAGGAAGGAATTGCCTTGCATCCTTAATTGCAGATCAGTTCGAGTTGTTGCTTCTCGAGCAATTTCGAATCCAGGCAGAATAAATACACGAATGCCGTTATCCTTGATAAATTTGCGATGCTTTGAGGGGATTCGCTCCCAAGCCTCTGCAGCGGACTCACTTGATTCCCATACAAGGCATCCGCCTTTATTTAAACCCTGCAGCGGATTAGTATGTGTGAATGCCTTGGGGTCACAGCAGAGCACCACATCAACATGATTGAGCTCACAATTCACTTGGATCTTTTTAGCCGCAACGGTTAGGAAATAATTAGTAGGAGCCCCTTTCTTTTCAGAGCCATACTTCGGGTTGGCCATAATGAAGAGCTTCTCTTCCAATTGGCCATGTTGATCATAGGTTGGATCACCTTCGGAAACTATTTGTCCAAATTTACCTATAATTTCACCAAGGTTTTTACCCGTGGTGATCATTCCCCAGCCTCCAATTGAGTGGAATCGAACAGCAATTGCTCCATTCGGCAAAAGCGATGGCGTGTCTTTAGAAATCACGCTATAGGGGTGATCAATACCTAGTGTGAAATAAGTTTCGCCATCAGCTGCACTCTTGCCGTCTTTCCTGGCAATGACCCCAGTGGCAAATTCAAAAGCTCCTATGATATGTTCTGGACGAAAATCTCTAGAGCCAAGTCCATAACTTCCGCGAAAGATCCTTGGTGTTTGCTCAAGTGTTATCGCAGGCATCACACCTCCATACCTAGCAGACTCCTGACCTTTGCTAAGAGCAGTACGAATATCTCGACCCAAAGGATTATCACCAGCCAAGCCCTCATCTGTTCGTTCTAAAATAATTACATTTTTTTTCCCACGCAAAGCATTAATCAATGCCGCCTCAGGGAAGGGACGTAAAACATTTATATGAATAGAGCCAACCTTTGCATCGCGTTGCTCACTTAGGTAATCGCATGCAGCCTCAATATTTTCAGCTGCACAACCAAGAGAAATAAAGACTGTATCTGCTTCCTCGGTGTTATATTCTTGAATAAGCCCGTAGATTCGGCCTGTTAATTGAGTAAATTCAAGATAGCATTGCTCAAGAAACTGAAGGATTGGTTCATTGAAATTATCACGACGTGCTATTACACCATTCATGTGGTGTTCTTGATTTTGAACCGGACCTAAAAGCACCGGATTCTTTAAATCCAACATTTCCGGAACTCGACGACGCCGAAGTCCGAACAGTTCTCTTTGAGCTTGAGTAGGGCAATTTATCTGGTCATCTGGTGCGCCTAGATATTCACGTAGCAGATCAGCTTCTGGTGCTCTATAAGTACGTTCAGAATGGGTCGTCAACATCCCATCTTGAATATTCATGCCAGGATTTAAGGCTAATTCATTACATTTACGCAAAATAATGGCTTGATCTGCAGCTTGCTGGGCATCACGGGCAATTAACATCGTCCATCCAGTATCTAGTGCCGCATTAAAATCATCATGGCCACAATGAACATTAAGAGCATGCTTGGTCAGGGCACGAGCTCCAACCTCTAAAACCATCGTTGAGAGCTTTCCTGGTGCGTGGTAATACTGCTCCATTGCATATACAATTCCCTGTCCAGAGGTGAAGTTAACTGTGCGCTTACCAGTCATCGCTACCGCAGTAGCTCCACCTTGCGCTGCATGTTCACCTTCTGCCTCAATAGATAACTTTTGGTTTCCCCATACATCCAAGGCCCCTTCTGCAAAAGACTGTTGATAAATCTCTCCACCCTCTGTTGATGGTGTAATTGGGTAATAAACACCACCTTCGGTTATACGAGTTTCTACCCACTTGGTAACAAGATGATTGCCATTGCAAGTCACAGGAATCCCTGGATACTTTGGCTTATCGAGCCCCAGTTCAGCGGGGATCAATTCTTGTTCTACGGTTTGATCTGCCATACGTAGAAAAAAATGTAGAAAGTCAGCTAAAAAATGACTGCTGAAACCATGGACAGGTTGCAGCTCTTGATCAGGAATGGGTGAAGTGGCAATCAAGCCTAGAAGGCTATGAAGACCTTTTGAAAGTCCCAGAGCTCAGCAACCAGCAACCAGCCAGGCTCAGTCTTTTGTTCAGATCTAGCCAAAGCTGCCTAACGAGCGCACAGCCACAGCACATATTGAGTGATTACACCTAGGCCAAGAGGCGAGAAAAATGCCGTTACTGCTTAAATTTTGTTACCCGCATCCCCTCTCAGCTCAATGGCTATCAAGTACAGCACATCGTCAGGCCACAACCTACGGCAAGAGTCATGCCTTGATGAGAGTGAGAGAATTGAAATATTCGTAATCAATAGATCTCGATAAGCCACTGCCAGATCAGGTTTTTCTTTTTTTTGAGAACTGGCATAAGCCGCCTACTTGAAAGCGTTCACAGCCATAGGTTGAAATAAAGTGAGCCTCGATGTGAAAATTCCGTTAACGCATCATTGGTGAGGATCAGAGCAGCAAAGGTATGGAGGATCTCAAGACATTAACTCGATCCTTTGTAAGCATTAGGAGGCCTGACATTCACCGCTAGCAATGCCCTATAGCGACCTTGACTTGGCAGTGATCAGTTTGGTGGTTTTCGCCTACTGTCTGCTATCTAGGCGGTTAGCCAGAACGGCTATATCTGGACCGCTGGTATTTGTTTTGCTGGGCTTAATATTGGGGCCTAGCAACCTTGGTTGGCTCAATATCTCAGTGGATTCAGAGCTGCTAAGACGTTTAGCAGAAATCACACTAGGCCTGGTCTTATTTACCGATGCAGCTGCATTGGACTGGCCTTTGCTACGCAAAAATGCACGTCTGCCACTTCGTCTATTGCTGATTGGGCTACCACTCAGCATCTTCCTAGGTTTTGTTGTTGCTTACTTGATGCTGCCACAGCTGGGCATAGTTGAGGCAGCACTTCTTGCTGTTGTTCTGGCTCCAACCGATGCAGCCCTTGGCCAGGCAGTGACAACCAATCCAGAAGTTCCACAAGCCATCAGAGAAGACCTAAACGTTGAAAGCGGTCTTAATGACGGAATCTGTGTTCCACTGTTGTTGTGTTTACTGGGAATCGCTACTGGCCATTTTGATCAGATTAATGGGCCGAAAGATGCACTCCTGAATTTCATCCAGTTACTCGTCAGTGAACTAGGTATCGGCTTAGCAATAGGAGGATGCGTTGGGATTCTGGGTTGCTGGCTACGGGATCTAGCGCAAAAGCGAGAATGGATTGCAACAGATTGGCGGCCTCTGATCACTGTGGCCCTAGCGTTGAGTTCATTTACCCTTGCCCAAACTCTTGAAGGAAGTGGGTTCATTGCCTGTTTCATCGCAGGCTTGCTTTATGGAATACGGAGTACTAAAGATCTAAAGGAAGATGAGATGGTTGCATCCCTATCAATGGGAGACATGCTGGCCCTACTAACTTGGATACTTTTTGGCAGCGCAATGTTGCCAGATGCATTGAGACACATCACAATCTCAAGCATTATTTATGGAGTATTTAGCCTTACTGTTGTTCGGATTCTGCCAGTTGCTATTGCAACCGGCGGACTCGGAATTGATAAATGGACGAAACTTTTTGTAGGCTGGTTTGGGCCAAGAGGCTTAGCAAGCATTGTTTTTGTTGTAATGGTTGTGGATGCTGCCATACCTAACTCTCAGATCATCCTGACAACTACAACAATCGCGATTTTGCTCAGTGTGATTGCACATGGGATTACAGCCAATTGGCTTTCGATTAGCTACGGACGTTGGGAACGTAATCATGTAAATTGAAAAAACTATAAGGTATGTATTTACATCTATAGAGGGAATAAGAGATAAGCCATCGAGCACTTGTAGGCTATTCTGATTTTTTATCAAAGGAAATTAGAGACAAATTTCAAGAACTACTAAGTTCATCTCACAGAGAGTGAAGTACATTGAAAATAACTTTAAATAGTAATTTTAATAAAACAACTAATTACATCGCGACAATAACCAAGCAAATGTACCGCTAGCAACAGCGATCTAATATCAAGAAAGGATGAGCTATGGATCAAGCTGTATTGGATTATCCCTTAGCCTTACTAGCCAAGATATCGACATTAAAATGCAAAAGTTATAGATCACACCAATCTCAAGTAGGGCGTCGGAGCAATGCTATTGAAGAATAGATAAGTGCTGCGAGTGCAGTAAAAATATTAAGCGCAAAACCTGGTGCTCGCAGCAGTACATGGTATCGATATCCAACCCAGAAGAGCAAGCGACCGAAGACGAAAGTGCCAGAATAGATAGGCAACAGCTTCAAGTATGCAAAAGGCAAAAGAACAGCCAAAGCCATGGTATTAACGATGAAGACAATCAACTGCTCATGAGTATTAGCCAATACACGCAGATCAACATCCATAGCATGTGAGCTTGCAAGAACAGTGGTTGGATCTTCTGCTGGATTTCCAAATCCTTCAGATCCAATGTGAATGATCAATATCAAAAAAAATAGAAACAAATACAAGCAAACAAAAAAATGATCCTTCGGAAGCTAAGCCACAAAAACTAGGAAGAAAAGCTAGATTCAAAGCGTTATTATTAGATAAAAATTTCGAACAAGAAAATCCAATTA
>JASLWC010000139.1 GCA_030741055.1 Prochlorococcaceae cyanobacterium ETNP18_MAG_14 | reverse complement strand
TCTAATTGCATAACTAATTCTTTCTATCAAACCTGAGAGGTCAAAACTACCTGCCACATCCTGGCCATCTGGATCAGGAGAAGCGTCAAGAATAAAAAGTTTATTTTGATCTATAAGTTCCTGAAGATTCCAACCAAAACTTGCTGCATTTCGAATGATATCTGAAGGAGACTCCTCAAAAGTTACAAAAATGCCAGGTTCATCAAAATGACAAATGCCATGATGAAGATACTGTAGAGAGAAAACTGTCTTTCCTGTTCCAGAAGTTCCGCTTACCAAGGTGCTTCTAGCCGTAGGGAGACCCCCGTGGCAAACATCATCAAAGCCTTCAATCCCTGTAGGTAGCTTCTGTACCTGAATTTTTGGGGATGGTGTTGCGCTTGAAGAGGGCATATTCGCTTACTAATAGTGAAACGCTAGAGAAAATATCTGCATGGCCATCAGCTTCACAGCCTGACTTAAGAATCTACTCATGTAATGTCCTCATCTCAGGACTAATCCAAATCCAAAAGAGGAGA
>JASLWC010000138.1 GCA_030741055.1 Prochlorococcaceae cyanobacterium ETNP18_MAG_14 | reverse complement strand
TCGAGACATGCGTTCAACAGAGCAGCCGCTTCAAAGCGGGTCATGGCCCTGTTGCCGAGGTAGCTGCCACTGGGGTAGCCAGCTACACAGCCGTAGCGCTCGATCAGGTTGCTAAGAGCCTGATAAGCCCAGTCATAAGGCTGTACATCAGCGAACTGGTTGATGCTGGTGACCTGCTCGCCAGAGGCGGAGTAGTCAGAAACACCTTGGATGTTCAGGTCTGCGGCATTAGCAGCCATAGGGGCCATCAAGCCCAAGGCAGCAGGTGCCACCAGCAATTGCTGGAAGAGTTTCATTTGGATCCTCACACGAATGGCGGTTATTACCGCAGATAGATAATGACTTAAAAAAATCATCATCGCTAAACAAATTATCGCTCTTGCGGGTAGCAATTGATACATCTGCTATCAGGTGAGCTTCGCCCACTCGTTAGGAATTACTGCCGCAGATGAAAATCAAATCAAATCAAATCGGCACGAACATAGAAGATTATTTGTTGTATTACAACGTCTATTGATGAT
>JASLWC010000137.1 GCA_030741055.1 Prochlorococcaceae cyanobacterium ETNP18_MAG_14 | reverse complement strand
TGCAGCCATAGGCCTGCGCCAGGCTCGCAGTGGTATCACCGGCCCTATAGCGCTCGACAAGCTCGCTTTTCTGGCTGTCGCTCAGCCGCCTGGCCACCATCTGGATTTTGTGCGCAGCGACCAACCATAAGCGGATTGCTGGGCAGTGACTGTCACAATGTGTTCAAGCTCCCTTAGCTCAGCTGGATAGAGCAACTGCCTTCTAAGCAGTCGGCCGATGGTTCGAATCCATCAGGGGGCGTTGAACAAGGAGCGTTGAATCGCTCGAGGATTAGCCGGAGAGGAAAGGCCGCAACTCAAGCTTGAGAAGAGGTTCTACGCCCCATCCCCCTGTCAGGGAGAGGCAACCAAAATCTCTATAACTCCAGTCATAGAAGCAAAAACATCCTACGAATAGCCAAAAAAAAAGCCCTTGCGTAACGCGCCGGGCCTGGGTGATGGGGAAATTTCTTTCTACGTGAAATGAGTCCCTGATGCAACCCCCTCGAGGACAAGACGAAGGACGACCTCCACATGTAGTAG
>JASLWC010000136.1 GCA_030741055.1 Prochlorococcaceae cyanobacterium ETNP18_MAG_14 | reverse complement strand
TACTACGAGGGATTTATTGGAGAGCGAGATTGTGCTAGAGGGTGTACCGATCACCTTGCTCGATACCGCAGGTATTCGCGCCACCAAAGATGCGTTGGAGCAGCTTGGGATTGATCGCAGTCATCAAGCTCTCGCTGCTGCTGATTTGGTGGTGTTGGTGTTTGATCTCAGCCAGGGATGGATAGCCGAGGATGCTGCCTTGCTTTCTCAGATCCCTAATGATGTGCCAAGGCTTGTTGTCGGTAATAAGGCCGATGTTCAACCTCTCTCTACGAGTGCTCCGCTTGACGATGATCTAGAAGCAATTACGCCGGACGTGACTTTGAGCGCACTCACAGGGCAAGGAGAAGAGGCATTGATTGAGGCTGTTTTGAAGGCCTGTGGTGCTAGCGAAGCGCAGGGGTTGGTGGTTGCTCTCAATCAACGTCAGCAGGATCTAGCAGCTGATGCTGCTATTGCCTTAGCTCGTAGCAAGGAAGCAGCCGAGCAAAACTTGCCCTGGGATTTTTGGACTATTGATTTGC
>JASLWC010000135.1 GCA_030741055.1 Prochlorococcaceae cyanobacterium ETNP18_MAG_14 | reverse complement strand
CCTCCGCCCATGGCGATATCAACCTGATCACCGCCTTGCCAAGAGCGACAGCTCCAGGGCTGCAGGTCTTCATCGATGGCTCTTGGGTGGATGCTGTTGCGCCTGAGGGCCAAGTAATCGTCAACAGTGGCCTGATGCTGGAGCGCATCAGCAATGGTCTAATCCCAACTGGCTGGCACCGCGTCTTAGCACCGAGCGAATGGAATCTTGAACGATTAAGCGTTGTGCAGTTCTGTCACCCCAAACCATCCACCCTGCTCACTCCACTCAGTAGCTGTATCGATGCGGAACACCCCCAAAGATTCGCAGGAGTGATGGCCGCCGATGCCCTAGAGGAAGTGCTTTACGAGATCAAATTGATGACTTAATTTTTGCAAAAGCAATCAACTGGATATCAACGTGCTCTCGATGCATACAACGGAGACGACCTAGCGACAACAGCTAAAAGTCGATCGATTAGCGGCTTGTGAGCAAGATCACAGATCTGATTGCTCTAGATCAACTCTTTGGCAGCAAAAAAAAGCGATGGTATGTGCAT
>JASLWC010000134.1 GCA_030741055.1 Prochlorococcaceae cyanobacterium ETNP18_MAG_14 | reverse complement strand
AGCTGGATCCAGTAAAGCTGCAGCTGCTGTTGCATCAACGATTCCTCGACGCATCAAAATCGCGCGCAATGGCAATGGAAGCGCTACATCTGGTAATGGATTCTGCGGAATCGGCTGTGGCAGTTGCCAGGACCATTGGATGAGTTCTTTTGTCAGCAATGGGTCCTGGCAAGCCTGTTCATTGTGAGTGACATTAAAGCTGTTGGTTGGTTGCTTCTCATCAGGCTATGGACACGCTCCAAGCAGTTTTCTGGGATGTCGATGGAACCCTTGCAGACACAGAAATGGAAGGCCATAGAGTTGCCTTCAATGCAGCTTTCACGGAGGTTGGACTCCCTTGGCGCTGGGATCGCGATACCTATAAAAACCTTCTTCTGGTTCCAGGAGGTGGGGCAAGGATTACGGCTTATGCCAAGCAGCAAGGTGGTGATCTGTTGAGTTCAGAGACTCTTGACCAGCTGCGTGCTCTTAAGCAACATCACTATGTTGAACGCATTAAGTCAGGAGCTGTTTCTTGGCGACCAGGGATCAAGCGCATTCT
>JASLWC010000133.1 GCA_030741055.1 Prochlorococcaceae cyanobacterium ETNP18_MAG_14 | reverse complement strand
TCCGCTCAGTGTAGTGCCTACCCCTGTGATTATTTTTATGGCTTCAGTTGCTTGAATGATTCCAATTAATCCTGGAAGGACGCCTATTACCCCGCCTTCAGAACAAGATGGCAACAATCCAGGTGGCGGCGGTTCAGGTATTAAATCTCGATAAGTTGGGCTTTCTTTCTTGAGGTTAAAGACAGTTGCTTGCCCTTCAAAACGAGAAACAGATCCATAAATATTTGGCTTGCCTAAAATTACACAAGCATCATTTATTAAATAGCGACTAGGGAAATTGTCTGTGCAGTCACAAACAATGTCGAATTTCTGAATTATATCTAGGGCATTGTGTGGCGAGAGACGTGTTAAAAATGTATCAACTTGACAATGAGGATTGATTTCCAGAATTCGAGCACGGGCCGAATCAATTTTAGGTTTACCTATCCAACTCATTCCATGTAGGACCTGTCTTTGTAGGTTGGAATCTTCAACAGAGTCGAAGTCGACAATTCCTATATTTCCTATCCCAGCTGCAGCAAGGTATAGCAATATTGGTGAGCCCAG
>JASLWC010000132.1 GCA_030741055.1 Prochlorococcaceae cyanobacterium ETNP18_MAG_14 | reverse complement strand
AGTTCTAGTTATTGAATCCAAAGAACTTATTAGAGGTAGGAATGAAACAGAATGATTTCTTGCAACGTGGCCATGTCTGCCAAACGCTTATCCACTAGGAGAAAGACAAGACTTGATGGGTTACAGCGAATGAGCAACTAAGTCACAAGCTTGCGTCTAAACCAGCACAACACTGTTTGCTCTCCGAGGCTATAAATAATTAGATTCCACATCAACAAATGATTCCCTCAGCAGTTATTTTTGGGGTTCTTGGCCTTATAGGTTTTGCCTGCTTCGTCATAGTTGGCAGAAGCGATACAGAAGGAAACTCATGGTTAATTCAGAAGGACAAAACAAATCCTGTATCTAAAGATATCTCAACTGAACAACCAGTAGTTGCGGCATCTGAATCTGCTGAATAGCTCCACAGCCATCGAGGCAAAACCAATTAGCCCACTTCCTAAAGCCTTACCCAATTGAACAAAACTAGTCTGGTCAATGCGATTGCCAAGCGCACAAGGCAAACTAAAGCGGATGTCTATTTAGTGGTAGGTGCCGTGACCGATTCCATCATTGA
>JASLWC010000131.1 GCA_030741055.1 Prochlorococcaceae cyanobacterium ETNP18_MAG_14 | reverse complement strand
CGTATCTTTTCTTTCAGTTCTGGAGAGAGATTTGCTCGCATCGTCCAAGGGTCTCTTGGTATAGGAGGAGACTTTGCCAATACTTTTATTTTTAAAGGATCAATAGAGCCTTCTTGAATCATCTTGCTGAAATTATATGAGCCGATGCCGCCAGCATCTGCTTTGCCACTTTGCACTGCTAGAGCTACGTTGTCGTGACTACCGTAATAAATAACTTCGTAATCTTTTTTGTATTCTAGGCCTGCCAAGCTAAGCATTAATTGTGGATAAAGGCGACTTGATGTTGAAGCTCTATCGCCAAATGCAATTCTAGATCCCTTTAGTTCCTCTAGAGTAGAGATGTCTTTCTTTTTATTTGCAATTATAATAGATCTATAGGTGGTCAACCCTGATCTTATAGGCGATGCAAATGGTTCAATATTATATTTCGCTTTTGCCAATGTGTAGGATACAGGCCCAAAATATCCAATATCTATTTTGCCCTTGGTAGCGGCTGTGATCATTTCTGAATAACTAGAGCTTACTATAAGTTTAATCTCCTTGTTAAGCACTTCCTCTAAATATAAACCCA
>JASLWC010000130.1 GCA_030741055.1 Prochlorococcaceae cyanobacterium ETNP18_MAG_14 | reverse complement strand
GAGGCACAGCCACTTTTGACGGCCTTTCAATTGCCTGGGCAGTGAGTGAATTTCTAGCCACAGATTTAAAAAGCCGAACTGTTTTTGCAACCCACTATCACGAGCTGAACGCCTTAACAGACAGCCTTACAAATGTGGCCAACTTCCAGGCATTGGTTGAAGAAACTGGCAAAGATCTGGTTTTTCTGCACCGTATAGCCCCTGGTGGAGCAAATCGCAGTTACGGCATCGAAGCCGCCAGGCTTGCGGGTGTACCCACAGCCGTGGTGCAACGTGCACGAAAGTTGCTGGGCCAACTCGAACAAGACAACCCACAAGTTCAAGTCATACCGAGAAGAAACACTAGTGAAAGAGGCCCTTAAACCTGCAGCAGGGAAATGAACCACTAACCTCATTCGGTGCGCTTAAACATGGTGGACGACCTCACAGAGAACGTTCAAAAAAGCGTCAAAAAATTTCCTGCTGAAGTTCTGACTCTGCTTCGCAGCAAAAACCTTCTGCGATCACTCTTGCAGCGAATGGTGATTGATCAAGCCTGCGCGGCTTTGCAGTTGCCAGAAACCACTCTCAATGAGGTAATCGCCAAC
>JASLWC010000012.1 GCA_030741055.1 Prochlorococcaceae cyanobacterium ETNP18_MAG_14 | reverse complement strand
GACCCAACAATAAACATAAGATATATCCTTGGTTGAGGATCTTGAGACATTGCCAATCCTCATAATAACATACTCATGAATTTTACCGGAGCAGGCTTAAAGCACTGAGTATCTAATATTAGCAATACTTTTGAAGTTTTAGTTATTCCCACTCGATAGTTCCTGGAGGCTTACTAGTGATATCAAACACCACCCTATTTACACCCCTAACTTCATTAACAATTCGATTGGAAATACGTTCCAAAAGCTCATCCGGCAGTCGAGACCAGTCCGCTGTCATGCCGTCCTCACTGGATACACATCGCAGCACAATCGGCCAGGCATAGGTGCGCTGATCACCCATAACCCCAACCGATCTAACCGGAAGCAATACAGCAAAAGCCTGCCAAATCTCATGATATAAACCTGCCTCACTGATTTCCTCACGCACGATCAAATCTGCATCGCGTAGGCAATTGAGTTTTTCATCAGTAACCTCACCAAGAATACGAATCGCCAAACCAGGCCCAGGAAAAGGATGGCGGCGCACAATCTCCTCCGGCAAACCCAGAGAACGGCCCACCTTGCGCACTTCATCCTTGAATAATCGCCTCAGCGGCTCTACTAATTTGAACTGCAGATCCTTAGGAAGACCACCGACATTGTGGTGGCTCTTGATCTTTACAGCTACCCGCTCACCAGTCTTCGGGTCTACGTTAGTGCCAGCACTCTCAATTACATCCGGATAAAGAGTGCCCTGTGCAAGGAAATCAAACGGACCAAGACGAATACTTTCCTCCTCAAACACCCTAATGAATTCTGTACCGATAATCTTGCGCTTTTCTTCTGGATCAATAATCCCCTTTAGCTTAGAGATAAAACGCTGACGAGCATTAATGTATTCCACATTAATGTGAAACTTGCGATCAAAAAAGTCCGTCAAGAATTCAGGTTCACCCTTACGCATAAAACCTTGATCAATAAACATGCAGGTGAGCTGATCGCCTATTGCCTTATGCAGCAAAAAGGCCAGTGTGGAGGAATCAACTCCCCCAGACAAAGCAAGTAGCACCCGTTTCTGACCCACCTGTGCCCGCACATGGGCAACTGCTTCCTCAATGAATGCACTGGTCGTCCAATTCGGCTGACAGCCACAAATGTGGTAAACAAAATTTCTAATCAACGCCATTCCATGGGTTGAATGCACCACCTCGGGGTGAAACTGCACGCCATAAAGACGTCGACTGTGATCGGCGACAGCCGCATCAGCAGTATTAAGCGTATGAGCAAGCCGCAAAAAGCCCTCGGGTAGAGCTCTCACCACATCGCCATGACTCATCCACATCGTGGAGCCGCTCTCAACATTGGTGAGAAGATCTCTAGGCTCATCAACCTCCAAAGGAGCCTTACCGTATTCAGCCTTGCCAGTAGCAGCCTCCACAACACCACCGAGCTGCTGCACCATCAACTGCATGCCATAACAGACCCCAAGCACAGGAATACCTAGATCCCAGATCAATGGATCACACAGAGGAGCTCCCTCGGCATAAACAGAGCTAGGGCCACCGCTCAGAATGATGCCCTTCGGAGCTAGTTTGCGAAGCTCATCGGCTGAGGTGCTGAAGCTCATTACCAATGAGTAGACCTCTGTTTCTCGCACCCGACGAGCAATTAACTCGGAATATTGAGAACCGAAATCAAGAATAACTATTGCCGGCTGGCGCTGAGCATCAGGCTGGGAATCGGGCATATCAGCGAAAGAGCTCGTGTGGTGTCAACCTGCAGAACATTCAGGGTAGAGAAGGGAATGTAGTAGGTGAGTCTTCAGGTTTCACCCCCAACAAAGACAAATGTTGAGCTCCTTTGGAGCCCGCCCAACGCAATCGCCGCTGATGATCAAAAAGAGCTGCACCGATGGATATCGTCCATGAACCATAGCGACCGAGATAGTAAGCACTCCTCTGCTCCACCGTCGAAGCCAATCGAGACCAAAGCCGGCAGGCCAGCTCCTGATCTTGATCCTCCAGCAGCTTCAACGCTGACTCCATCGAATCAGCCTGACCCAATAAGCGAATCAAATCCAACTGCAGTCCCTCACGTACCGCCAAGGCGGTAAGCACCTCCAATCGACCATCTGCCAAATGATGATGAGTGTGAAAGATCCCCCCTGCCAATTTAACCAACTTGCCGTGATAACCCAACAACAGCAGTTGCTTCACCCCCGCCTCAGCCGCGGCCACGATGACAGGTCCCAACCAGTTGCCGACCTTTAACAACGGCTGGGCAGCCAACCCCAACTGTCGAGCTAGATCCAGCCCATTCTCACCAATAACCAAAGTCAGTGCGCCACAAAAATCCGAATCGGCACATTGCCGACGCAACTGCTCAAGAGTCTGCTGTAACTGATCGGGAGAAGCACTGATCTGCACCTGCGCCTGGGTACCAATCAGGGCCAAGCCATCCACTACACCAAAAGCGGCATTGCTGGTACGCAGCGCCAGCTCTTTACCCTTAGGCAGCACGACCTCCAACCGCAGCCCACGTCCGCAAGGCACCAGCGGATACAAATTGCGATGCAACAGCTCACGTGCAAATTCAGACGCACAGAGCTCACCACCAGATCCCAATGTGCCGACGCCGCTACCTGCCACAAAATTGAGCCAAGCCTTTGTATCAGCATGCAAATCAACCTCAACACCAGCAACCAATTCCTGCCATTGCACACACACCCAGATCTCCAAGCCTCGCGTGAGATCAAGGCCTGATCCTGGATCACAATGACTAATTGCCACAGCCTGTTGACCGCCAAATAGCACCGCCGCGGAGGTCACCGGAACAGCAAGAGATTTTTCTACACCCGGCAACTCAAGCGACTGAGAAGCAGTGAACGGCCGCCCAAGCAAAGCTTCCGTAGCAGCACGAGCTGCTGCTGCAACCCAAACCGGCAGCGTTAAGCCCTTTGAATCAGCTTCCACGTAATCGATCAAAAACCTCGCTTAGGTATTTTTTAGGATGAGATATTTCTAACCCTGAGGCCGTGCAGGACAAACTTACCTTGATGATCCCGGGTCCCACGCCAGTTCCCGAAACGGTGCTCAAAGCCATGGGTCGCCACCCCATAGGCCATCGCAGCGCAGAGTTTCAAGCCGTCGTACGACGTACCACCGAGCAGCTGCGCTGGCTGCATCAGACCCAAAACGACGTCTTGGTAATCACCGGCAGCGGAACCGCTGCAATGGAAGCTGGAATTATCAATACCCTCAGCTACGGCGACAAGGTGATCTGCGGCGACAACGGCAAGTTTGGTGAGCGCTGGGTAAAGCTGGCGAAGGCATACGGACTAGATGTGCAAGTAGTGAAAGCAGACTGGGGGCAACCGTTAGACCCAGAAGCCTTCCGCATAGCACTGGAAGCAGACACAAACAAAAAGATCAAAGCAGTAATCCTCACCCACTCAGAAACCTCAACCGGAGTAATTAACGACCTGGCAACCATCAGCCAATATGTGCGCGCTCATGGAACCGCACTGACCATCGCCGATTGCGTCACCAGCCTTGGAGCCTGCAATGTTCCCATGGATTCTTGGGGCCTGGATGTTGTAGCTTCCGGTTCCCAAAAGGGCTACATGATGCCGCCAGGGCTAAGTTTCGTGGCCATGAGTGAACGAGCCTGGCAAGCCTATAAACGATCAGATCTGCCAAAATTTTATCTCGACCTAGGTCCTTACCGAAAAACTGCAGCTCAAGACAGCAACCCTTTTACCCCTGCTGTGAATCTCTACTTCGCGTTGGAATCCGCGCTGACAATGATGCAAGCAGAAGGACTAGAAGCGATCTTTGAACGTCATGCACGCCATCGTTCAGCCGCACAGGCCGCCATGAAAGCAATCGGCCTACACCTATATGCAGCTGAAGGACACGGCAGTCCTGCGATCACCGCTGTTGCACCAGAAGGAATTGATGCAGAACTACTGCGCAAAACAGTGAAAGAAAAATTTGACATCTTGCTGGCTGGTGGCCAAGACCATTTGAAAGGCAAAGTATTTCGTATCGGACATCTGGGATTCGTATGCGATCGCGATGTCTTAACTGCAGTGGCTGCAATTGAATCCACTCTGCAATCGCTTGGCTTACATAAGGGCAACATGGGAACTGGCATAGCAGCAGCAGCAGCAGCTATGAACTAACATTGCTGACAAATAAACAGAACCAAAATGTCATATAATCCTGCAAATGCGGGTGTAATTCAGTGGTAGAATGTCAGCTTCCCAAGCTGAACGTCGCCGGTTCGAGTCCGGTCACCCGCTTAACTTAAGAGCCTGCCTGATTAATGCAAATCAAGCAGGCTTCAGGTTTATGAAAAGAAACTCTAATGCAACTGTTTAGGCCTCCAAATCAACAAATGCTTAACTGACCAAAAATTAAGCACATGCTTTATCCACAATCGATTCAAGATCTGGGCTTGATTAATTGAAGAACCTGAGGGCCAACCACACCAGCACGACGCTCTTGATCCAATGCCTTCAAAATCAAACTGCCAGCTGCCTCTAAATCGCCAGCTTCAACATGAGCAGAAGCTCGATCCAAAAATCCATCCGCAGCCTTCAAATAAACCTCACGTTGATTAGACGCTGAATTCATACCCGCTGGTGTTCTCAGGAGAGTGGCGATCAAGAATTCTCAACTGAAACCTTTCACTAAGAGTGTAACCTAATAGCTCTTGAATAAGCAATATCTAAAATCAAATCAATTAAAATCTTGGCATTTCAAACATCATCTTTATATAAATAAAGCAATATAAGGACACAGAATCAAGTTCCTGGCTCCTCAATATTGCCGCCAAGAGCATCAATCTGAGCTCTGAGTGCTAAAGCACGAGTTTGATCACCACGTGTTTCGGCAACAGCCAGTGCAAATTCAAGCTTCTCTAACTGATGCCCACCCTCATAAAAAGCCTCAAGCCTGCAAGGGGATGTAGTCAACGACGAGCGTGCTGAATGGGTTACGCCTGAAGTGCCAGAGGCAGAAATGGTGAAAGCCATGGATGCCTTTCTTTTTATTTTGCCACTGATGTCACCCTCATGCAGCAAGGATGTCTGGTTCCTCTGACCAAGACAGCGGAACCTCTTTGGCTTGGTCCACAGCTTGGTCCGAACTATCTAGGAGCTCCTGGCACTCCTTTAGGCGCTGATCAACCCCATCGAGCATCTCTATATGCTCAGCTGGAATAATCTCAGACTGCTGCTTTCTCAACTGAAACTCCAAGGCCTCCTGACGCTGCTCCAATTTCACGAGCCTCTGTGATAACGCCGTGATGGTCTGAACAAGATCTTCTGCAGTACGAGTAATTCGAAAAGAAACGGACGAGGACATACTCACGAAGTAAAGGCTTTACCCGATAACAACACATGAGGGATAAAGACTCAAGTCAGAAAACCGATGGTGAAGAAAATGATTTGCTATCAAAGTGATCTTTACCGTTTCGAGTCCATCCCATGCATCCTCTAGCAACGTTGCTGATTTATCTGATAGCTGGAACAGGAATGGGCCTGCTGACATTGCGTACTGGCATTGCCGCTGCTCCTCTTGCAGGCGCTCTTCTAGGTGCAGGGCTAGTGAGCATGAGTGGTCGTATTGATGTGGCTGAGTGGCCGATCGGAACACGCACAACCATCGAAATCGCCATCGGGACAGTAATCGGCACCGGGCTCACCAAAAATGCTTTGGCGGATTTACAAAACCTCTGGCGCCCAGCTCTGCTAATCACGATAACCCTAGTTCTCACTGGAGTCGTGATCGGTCTTTGGAGCAGCAAATTACTAGGTATTGACCCTGTAATTTCACTGCTTGGCGCCGCCCCAGGAGGCATCAGTGGTATGAGTTTAGTTGGTGCGGAATTCGGCGTTGGTGCTGCAGTGGCCACCCTGCACGCTGTGAGATTAATCACCGTACTTTTGGTACTTCCACTTCTGGTCAAATTATTGACGCCAATAGGATTGAGCGATTCCTAAACAGGCCTGGACAGAAAAGCGTAGATAGGTAATTTGGCATTACTCATTTAATTGTCTAGGTATGGCCAATAATCGACATCGAATCGCCTTTTGCCTATCACTGCTTGGCCTAGCAGGAATAGGCCTCACTACCCCCACATCAGCTATGGCTGCTGCCAACGAAAGTGGAGAACAAGGTGCAAAAATCTATTGCTACATGCGCAACAACGGCAACAACCATGACGTGAGCTGGAGTGCCTCTTATGCCGTGATCAAGCGACAGACCGGAGGTGTGTTTAAAAGCTCACCAGAGCATGCTTCAGTAATGATTACTGAAGCAGTAGTCGAACAGCCTGAAAATTACCCAAATTGCGGTCAATACCTTGGTGATCTCTTCAAAGATCACAAAAAGTCTGCAGAAAAAAGTGGAAAAGAGACTGAAACTAACCCAAACTCCTATACATCTGACAATACCAATAACAACGTCTCAGATACAGATAGTGAGCAGCGCTACAACTATTAAATTTTCTCACTTACTAACCAAACTGCTACTCAGTGGGTTACTACTGCTCTCCAACCTTGGCTGCAATAGTCGCTCAGCATCCAACAATCATGCTGCCAACACAAGCATCTCTTCACAGGCCTGCCTTGAAAATCTAAACCTTCAAAAGCTCAAACAAGCCTTGCAGCGCTGTAACAACGTTGTCAGCGAACATCAAAATAATCCTGAACCGCTAAACGACCGTTACCTGATCTATACCCTGCTGGGCCAAAGTAATCTGGCTTGTCAAGATATCTTTAAAGGCCTTAAACTTCTTAATCAACAAGGGGCATCTGCTAATCCGATGGTGCGTCACGAACTAACCGTGCGTAAGGATTCCTGTATGCAATACCTCAACATGACTGGCAAAGGCTGACGCCTTAGACCCACACGACGAGGTCCTAGTAACACCTCGATCCGCTCAGCCTTACTTGCAAGCAGGCCATCCACCAACTGATCAGCGAAACCCAGTTGGAACCAATGGCTCGTCAATCCACCATCCATCCCCAAGCGATGACAGCGATCCTCAGCCTGCTCCAAATCACCTGGTGTCCAAGGACGTTCAAGCAAAACCACATGTCTTGCGCGATGCAAAGTAAAGCCAAGACCGCCTGCTGCATAAGTAGCAAGCAATAGCGAACTAGCCCCTGCCTGAAAGCGATTGACCACATCCTGACGCTGATCTGGGCTCTGACGACCAGTGAGCAATTCACCCCCTAAGCGTTGCTGAAGAAGCAACAATGGCTGAATAAAACTACTGAAAAGAACAACTGCCTTTCCCTGCCTATGCAGGTCTGCTACAAGACTCTCCACCGCAGGTAATTTGAACTCTGCTGCGATCTGACGCAAAGCTGTAAGCACGGCAAGCGATTCGGCATCTGAGCGAACCAAACCTTGCTGCACACGATGGCGATAATCCTCAATTACAAGAGCAAGTCGATGATCAAAACCACGAGACTCCTTCTCTGCAAGGAAAATCGGATGCTCTTGACGAAGTTTTGGGGGCAATCCAAGCAGAGCCTGCTTGCGTCGATGCAACACCAATGGCCGCGTAAGCCGCCGTAGATCCTCCAGATCATTAGCACCTTTTGCCTGCCAGCGTCGCCGACCGCTGTGTTCTTGCCAATGACCCTGGCAGAAACGTTTTTCAAACTCAAGTTGATCTCGAGCTAAGGGATGATCGATAGCAGCCAGCAAGGGATAAAGCTGATCAGGTCGACCATTTTTCATCGGTGTGCCGGTAAGCAACCAGATAGCCCGTAAGCGTGGATGACGAGCAAGCCTCAATAGGGCTTGAGTTCTTCGCGCCCTCATGGACTGGCCAAAATGTGCCTCATCTACAAGTAGAAGCGTCCCAGCCGAAGGCAATTCCTTCGGCAAGCGAGCCCAACTATGTAGGTTGATCTGCAAATCAAGAGCTGCAGCCTCCAAACGCCAATGGTCATGGAGGCCTACCGGCGCAACCACCATCACCTGTAAGTCGGCACATCTCACCATGGCGCGAGCCGCCAAAAGAGAAGTAAGCGTTTTGCCAAGTCCCATTTCATCAGCCAAGACAGCACCACGACGCGCCAATAGCCAACGGGCTCCAGAGCGCTGATGAGGAAGAGGCCGACGACCATCAGCCAAAACAACCTCAAGATCTGCTTGGCTCACCAGATCCCGATGAGAAGGCATCGGTGGCAAAGGCTGCTGGAACCAGTGCAGCCATTGAGCCAAGTCCTCCTGCACCAAAAAACGAGATCCAAACTGCCCCTGCAAATATTTAGCCGCAACCAAAGGGAACTCCCAACCATGACGAGCACCTCGCCAAATTCCCTTAGGTCTCACTTTGCGAAGCTGTGCCTGAGTAACTGCATCAAAAGGGAAAGCGACCTTGACCAACCCCGCCGCAGTAAGACCCAAATAACAGCTGGGAGGGAATTTAGAGGTCAGCTGTTCTGCTCAGACAATACCTAATTTACGCCCCACCGCCCAACTGACAAGAGCAAAAACAACCACTCCACAAAGCGCCGCATAACAATCAAATGTGCACTGTCCGGCACATTGACGCAAAGATCATTCGCGGCACACTGCGCAAAACCGAGGCACTCGGATGCAAAACAGGGACGCAGTTTTCTTAGAGGATCTCTGCCCCAAATTACGTGTCCGACGATGGCGAAAATCCCTTCACAACTATACCGGAAAAAGTTGTATTTACTGCGGCAAAACTTCTGAATCAATTGATCATGTTCTACCCCGCAGTCGTGGTGGTTTGAGTATTACTGAAAACTGTGTTCCTGCCTGCCTCTCCTGCAACGGACACAAATCTGATACTGATGCCTTCGATTGGTACAGACGCCAACGCTTCTATGACCCGCGACGATCAATGGCCATCCGCGCCTGGATGGATGGTGATTTGCGATTGGCTCTGAGATTGCTGCAGTGGGCTCAACCTAGCCATCGACCAACTCCTTCAATCAGCCAGGATGATGATTGGGTACTGCAAGCGGCCTAAACCAACCTTCACCAAACCTGACAAGCCAACACAGGATTGTGCCGTTCACAAATAGAACCCTGCCGTTCCGGCTGCTCTGGAGCTAAAAGCATCGCACCTGTCAATAAAGCCGCAGCCAATACAGAGCCAAAAGCAAAACCCGTCTGCTGGCCTTGGGCGGTGCCAGAACAAGCCCGCCGCGTCAACATAGGCTCAGGAATCGTGGAGGTGTGGAGATAGGAACTGACCATGCTCAAACTTCAGCTGTAATACATTTGTACTTATGCTTACGGAACTTGTCAAGCGGAGTACTCCTCTTCCCGCCGGCTCAAAACTTTTGGTGCTAGGTGGAGGCTTCAGTGGACAGCATGTAGCAACTCTTGTGAAAGCTCTTGGCAACACTGTTCTATGCAGCCGCCGCAAAATCAACAGCCCAGGTGCTGACTTGGCTTTTGATGGTGCTACCAAGCTGCTGCCAGCCCAAAAGGCTCTCGAAGGAGTCACCCATTTACTCAGCTGCATACCACCAGCAGCCGATGGAACAGATCCAGTACTGGCATGCTTAGGCGACCAACTCAAAACATTGCCACTGCAGTGGGTTGGCTATCTATCCACCACTGGGGTGTATGGAGATTGCCAAGGACACTGGGTCACAGAAGCAGATCATCCTCAACCCCAACAAGCACGCAGCAAACGGCGCCTTAAATGTGAACAAGCCTGGCAAGCTTCAGGTTTGCCCCTACAGGTTCTGCGTCTCCCTGGAATCTACGGACCAGGCCGCTCAGTACTTCAAAGCGTCAACACTGGCAAGAGCAAAATGATCTATAAGCCAAACCAAGTTTTTTCAAGGCTTCATGTAGATGACTTAGCAGGAGCCATCCTGCATATGATCCACTGCGCTGCTAATAGACAGCGACCTGTCTTGATCAACGTGGCTGATGATAAACCAACAACAAAAATAGAATTACTACGCTTCGCAGCAAAGCTGCTTGGGAAATCACTACCTGAAATCGAATCCTTTGAAGCTGCTGCTACACATATGAGTTCTATGGCCCTCTCATTCTGGCAAGAGAACCGACGAGTAAGCAATCAGCTGCTCTGCAAAGAACTCGGCTATTCCCTGATTCATCCCGACTATCACTCCGGTCTAAGAGACTGTTTTCTAGTAGAAGGATTCAAGGCTTCGCAAACAAATCATCTTTAAGAGTTGAACTTTTCCGATCCGAACCACCAACAATGAACTCATTCCAATTGAAAGGGTTCTCAAGATCATTGAATATCAATCCTGCCTCGTGCAAAAACTGACTCCAATGCACCACAAACTAGCCATTGCCTAGGCCGGTGCCAAAACCACAAAACAACAGCCCCAACAACAACCAGCGCACCATGGTCATGCCTTCCAAAGGCTCTGACGCCAATCACCGTATCGTCATCGCCTTAGGAGATCCTGCTGGCATCGGCATGGAAGTGATCCTAAAAGCCCTAGCTTCATCAGCCTTGCCGTCAAAGCTGCATCCAAAGCTCGTTGGCTGTCGACAAAGCATAGAACTCACCTACGCCAGGCTGAAGGCTCGAGGCATCTCTCCCTTAGCCAATCCAAAAAACCTTGACATCCAAGACCTGCCTTTAGAGAGCAAACTGCAACCTGGACACCCCACTGCAAAGACTGGAGCTGCGAGCTTCGAGTGGTTAACACAGGCAACAGATCTGCTCTTACAAGGTCAGGGCCGTGCACTTGTAACCGCTCCAATTGCCAAACATGCTTGGCATGCAGCAGGCCATCACTATCCAGGTCAAACCGAACGACTTAAAGAACTAACTGGTGCCGATCAAGCATCCATGCTATTCACCGCGATCTCACCTAAAAGCGGCTGGCGTCTAAACACTCTATTAACAACAACTCACGTCCCACTAGTAGCAGTACCAAAACTGCTCACCCCTGAATTAGTAACAGCAAAATTAAATGTTCTAAAAGCTTTCTGCGAACGATTCAAAACCAAGCCCTACCTTGTCGTAGCGGGCCTAAATCCCCACGCTGGCGAAGCAGGTCAACTTGGCCAAGAGGAGCTGGAATGGTTAATTCCAATGCTGAAAAGATGGAAGAACGAGCACCCTGAAGTCCAATTAGATGGGCCCCTCCCTCCTGACACATGTTGGCTTTCAGCCGCAAAAGCTTGGCAGGGCATCCCCTGCGCACGCACCCCAGACGGAATCCTGGCCTTGTACCACGATCAGGGACTGATTCCAGTAAAACTGCTGGCTTTCGACGAAGCCGTGAACACTACGCTTGGTCTTCCATTCCTGCGCACATCACCAGATCACGGCACCGCCTTTGACATTGCCGAACAGGGATGTGCCAAAGCCAACAGCATGGTGGCTGCCCTCAAGGCAGCCTGGGATCTCACAAAATCAAACTAATCAGCCAGGCTTTACACGCATCAAAACCTGCCCAAACTCCACTGGAGTGCCATTGTCTACAAGAATCTCAACCACCTCACCACTCACTTCGGCTTCCAGCTCATTCATCAACTTCATAGCTTCCAGAATGCATACAGCCTGTCCGACGCTGATGCGACTGCCGACCTCTACAAACGGAGATTCTCCAGGACCAGGCGCACGATAAAACGTACCGACCATAGGTGCCGTAACTTCCAGCAAGTCAGATCTCGAACCTGGTACAGCCGGAGGCGGAGTACCTGGCCCGACAATCTCAACTCTCGGTTCTAGAGGCGATAACGGAATGTCAGCAGCAGGAGCAGCCACAGGCATCAGCGGGGCAACCACAGCAGGAGCAGGAAGGTTCCGCCTTACCTCAAGACGAAAATCATCGCCCTCAAGGCGAAACTCCTGAATATCGCTATCAGCCAAGGCCTCTAGCAATTGGTGCAATTGGTCGTGATCTAGCTGCATGGCGATTAGTTCTCTCGACCTAGATAGCTGTCGTTACGAGTATCTACTTTGATTTTCTCACCCACTGAAAGAAACAAGGGAACCATTACCTGAGCACCAGTTTCCAAGATGGCGGGCTTAGTACCGCCAGTAGCGGTATCACCCTTCACGCCAGGATCAGTTTCAGTAATTTCAAGCACCACAGAATTGGGCAGCTCCACCTCAAGGGGATTTCCATTCCATGAGACCACATTCACCTCCATACCTTCCTTAAGATATTTGCGACTGTCACCGATTTGCTGCGCCGTAAGCCGAGTTTCCTCATAACTAGACATGTCCATAAAAACATAGTCGCCCACTTCCATATAGGTATGTTGAAGGGTGGACTTCTCAAGCAAAGCCTGAGGAAGCATCTCACCAGCCCTAAAGGTTTTTTCCACCACGCTGCCGCTCTGAACAGCCTTCAGCTTGGTGCGCACGAATGCCGAACCCTTACCTGGTTTGACATGCAAAAATTCGACCACACGCCAAACAGAACCATCTATTTCAATGGTGGTGCCAGTGCGGAAGTCGTTACTAGAGATCATTCCCGCTGAACTAATCAGAGGGATCATACGGCTGTGCCAAAGTCCAGGCAGAAGAAGAGTTCCACATGCCAAATACACCTCTGCTGACAAGCCTGATAACAGTGCTCGCAGTACTTTTAATGAATTGGTGCGATCCGGTCTTAGCTGCTCTGCCAGCTGGAAGTGCAGTGACTGATGGGGCCGCAATCCTGCGAAATGCCCTGCCAATCGAACAAAAAGATCTCCGTCAAATGCAATACACCCTGGAGGCCACTAGCAAGGTGGTTGGATCCTCAAAGGGGAATCGCTGGGTTGTCCTAAACGAAGCTGCTGCTTCAAGTCAGTTCCTAGTAATAACTCGCCAAAAAAGCATCCTTGAAGCAATCCCAGAAGCACGTCGAGCAGAGGGTGAAGCAATTCTTGAATCCCTAGGAGAAAGCGTGCAGGCCCTAGGGGAGGAAGCAAGTAACGAAAACATAGATGGCTTCATCGCCCTACGCCGCAAGAGCCTCAAGCAGATCGGCGATTTAGAAGCTCTATTGGTGAATGATTTTCCTTACACCATCCCGGAGGAATACGACTCCCTACCGCGACTTCTTGGCCGAGCGACGGTATCAATCAAAACCACCAAAGGAAGCATGAATGCAGTGATTGATGGATACAACGCTCCTTTAACGGCAGGTGCCTTCGTGGACCTTGCGCTCAAAGGGTTCTATGACGGATTGCCGTTTACAAGAGCTGAAGACAATTACGTGCTTCAAAGCGGTGACCCCAAAGGGCCTGAAAGCGGATACGTAGACCCCACAACAAGCCAAGAACGACACGTTCCTCTAGAAATCCGTGTTCCTGGAGAACCAACACCTTTTTATAACCAAACCTTTGAAGATCTTGGTATTTATAAAGCCACACCAGTACTCCCATTCGCTGCACTAGGAACACTTGGATGGGCCCATTCCGACCAGGCCCTCGACGATGGTTCATCCCAATTCTTTCTATTCCTCTATGAGGCAGAACTAACTCCTGCAGGCCTCAACTTGATTGATGGCCGCAATGCAGCATTCGGCTATGTAGTTGAAAACCCTGAATTGCTCAAAGACCTAGGGGTTGATGATCGAATTTTGTCAATCCAAGTTGTCGATGGTGCCGATCTGCTGCAAGCTCACGCCTGAGGGACTTGGGCATGGGCGAAACCCTTTACCAAATCGGCGAAAGTGAACTACTAAATCGACTGGCCCGCTTCGCTCCTGCTGGCCAACTTGACGATGACACAGCCCAAATTCAGACCGGCGGCAGAGATCTTCTTGTTAATACTGATGTGCTGGTGGAAGGCGTGCACTTCTGCGAAGCCACCACAACACCGAGAGACATTGGTTGGCGTTGTGTAGCCGCAAACTTTTCTGATCTCGCTGCCAGTGGCGTTGATCAAATTTTGGGCATCACTGTGGCATTGATAGCCCCTTCAGATACACCCTGGAAATGGGTGGAAGAGGTTTATACAGGTATAGAAGAGGCATTGAAACAGTTCGGTGGGGCCTTGCTAGGCGGAGACTGTTCCCGTGGAGAACAACGACTATTAGCGATCACAGCACTAGGGACTGTTGGACCAGCACGCTTGCATCGTTGCCATGCTCGACCGGGAGATTCTCTTGTCGTCAGCGGCCCCCATGGCCTCAGCCGCCTTGGTTTAGCCCTATTGCTCTGCGAGCCTCTAATACAAGCAGCGCGGCTGCCGGAACAACTTAAACAAGCAGCTATAAATGCTCATCAACACCCTCAACCCAGCCTAAAAGCTCTGCGCTCTTTAGAAGCCTGCAAGCCTAAGAAACTTCCATGGCGAGCAGGTGGTACCGACAGTAGTGACGGCCTCCTCGAAGCAGTAAAAAGCCTTTGTAAAAGCAGCGGCTGCCGAGCAATCATTGATCCCGACAACCTTCCTAGAGCGCCCGAATGGCCATTGGGCTCACCCTGGGACAACTGGTGTCTAAACGGCGGTGAAGACTTTGAACTTGTTCTGAGTCTTCCACCAAAATGGGCTTCGGCTTGGCTTGAGGCCCACCCATCAAGCCAAGCCATCGGCGTAATGGAAACTGGCCCACCTCAAGTTCTATGGGCAGATAGCAGAGCAGTAATAAATACCAGCCCAAGCTTTAAACATTTCCACCAATAAATATGATAAAGCTCTAATAAAAAACCCCTGCTTTTAGACAGGGGTTTAAAAGTCACATTCAACTAAACCGTAAAGAAAAAATGATCAACTAAGAAATCACTTCCAATTCTTGGCAACTATCTCTGCAAGATCAACAACCCGCTGGCTATAACCCCACTCGTTGTCATACCAAGCAACTACTTTCACCATGTTGTCGCCAATAGTCATCGTGAGCGCCGCATCGACAATGGTGGATTCATTGGTACCCGCGTAGTCGCTTGATACCAAAGGAAGATCTCCATATTTAATGATTCCCTTCATAGCACCCTCAGAAGCAGACTTCAGCGCAGCATTTACTTCTTCAGCGGTCGTGGAACGACCCGACTCAAACACCAAATCAACTGCTGAAACATTAGGTGTTGGAACACGCATAGCAATACCAGTGAGCTTGCCCTTCATCTGTGGATAAACCAAAGCAACTGCAGAGGCCGCACCAGTGGAAGTCGGAACAAGATTCATGGCTGCCGCACGAGCACGACGAAGATCGCGATGGCTGTTGTCAAGAATCCGCTGATCACCGGTGTAGCTATGAATAGTTGTCATCAAGCCCTTATTAATCCCAAAAGTCTGATCAAGCACCTTCACAATTGGCGCCAGGCAATTAGTAGTACAACTTGCGTTACTGAGAACATTAAAAGCATCATGACGATACTGATCAGCATTGACACCAACGACATATGTGCCAACACCATCACCTTTACCTGGTGCAGTAAGAATCACTTTCTTCGCACCAGCTTCTATATGTTTACTAGCCCCTACATCAGTATTAAAAACACCTGTGGACTCGATCACAATATCGATACCCCACTCCTTCCAAGGAAGATTCAAGGGATTGCGATCTGAAAAACACTTGATGACCTTGCCGTTAACAATGATCGTGTCGTCTGTATATCCAATCTCAGCATCCTTAATTTGTCCAAGAATGGAATCGTACTTAAGCAAGTGAGCGTTGGTCTTGGGATCGGAAGTGACATTGATACCAACCACTTCGATGCCAGTGTTCGCACCACGGCTCAACCAGCAACGCATGAAGTTGCGACCAATTCGGCCGAATCCATTGATCGCAACACGCAGAGTCATGGCAAAAACGGGGAAACCGCAACATTAAGTGGCCGCTGATCATACAGAAATAGGCAACACTTTCCGCTGTTCCGGATGAAGAGGCGGCCCCACCAGGATGCTGACCAACTTTGCCCAGACCCCTCCAAAACATAAGGATCACGGGCTTTCAGCCGAATACTGGCTTATCTTTCGTGCCTATGGTTTTGCCCATTGACCAGTCTGCTTAATCGCCAACAACCCATCCACTTCATCGGCATTGGCGGCATCGGCATGTCTGCCCTAGCGCTGATTCTGGCGAATCGAGGTCATTCCGTATCCGGCTCCGATCCACGCAACAACGCTGCCGTTGAACGCCTTCGCGCCCAAGGGATTCAAGTATTCCGAGAGCAGAGCTCCGCCAACATCAAAACCATTTGCAGCAATGTTGATATCCCCCCTGTGGTGGTGATAAGCACAGCAATTCCTAAAAACAATCCTGAGCTAGAGGCAACTAAACAAACCGAACTAAAAATTCTGCATCGCTCAGACCTTCTTGCCGCCTTAATTCAGGCCCAGCCCTCCATCGCAGTGGCAGGCAGCCATGGCAAAACCACAACCAGCACCTTGCTCACCACACTGCTAGCTACCACTAATCAAGACCCAACTGCCGTGATTGGTGGTGAGGTGCCTTACTACGGCAGCAACGGCCATGCAGGCAAAGGACGATTACTAATAGCAGAAGCTGATGAATCTGATGGCTCTCTGGTGAAGTTTTCTGCATCACTTGGCGTGATCACCAACTTGGAGCTTGACCACACCGACCACTACGTCAATCTTGACGAGCTAATCAACACCATGAAGAAGTTTGGCCAAGGCTGCCAACGACTGCTCGCCAACTACGACTGCCCAATCCTCAAGGAACATTTTGATGCCACAGCCTGGTGGTCTATCAAAACAGCAGTGGATGTTGATTTCGCCGCTATACCAATCCACCTCTATGGCAATCAAACTATTGCGGATATCTACGAACAAGGCGAGCTGATCGGTCAAATCACACTGCCGATGCCCGGACTTCACAACCTCAGCAATGCTATGGCGGCCATAGCAGCCTGCCGACTGGAAGCAGGCCTATCTTTCGAGCAACTAAAACAAGGTCTGGCTGACCTTCAGCCCCCAGGTCGCCGCTTCGACTTCAGAGGCTCTTGGGAAAATCGGCAAATCGTTGATGATTACGCTCACCATCCCAGCGAAGTGCGCGCCACACTCGCAATGGCCCGCTTAATGGTGAACAGTGGTCTAAGCCCGCTACCTTGCCCACCTAAACGCCTTTTAGCTGTATTCCAGCCCCATAGATACAGTCGTACTAATAAATTTCTCAACGACTTCGCAACTGCACTCGGTGACGCAGATGCCGTACTCCTCGCTCCTGTTTACGGCGCCGGCGAAAACCCCATTCAAGGGGCCACTAGTGAAAGCCTGGCTAAAGCAATCAAAATCCAACATCCCAACCTTTCAGTCAAAGTGGGGCAAGACCTAAATCAACTAGCCCTATTAGTGCAAAAACACAGCCTCGAGGGCGACCTGGTGTTAGTCATGGGTGCAGGCGATGTAAATAATCTGTGGAGTCAACTGCAACTTCTTAGCCAGACAACAAGATATCGATCCTCTCTAGCCGCCTGAACAAAGTGATAGGGATCGAGCCACAGCAAATGGTTGCCCTTGCCAACTTCACGAGCTGGCGCGTTGGAGGACCTGCGGAATGGTTTGCATCCCCCAGCAGCTTGGATGAAGTGCTGAAACTGATCACCTGGGCCGATGAACGCAAGATGACCTGCCGCGTCATCGGAGCTGGATCAAACCTACTAATCAATGATGCTGGCTTGCCAGGCTTGAGTCTTTGCATGCGCAAGCTCCAAGGAAGCGAGCTGGATGAGGAGACTGGCATTATCGAAGCCTTGGCAGGGGAGCCCATCCCCAACCTTTCAAGACGAGCCGCAAAGGCTGGATTGCATGGCCTGGAATGGGCCGTCGGGATCCCTGGGACAGTAGGGGGTGCTGCCGTAATGAATGCTGGGGCCCAGGGTGGCTGCACTGCCGACTGGCTCAAATCTGTGCAAGTAGTCGACCTAAGTGACAAGGAACCTTTTGAACTCAGCCGCCAAGAGCTTGACTATGACTACCGACATAGTCGCTTACAAGAGAAGCCACTCGTAGTTCTTTCAGCAAAATTCCAACTAGAGCCCGGTCATGATCACGAGGAGCTGATTCGCATCACAAATGAGAACCTCACTCATCGCACCACAACTCAGCCCTATCACTTACCCAGTTGCGGCAGTGTATTTAGAAACCCCGAGCCCCTCAAAGCCGGCCGCCTAATCGAAGCTCTAGGTCTAAAAGGCCACCGAATTGGCGGCGCAGAAATCTCGCCAGTACACGCCAATTTCATAGTCAACATTGGAGGAGCAACAGCCACCGAGATTGATCAAATGATCACCCTCATCCAAGAACGAGTACAAACAGCCCATGGCGTAATGCTGCATCCAGAAGTCAAACGACTTGGTTTCGAACCGACCGCTTAACCTGCCCTTTCCTCCAGCAACACAATGGCAGGATTCGGACTTCCCAATTTCGGCCAATTAACCGAAGCCTTCCGCAAGGCCCAACAGATCCAACAAGACGCCCAAAAATTGCAAGAAGAGCTTGATGCCATGGAAATCGAGGGCAGCAGCCCAGACGGCAGGGCGAGTATCTGGCTCTCAGGCAACCAACAACCGCTTCGTGTGCATCTTGACCCCACCCTTCTCGCCGAAGGCCAAGAAGCCAGTGAAACAGCCACCTTCGCCGCTCTTCAATCCGCCTATGAGCACTCCACTACAACCATGAAAGAAAGAATGGAAGAACTTACTGGCGGTCTAAACCTGAACCTCCCCGGGATGAACGACTGAGCCTCTCCATTTCTTTCAAACAACGCTTATAGATCGGATACCGCTCCCAGCTTTTATCAACTTCACAGCCTGGCTCATCCCGATGAAAACAATCCCTAAACCTGCAGGGACGAGTTTCAAGCTGGCGACGAAGCTCAGGAAACAACAGGGCAAGATTACGCGGATCCCCTGGAAGTTCAGGTCGATTAAACCCAGGTGTATCTGCCACAAGGGATCCTTCGCAAAGCCGATAAAGCTCAACATGACGAGTGGTATGCCTGCCTCGCTGCAAGCGCCCAGAAACTGCAGCCACCCGCAGGGATGCCTGAGGCAAGAGCTTATTTAGCAAACTGGTCTTGCCCACACCCGAAGGGCCACAAAGCACAGCAAGACGATTGCTGCTGAGTTGATCTTGTAGAGAATCCAACCCCTCTCCGCTCTGCACAGAGACCGCCATCGGCCGATATCCCCAAGCCCGCAAGCGAACCAATTGCTGCTCTAGCTGATCCGAAGTAATGAGATCTCGCTTGGTGAGAATCAAATGAACAGCCAGACCAGTTTGCTCAGCATTTAGCAGAAAACGACTCGCTTGATCCGAATCAAAACAAGGCTGCTTGACTGCCAAAGCAACAACTACTGCGGTTACGTTGGCAACTGGAGGACGGTTGAGCCAACTCTGTCTGGGTTCCACATCAGCAACCACTGCTCGGCACTGCTGCCAATCGATCGCTTCAAGCCACACACGATCACCAACATGGATTGCAGCACCTCGATGATCAAGTCTTGTTCGACGAGTACACAGCAAACGAGATCGCCGAACATCGGTTAATCCAGTCAGTCCAACCAATGAAACTTGATTGGGAATCTCGAGTTCCACCTCAAGAAAATTGGCCTGCAATGCAACCACCATGCCAGCAAGTCGCGGCGTCTCAGCCACCACCACAGGTCACCATCAACCTCAACCAAGTGGCTTCCTTGCTATAAATCTCGACACGATGGCCAGCTTCTCTTAAGCCAGAAACAACCATTTCCTCAGGTTCGCCACAATCAAGATCCACCTGTAGAAGCTGATTAACCTCAAGAGCCTCAAGAGCCAAGCGGCAGCGAATAAAATTCTTCGGGCAGGAAATCCCACGCAGATCAATCTGCTGATCAGGAAGAGAACCTGCCATCATCACTTGTTACCAAATAAACGGGCAAACAAACCACTGTTGTGATGATGATGCTGCTTCCCTTTAGCAGAATGGTGACCAGCTAAATCCTCTAATAAGCCACGCTCCTCCATAGAAATACGGGTTGGCAGCTTGACATTGACAGAAATGCATTGATTACCTCTAGCTACTGGATTACCCAACTTCGGGATACCCTTGTTCTCAAGAATGAGCACAGCATTAGGTTGAGTGCCGGCAGGAATCTCAAGGCTGGTAATGCCATCAACCGTATCAACCTCAATGATGTCGCCAAGAATTGCCTGGAGGTAGCTCACATTTACCTCTGAAAGCACCGTGAGTCCATCACGTCGCAATTTTGAATGGTTTTTGACGGTCAAAAACACATAAAGGTCTCCAGAGGGTCCACCTCGCAAACCAGCATTTCCCTCACCGGCGACCCTCAGACGGGTTCCGGTATCAACCCCAGCGGGAATATTGATTCGTAATTTCTTACGCACCTGATGGACACCCTTTCCACCACATGAGCCGCAAGGATCTGCAATCACTTGTCCATTGCCATCACAATTGGGGCATTCCGCTACCTGGGTAAAACTGCCGAAAGGTGTCCTAGTTGCTCGCCGAACCTGGCCAACACCACCACAAGTTGTGCATGTGGTCGGACCACTACCAGCTTTAGCCCCACTGCCACTACAAACATCACAGGTTTCTAGATGGGGAACTTTGATTTCGCGTTCCTGTCCGAAAACAGCTTGCTCAAATTCAATCTTTAAGTCGTAGCGAAGGTCATCTCCCTGCTGCGGTCCCCCCCGCCGTGAACGACCGCCACCACTGCCACCAAAACCACTAAAAAAGGTCTCAAAGAGGTCGGCGAAACCACCCATATCTCCCATGTCGGGCATGCCCGCTGCACCCCCAAGCCCAGCTTCGCCAAATTGGTCATAACGGCCACGAGTCTGAGGATCACTCAGCACCTCATAGGCACGACCAATTTCCTTGAAACGATCCTCAGCTCCCGGATCCTTATTGATATCGGGGTGATACTGGCGAGCAAGACGGCGATAAGCCCGCTTAAGGGTGTCGCTATCAGCATCCCTACTAACCCCTAGCAGGTCGTAATAATCAGCCATCAGCTCATCAACGCTCCTTCAGCCTAAAGGGCAACACCTTGCTATCAGGCCCCTGCCGAAGCTTGGTCTTCATCAGCGTTAGAAGCATCTAATGATTCATCATTTGATTGAGGTGAAGAAGGCGCACCACCACCCTGAGGTCCTGGTCCCATGGAGACTTTCACCAAAGCATGACGAAGCACTCGGCCATTGAGGTGATATCCACGCTGAAGTTCCTCAATAACAATATCTTCCACATATTCCTGACTTGGCTCCCTGGAAACCGCCTCGTGAAGGGTGGGATCAAAGGTCTGACCAACAACCCGCATCGAAGCAACACCCTGTTGTTTAAGCACCTCAACGAGTTGTTTATAGAGCCCCTGATAACTGCGATGAAGAGCCTGAGCCTCCTCGCCCTGAGGCTCTAATTGCTGACGAGCCCGCTCAAAGTTATCTACTACCGGAAGGATTTCACTCAAAGTGGTACAGGTGAGCTGCAAGCGAAGATCATCCTGATCACGAGTCTGACGTTTGCGGAAATTATCGAAATCCGCAGCAATCCGCATGTATTGACTTCGAAGAGTTTCGTGCTCTTCACGCAGGCTGCTGTGCTCCTGCTCCAACTGCAGTAAACGAGCCTCATTATCCGCTGGTGGAACAGATGAGGAAGGTTGAGCCTGATCAGAGCTCATCGAAACCGTTGACTCAGCAGGCACTTCAGCCTCGAAACCCTCAACTGCAGGATCTTGAGCTGGGGTAGACGGATCTCCACTCATGCTGACTGTTTACAGATTCACGTCTAGACATGTTGAAGGGAGAAGCACACCTCCCACAAGCGGCGGAAGCCCGCACCTCCATTTCATCTCTTCTTCGTGACACAGGGTCGTCCAATCCCCAAAGCAACCACCAGCAGCCAACAGCGACTGGAACTTGAACTGCTGCTACAAGTCAGCCTGGTCACACCCGAAGAGCTTGCTAACGGCCTGAATCTGATCGCCAGCCACAACAATCTTGATGCAGCAACCTGGCAACAATTCCAAGCCCTACCCATCAATATCAATGACCACCATTTGGAAGTGGCAATAGCGCACCAATTAGATGAACTCAGTAAAAATGAACTGATCTCAGCACTTCAATCTCGAGGTTTCACAACAGAATTCCGTATTGCGCTGGCTTCCGACCTCACCGACCTGCTCAACCCAACAAGCTCTAAACAGCCCATTGAATCTGAATTCAAGCCAACACAAGCAAAACCTTTAACCGAATCTAAAACCTCCCTCCTGGCAGGCTTTAGTGCCGAAGGTGTCCTCGAAGAAAACCCAGAAGAACAAACTGGGCTTACAAATGCCATAGAGGATTTGGAGTCCAGCTTGCTGGACTCAGAGAGCTCCCCAGTGATCAGCCTGGTGGACCGCATTCTGGTACAGGCACTCCAGGTGGGCGCCAGTGACGTGCACGTGGAACCACAAGAAAACGGACTGCAGATCCGCTTCCGTCAAGACGGCGTACTACAGAGCTATATCGAACCTCTGCCAAGTCGATTGGTCCCTGCTGTGACATCACGGTTCAAAATCATGGCCGACCTAGACATTGCAGAGCGACGAATGGCTCAAGACGGTCGTATTCGTCGAACATATCGAAATCGTGTAATCGATTTGAGAGTCAACAGTCTGCCCAGCCGTTACGGAGAAAAAATCTGTCTACGACTACTCGACAGCAGCTCTCCCCAACTAGGCCTAGACAAACTAATCAGCAACGCGAATGCCCTTGATCTGATTCGCAATCTGGGTTCTAAACCCTTCGGCATGATCCTAGTAACAGGTCCAACAGGATCCGGCAAGTCAACAACTCTCTACTCACTATTGGCAGAGCGCAACGAGCCCGGCATCAATATTTCCACTGTTGAAGATCCAATCGAATACACCCTTCCTGGTATCACCCAATGCCAGGTGAACCGAGAAAAAGGCTTCGACTTCAGCACGGCACTAAGAGCCTTCATGCGCCAAGACCCAGACGTTCTACTAGTAGGCGAAACCCGCGATTTAGAAACCGCTAAAACCGCTATTGAAGCAGCGCTGACTGGTCATTTGGTGCTAACCACCCTGCATTGCAATGACGCATCAAGTGCTATTGCTCGACTTAATGAAATGGGCGTGGAACCATTCATGGTAAGCGCCTCTTTAATTGGCATCGTCTCCCAACGATTACTACGAAAGCTATGCAGTACTTGCCGAAAGTCCTATCACCCAACCGAAAAAGAATTAGGCCGATTCGGGTTAATGGCCCATGCAGAAACAGGAGTGACTTTTTTCAAAGCCCACCATCACCATGAGGAAAACCAGCCATGCCCTAATTGTCAAGGAAGTGGCTACAAGGGCCGAATAGGCGTTTATGAAGTGCTCCGCATGAACGAAGAACTCGCTACAGCCGTGGCCAAAGGTGCCACTACAGATTTAGTGAGACGTATGGCCCTTGAAGCCGGCATGAAAACTCTGCTTGGCTACAGCCTTGACCTAGTGCGAGAAGGCCATACCACACTTGAAGAAGTAGGCAGAATGATTCTCACTGATTCTGGAGTGGAATCAGAACGACGTGCCAGAGCACTAAACACACTCACCTGCAACAGCTGCGGAGCAGGGCTCGAGGACGGCTGGCTGGAATGTCCCTACTGTCTAACCGCTCGCCAATGAGAAACCCATCATGGATCTGATGATCGAAGAGCTGATGGAGCAGCTGGTTCAAGGTGGCGGTAGTGATCTCCACATTGCTACCGGGCAGCCCCCCTATGGCCGCTTCAACGGCGAACTAAGACCGATGACCAATACCCCACTATCCGAAGAAGCATGCAACAAACTGATCTTCTCAATGCTCAATAACAGTCAAAGAAAAACTCTTGAACAGATATGGGAGCTTGACTGTGCCTACGGCTTGAAGGGTGTCGCGCGCTTTCGAGTGAATGTCTATCGACAAAAAGGTAGCTACGCCGCATGTCTACGTGCTCTTGGCAGCAATATCCCGAGCATCGAAGTTCTCAACCTGCCGCCTGTTGTCGTCGAAACCAGTAAACGACCAAGGGGATTAGTACTAGTGACAGGGCCAACCGGATCAGGCAAAACCACAACACTTGCTGCCCTGCTAAATCACATAAATCACACCAGAAGCGAACACATACTCACGATCGAAGACCCGATCGAATTCATCTACAAAAGCGATCTCAGCCTGGTGCATCAGCGACAACTCAATGAAGATACTCGTAGTTTTGGTAATGCCCTACGTGCTGCACTACGCGAAGACCCAGATGTGATTTTAGTAGGGGAAATGCGCGATCTAGAAACAATTCAACTAGCAATCAGCGCAGCAGAAACCGGCCACCTCGTCTTCGGCACACTCCACACCAGCTCCGCAGCACAAACAATCGATCGCATCGTCGATGTTTTCCCACCCGCCCAGCAAACCCAAATCAGAGTGCAACTTTCCGGAAGCTTGGTAGCCATCCTTTCGCAGACCCTTTGCCGTCGCGAAAATCCACAACCTGGAGAATTCGGACGTGTAATGGCTCAAGAAATCTTGATCAATACACCAGCCACCGCAAACCTGATCCGAGAAGGCAAAACTGCTCAGCTCTACTCCCAAATTCAAACTGGAGGTGAGCTAGGAATGCAAACTCTAGAAAAAGCTCTTGCGAATCTAATTAAACAAGGTGAAATCAGCCGCGCTGAAGCCCTAGCCAAATCCAGCAGACCCAACGAACTGGAGCAACTAATCAGCAATGAGTAATAAGCAGCGCTAAGCGATGGCTTCCTTCATCGCTACCTATGAATCCGCAAGTGGTCAGACACGCACGACGACCATCAAGGCAGCTGACCTGGCATCAGCAAAAAAACTACTGCGCCGTCGCGGAATACGCCCCACAGGCCTCAGAGCATCACTCAGTGATAAAGCAAACAGAAAAGGGAAAACAAGCAAGGAATCATCAAATAAAGGACTACTTTCTATCGATCTCAGAGCAGCTTTAGAAAAGACCCCAGGGGTAAAAGAAAAAGCTGTATTCGCCAACAAATTATCGGCACTGGTAAATGCAGGCATCCCAATAGTGCGCAGTCTCGATCTAATGGCAAGTCAGCAACGCTTGCCAATGTTTAAACGTGCCCTAATGAAGGTGAGCCTTGATGTGAATGAAGGCACTTCTATGGGTACAGCGATGCGTCAGTGGCCCAAGGTGTTCGACCATCTCAGTATCGCCATGGTGGAAGCTGGAGAACTTGGTGGTGTTTTAGATGAGTCCCTCCAGCGACTTGCCAAACTATTAGAAGATAACAACCGGCTCAAAAATCAAATCAAAGGCGCGATGGGTTATCCAATAACTGTGCTGATAATTGCCATCCTGGTTTTCCTAGGTATGACGATTTTCCTAATTCCGACCTTTGCAGGAATCTTTGAAGACCTAGGCGCCGAACTACCACAATTCACCCAATTCATGGTGGACCTCAGCAAACTATTGCGCTCCTCCTTTTCTCTGATTTTAGTAGGTGTAATACTAGTAAGTGCATGGATCTTTAGCCGCTACTACGCCACTCATCAAGGACGCCGCCAAGTCGATCGACTGAAACTAAAGACACCTCTATTTGGTGATCTAATCATAAAAAATGCCACAGCTCAATTCAGCAGGATCTTCAGTTCACTCAACAGAGCAGGCGTACCGATACTAATGGCACTAGAAATTTCTAGCGAAACCGCTGGAAATGCAATCATTTCCGATGCCATCCTTAAATCCCGCACCCTTGTGCAAGAAGGAGTACTGCTAAGTGCAGCCCTAGCTCGTCAAAAGGTGCTTCCCGAAATGGCCCTCAGCATGCTCGCCATTGGCGAAGAAACGGGCGAAATGGATCTAATGCTTAGCAAGGTGGCGGATTTTTACGAAGATGAAATCTCTACCTCTTTGAAGGCTCTTACTTCAATGCTAGAGCCCGCGATGATCGTCGTCGTCGGTGGCATCGTCGGCTCCATCCTGCTCGCGATGTATCTACCTATGTTCACAGTGTTTGATCAGATCCAATAACGAACTACAGACCATTGGCAATGGCCTGACCGGCTAACCAACCGCTACTCCAACAATGCTGGAAGTTGAAGCCCCCTGTAAGCCCATCTACATCGAGAAGTTCACCTGCGAAATAAAGCCCTGGGCAAACCCGACTCTCCATGGTGGCAAGATTCACATCGCCAAGTTTGACTCCACCAGCAGTAACAAACTCTTCCCCGAAAGGACCCCTGCCACGAATGGAATAACTGCTGGCCATTAAAGCTTCGATCAGAGAACGCTCCAAAGCGGCAGGACAATCCGCCCAACGTTGCTCAGGATTAGCGCCCACCTGAGCCAAAAGAGACAACCAAAAACGACGCGGCAAGTTAGGAAAAGGTCGCGCTGCAGCCATGGTGCGTCGACCTTGCTGATGGCGAAGCTCATGTAATAACTCCTGCAGCAAATGTCGACTAGTGATGCCAGACCAATTCACAACAAGCTCTCCCCTATACCGATCAGCATGCAAAGCTCTGGCAGCAAAAGCAGTAAGGCGCAGAATTGCCGGCCCACTTAATCCCCAATGAGTAATCAACACCCTGCCAATCTGCTGAAAATCTTGCCCGTCAGCGGTGAGCTTTAACTGCACTCCGTCGAGACTCAAGCCGGAACAGCTAGTGAGCGAAGGTGCATTCAAAGCCAATGTGAATAATGAAGGGACAGGCGGCACAAGTTGATGGGCCATGCCTACCGCCAAATGTCGCCCACTGGGATGCCCTCCCGTAGCCAATAACACCCGATGGGCATGAAAAATAGACCCATCACGACATTGAACTAGAAACCCTTCAGCACCTCGACGCTTCAACCCCGTTACCACCATCTGCTTGCGCAAGCTGACTCCAGCCGTTTTGGCGGCCTGTTTCAAACAACCCACAACAGCAGAAGAGCAATTCGCCACAGGGAACATGCGCCCATCCGGTTCTGCAACAAGCTCCAGGCCATGATTGGCAAACCAAGCCACCGCATCACCAGTAGCAAAACGGCTAAACAGGCCCTGCAACGGGCGGCCGCCTCTTGGATAATGAGTGATCAAATCACCTGGTTCCCAACAAGCATGAGTGACATTGCAACGACCGCCGCCACTGATTTGCACTTTCCTTAATGGCTCAGAAGTTGCCTCCAATACAAGAACAAAAGGCACACCCTCCTCTGCAGCAGTGATAGCCCCCATAAAACCTGAGGCACCACCACCAATAACGATCAAATCAACTGGAGGGTCGGAAAGTAAGGGCAACTCCGTTATTGCAATAGCGCTTGCCGGTTGGCCTTGGACCATCATTAAAGACATGTCCCTGATGGCCACCACAACGAGAGCAGTGATACTCGGTGCGAGGAATAATCAATTTGAAATCTACTTTCGTTTGAATAGCCTCTGCCAATGGCTGCCAAAAACTTGGCCAGCCAGTTCCACTATCGTATTTCGCCGTGGACGAAAACAACTCAAGATCGCAACCTGCGCAGTGATAGACGCCCACTCGCTTCTCCTTGTCGAGCGAACTAGAGAAAGCAGGTTCAGTCCCTTCCTCTCTAAGCACCCGATAAGCCTGCTTCGAAAGGCGCTGACGCCACTGCTCATCACTAAGTGACCAGGCTGAATCCTCATCAGCCCTCGAAGCAGCAAATACTGATGCTGAACGCCAACAGATGCCTATGACTCCTGAGACAACTACTAACAGCAAAGAGCGACGACTGATCAGCGAAGCATTGCTAGACATTAATGCAGCCAAAACCCATGGAATCAGTTCTAGAAAAGCACAGGGCAACTAGACAGTCAGCATGAGTAAATGATTAATGCTTTGACACCACAAGCTGATCGTGCCTATCGATTCAGCGTGGCTCCAATGCTTGACTGCACCGATCGGCACTTCAGAGTGCTGATGCGACAAATCAGTCGCAGGGCTTTGCTTTACACAGAGATGATGGTGGCCCAGGCACTAGAACACAGCGACCATCTTGATCATCTACTCAATTACGACAACATTGAGCATCCGCTTTCCCTGCAAGTAGGTGGTGACAACCCAAAGATGCTGGCAAAAGCAGCTCGCCTAGCTGAAGCCTGGGGTTACGACGAAATCAACCTCAATGTGGGATGCCCAAGCCCAAGAGCACAAGCAGGCAACTTCGGAGCCTGCTTAATGGCCAAACCTGATCAAGTCGCCCGTTGTGTCGAAGCGATGGCGAACGCAAGCAATCTGCCAGTAACGGTAAAACACCGCCTTGGTATTGATGATCTTGATAGTGACTCTCTACTAATTAACTTTGTCGACCGAATATCAATCGCGGGAGCAAAGCGCTTTGCTGTGCATGCGCGAAAAGCCTGGCTAGAAGGCCTTGATCCCAAACAAAACCGCACCATTCCACCACTTCAACATGAACGGGTAAACCAGCTAAAACAACAACGCCCTCAACTCACTATTGAAATCAATGGAGGCCTAAATACCCCCAAAGACTGCCTTCAAGCACTCCAAAACTGTGATGGCGCAATGGTAGGAAGAGCCGTATACGCCCATCCACTCCGCTGGCAGAGCATTGATGAAGTGATCTATGGAGAACCACCACGCTTGATCAATGCATCACAAGTCATCAAGGGATTACTCCCCTATACCGAGACCCACCTGAGCAGAGGTGGGCGACTCTGGGATCTTTGCCGACATCTATTGCAACTCGTTGAGAGTGTCCCTGGCGCCCGATCCTGGAGAAGAGACCTTGGTGTCAAGGCTCAAAACTCCAATGCCGACCTTAGTGTGCTGCAAAAAGCAGCCCAGCAACTAGAAGATGCCGGGCTATAGATACTGACTCAGCCCTCAGCTCCGCCATAACCGCTATAACCATCGGCACCTTCACCCTCAGGAGCAGCACCTCCCCGACGGCGGCGTGTACGACCTGCGTCATGAGAACTTGTGTCAGCAGAGCTGCCGCCATAGCTGCGATCTTCCCAGCCACGGGCTCCGGAACTGCGATCTGCAGCCTCAGATCCACCACCACCACCGCCATATCCACCGCCATATCCACCGCCACCACCGCCGCCGCCGCCACCGCCGCCGCCGCCATATCCACCACCGCCGCCGCCGCCGCCATATCCACCGCCACCGCCGCCACGACGGGGCGCACTGCCGCGCGGTTCTGCCTTATTAATTCGCAACGGACGGCCCATCATTTCCGCACCTTGCAGCGCTTCTATGGCCGCAGCTTCAGCGGCATCATCAGCCATCTCAACAAAAGCAAACCCCCGTTTACGACCAGTGTCGCGTTCTAGGGGCAAGGCACAGTTAGCAACCTCTCCAAAGGGTGCAAACAATTCAATGATGTCTTCCTGCTCAGCGCGGAAGGGCAGATTGCCGACGAAGATGCTCACTTTCCTTGTGGACCGTAAATGAAGTGGGCCCATTAGCCCAGGTATAGCCATTGGTTGATGATCCGAGAAGAATCACTGCACCTTTGACTCAATCAGCGTAGACCCGCAGAGGCGTTTCGATCATTTCTCGACAAAACCAAGATGATTACGCCAGTAACGCAACTGCTTCTCAACCCGATCAAAACCAGTACCCCCTTCACTAGTACGCGCAGCTACAACCCGCTTTGGAGCTAAGGCTTCATACAAATCCTCAGCAATTGCCGCATGAAACCCCTGCCACTTTTCGAGACTGAGATCCGTAAGCAAAATTCCTTCCTCTAAACAACGCTTCACAACTGCCCCTACCAATTGATAAGCCTCCCGAAAAGGAACGCCTTTAGCCACCAGGTAGTCGGCCACATCTGTGGCATTGGAAAAATCGGATTCAACGGCTCTTGCTAAGCGTTCAGGACAAAACTCCAACCCTTGCTCCATCAAAATCGACATCGCTTCCACGCAATCTTTAGTAGTGCGCACAGCATCAAAGAGCGCTTCCTTGTCCTCCTGAAAGTCCTTGTTGTAAGCCAATGGCAATCCCTTAATCATGGTCAAGAGACCCTGCAGATGACCAAACACGCGACCGCATTTACCGCGTACAAGTTCAGGGACATCAGGGTTCTTCTTCTGAGGCATCAAGCTGCTACCAGTGGCACAGCGATCGCTAAGACGCACAAAAGCAAATTCCTCAGACGCCCAAAAAATCACCTCCTCCGCCAAGCGACTGAGATGAACCATCACCAATGAAGCCGCCGCTGTGTACTCAACAGCAAAGTCACGATCACTGACCGCGTCCAAACTATTCGCATAAATACCCTCAAAGCCAAGTGAAGATGCCGTGTGGCGCCGATCAATAGGCACTGAAGTACCAGCAAGGGCAGCCGCACCAAGCGGCGAAACATTTACTCGCCCGCGAACATCCTTAAGCCGATCTCGATCCCTTTGGATCATCTCGACATAAGCCAATAAATGATGGGCCAAACAGAGCGGTTGAGCACGCTGCAAATGGGTGTAACCAGGAATCAACGTTTGACGATGAGATTCTGCCTGTGCCAATAGAGCCTGCTGAAATCGCTCAAGCTCACCATCCAAATCATCCAAACGCCGACGTAACCACAAGCGCAGATCCGTTCCTACCTGATCATTGCGACTTCGACCGGTGTGAAGTTTCTTGCCGACAGATCCCAATAAAGCAATCAAACGCCGTTCAACAGCAAAATGCACATCTTCATCAGCCAAACCAGGCTGAAACTCTCCTGCAGCTGCCTCTGCACGGATTTTCTCAAGGCCACCCTCAAGCTGAATCGCTTCCTGGTTAGAGATCACTCCACAATCGCCAAGCATGCGGGCATGGGCTATAGACCCATCCAAATCTTCCTGAAGCAAAGTGATGTCAAAACTGATGGAAGCATTGAACCGCTCAATAGCGGGATGCAATCCCTCCTCAAACCTATTACTCCAGCCTTCTGCAGAGCCTCCTGTTACCCCAACTGCCATCTACTTG
>JASLWC010000129.1 GCA_030741055.1 Prochlorococcaceae cyanobacterium ETNP18_MAG_14 | reverse complement strand
TTTCCGAGAGTGTTGAACGAAGTGTTTTGAGTTCTTCTGGAATTAAGTCGCATTTAGGTAGACGTTTGACCAATGCTTTTGCACAAGCCCAGGTCAGTTGTTCTGCCATAACCCGTTCTTGTAGGCCCAGATAGCCAAGCCTGAATGCGGTTAGGGCGTCATCTTTGAATTTGATCGCATCATTCCAGGCTTCTTGTAAGCATGACGTGTTGCCATTCTCAACGGCAGCTTTTGATTGAATAGTCGCCAATGTCTCTCGTAAGTTGCGAACAATTAAGGGCTCGTCGTCTATTTCTGTAGGGATGTCTCCTGATACTGCGCCTGTACCTAGAACATCGAACACAAGCATCGAGAAGTGGCTTGTGATTGCACGCCCACTCTCGCTGACGAGAATGGGCTGGTTGATGCCGTGAGGCTCACAGCACTCACGAATCGTTGCGACCACATCATTAGCGTAATTTTGCAGTGAGTAGTTGGTGGAGGCGCTGCTGGTCGTGCGACTGCCGTCGTAGTCGATACCCAGGCCGCCCCCGACATCCAGATACCCCATCGGTGCACCGAGCTTGGTCAGTTCAACGTAGATCTGTCCAGCTTCTT
>JASLWC010000128.1 GCA_030741055.1 Prochlorococcaceae cyanobacterium ETNP18_MAG_14 | reverse complement strand
CGTCCCCTTCCTTGGGATGGGTGGGGTTAGAACAGATTTCAACGACATCGTCTTTGAAGACACGATTGGATCAGGTGGAATCCTGACTCGCTACTACAAAGGATCCTGGATGCTGGAGTTGGGCTGGGTTAATTCATTTGAAAGCTCAGATAACCAAGGCATTTGGCAAGAGTGGCTGTTAGGAGATGGCCTCTATGCACACCTGAAATATCGCTTTTGAGCTCTAAACAACAAGCCTGCAGATCAGCCTGAATACCTAAAAGTGATTAAGCATGAACAACTCGTTCACAACAGCCCTTAATAAGGGCAAAAGTAATCACAGCTTTAAAAGCAATTCCAAAGAAATCACCAAAACAAAACCATGAAGTGCAGGAAATTCTGATACTTAAGCAATACGAATGCCAAAGCACTCCTAGATTTCCTTGGCATTCCCCGCAGCGATACGTATGCACGCACCATGTCGGTAGCCGACCCCATCCAGGGCAACAAGTCATGGAGCGTTGCCGATAGCGCAGCCCTCTATGGCCTCGATCGCTGGGGGCACCCTTACTTCTCAGCCAACGCCAACGGCCACGTATTGGTGCAGCCACGCGGAGATCAAGGCAGCTGCCTTGATCTGGTGGAACTGGTAGAGGAGCTCAAAAGCCGCGACCTCAACTTGCCTCTGCTGATCCGTTTTGACGACATCCTCGAAGACCGGCTAGAGAGGCTGCACAGCGCCTTCGAAGAAGCCATTGCCAAATACGGATACGCCGGTCG
>JASLWC010000127.1 GCA_030741055.1 Prochlorococcaceae cyanobacterium ETNP18_MAG_14 | reverse complement strand
TTTGGGATCTGCCGGAATTGCCTGATTTAGGAGGTCCTCTTGAGCGCCAGGGCGCGGTGGCGGAAAGCCAACGCCAGGCCGCTTTGATGATTGGGGTTCAGCGTGGCTGGTATGGCGTCAACGGCGCCACAGGTTTGTTGCAAGCGGCCTTGTTGGCCATGGCTAGGCCTGGTCAAGCGGTGTTGATGCCACGCAATGTGCATCGCAGCCTGATTCAGGCTTGCGTGCTTGGTGACCTCACTCCTGTGTTGTTTGATCTGCCGTTTATGGCTGATCGAGGCCATGTCTCTCCTCCCGATGGCCCTTGGCTTGAGGAGGTGCTCGCTGAGCTCCCCAATCTTGGTGTGGAGATTGCCGCCGCTGTGTTGATTCATCCCAGTTATCAGGGGTATGCAACTGATTTGAAGCCCTTAGTGGCAAGGCTTCATCGCCAAGGCTTGCCAGTTCTGGTGGATGAAGCTCATGGGGCGCATTTCGCCAGTGGAGTGGATGCCTCACTGCCAGCTTCAGCGGTTGTTGCTGGTGCTGATTTGATTGTTCATTCACTGCATAAATCGGCTGCCGGTTTGACCCAGTCAGCCGTTCTTTGGTGGCAGGGCGATCGTGTTGATCCCATTGCTGTGGAACGCAGCCTTGGCTGGCTGCAGACAACAAGCCCTAGTGCCTTGTTGCTGGCCTCCTGTGAAGCGGCGATTGAAGACTTTTTCAAGCCTGCTGGGCGGCGCAAGCTGCTCCTTCGGCTTGAGCAGGCCAAGGTCTTGGCC
>JASLWC010000126.1 GCA_030741055.1 Prochlorococcaceae cyanobacterium ETNP18_MAG_14 | reverse complement strand
ACAAGGCTGCCGAGACCCTGACCTTCAACGGGCTCATCGGCTGGCGGCACAAGCAACTTAAAAACCTGGATGAATGTGGCGAGTAAATCTCCACAAGGGTTATAAAAACAGCAAAGATTGGCATCTAGTGACTGCAGCGCCCTCATCGGCTCGGCCGATGCATCCCGCCCAGGCAACCCTGGCTGGGCTTTGCTCCATAGGCATTGCCCTGGGAATGTCTCGTTTCGCCTACACCCCACTGGTGCCAGCTTTGATTCGTGATGGCTGGACAACCATGCCACAGGCAGGATTTTTGGGGGGAGCCAACTGCGTTGGCTATCTGGTCAGTTGCGTGCTGGCGATCTCTTTACCGCGGATTCTCGGCGTACGCCAGGTAATGCGCCTCGGACTCGGTGTTGGACTGCTTGGAGTGCTGCTCTCCTCGTTCAATTTCGGGTTTGTCTGGCTGATGATTGCGCGCTTCATCGCCGGGCTAGCAGCGGCACCCTTGGTGGTGTTGACCCCCTCGGTTCTGAATGCCCAGATGCCCGAACGCTGGCGCAAGCTTTCAGCAGGGCTCGCGTTTTCAGGCGCCGGCCTGTTTACCTTGCTGGTGTGCCTCACACTGCCCTTTGTTCTGCATCAGAACGTGCAGTTTGGTTGGTTCTATGAAACCGCTGTTGTTGCAGTAGCCGTTGTCCTGACCTGGCCGCTGACCAGCCGCGCCTCCAATCAACCCCTGCCGCCTCCCGCGGCAGCCGAGCGCCTCAACGGAGTTCAGCGCAAGGTGCTCTTAGGTCTTGGCCTGGCCTACGCCTGCGTAGCGATTGGCATGCAACCTCCGACCCTGTTTCTTACCGACTACTTGCATCGTGATCTTGGCGTGCCAATCGCCACCGCCAGCCAACTGTTCAGTGT
>JASLWC010000125.1 GCA_030741055.1 Prochlorococcaceae cyanobacterium ETNP18_MAG_14 | reverse complement strand
TCCCCTCGCAAGGTGGGTCAAAGTCTCACCGAGGATGGCCGGAAGGTAAGTGGTGTGATGGTTGGACGTTCTTCGAAAGTAACTGGTGATGAGGCGGGTGCTGATCGTTCACTGACGGGTGATCAATATCTTGGTTCTGATCCTCTACCTGTTGGTAGATCAGCAGAAAAAGTTGGAGCATTGACAACTCTTCGGGGAACGGGTGTTACTGGCACCAATGTGAATCGCTCAGAACATGTCACGGGTAATGAGCCTGGTAGCTGTAAGTCTGTAACAGGAGATGAATACGTAGGATCTCAACAATATGCAGGTTTCTGTGGGGGAAAACCACAGCCAGAAGCTGCGAAAGTAGGCTTTAGCGTCACCAATAAGATGCAAGTAGTAAGTGGGACACGGACAGGTCGTTCTGCCCTGGTAACCGGTGATGAACCTGGTACTTGTAAGGCTGTTACTGGAACTCCCTATGCAGGCCTAGACCAGGCAGGTCAGTGGTGTGAAAATCGGACAGTAGAGAACATTCAAAAGCGCACACCAAGCCAATTGGGTACTCCTGGAGCTCGCCTGACAGGACAGCAACCTGGGATAGGTGGAGTAATGACAGGGGCTGAGCGAGGTGCTTGTGAGCCTTTAACTGGCACCCCTTATGTTGGGGCTGATCAACTTGTCCAGGCGTGTGGATCAGATGCTCCCTCTGGCAGTGAGGTGCAGCAGGATGAGAAAGGCTCTGCTCCTTGGGCTCAATTTAGTGTTAGATCTCCAGCAAGGACTGCTCATGAGAAGAGAGAACAGCTCTCTGGTGTTACAGGAACAACTTATGAGCAAGGTTCAAGGATTACGGGCCCTTTCGACATGGCGGCTGAAAAGGTTACTGGTACAGAGCAGTTCCGTTTTGATCGTCAACCTCGTCAACTCCAAGCATCTCCTG
>JASLWC010000124.1 GCA_030741055.1 Prochlorococcaceae cyanobacterium ETNP18_MAG_14 | reverse complement strand
CCAGCCTGCAAGCTGATCGAACGCGGTAAACCAGAAAGCAAATGCAAGCCACGCACATCCATGGCTTGCTGATCAAACTCATGATTAGGAAAGGCCGAACCTATTCGAATCTTGATTTCCTCTGCCGTGCGCTCACCCACCACAAGGTTGTGAACCTTTTTCAAATAAACCCCAATAGCATCATTAATTTCATCACCTGCAACGCGAACCGACTCACTTAAAACAGTTCCTCCCAAGCTGAGCACAGCCACTTCAGTGGTGCCTCCTCCTATATCGACAATCATGGTGCCAATCGGCTCGGTAACAGGAAGACCGGCACCGATCGCGGCAGCAACAGGCTCATCAATCAAATGGACTTCCCGTGCTCCTGCCATACCCGCCTCTCGTACAGCACGCCGTTCAACACCAGTAACTCCGCTCGGTATACCCACCACCAAACGTGGAGCCACAATGCCGCGACCTTCATTGCCCTTCTGAATGAAAGTCTTCAACATCTGCTCGGCCGCATCGAAATCAGCGATCACGCCATCGCGCAGGGGACGCACAGCACGAATGTTGCCAGGGGTGCGGCCAAGCATCAGCTTGGCATCGTCACCCACCGCTAGAGGCACACCATTCTCAAGGTCAAGGGCTACAACGGAAGGCTCCTGAAGCACGATCCCTTTGCCCGAAACATATATAAGGGTGTTTGCCGTACCCAGATCAATACCGATGTCGCGTGATAGCTGAAAGCGACGAAAAAACACAGGTGCGCGACTCAAGTCGGCGAATCATAGGAGTAGTAGCCAACTCAGTCTGTTACACCCAGCGGTAAGGGTGGAACTCCTTATAAGCAGCCACTTAACCCGTGGCGCATCATTGACCTAAAACAGACACTAGGAGTCATTTATGGGAGTCAATTCCGTCACCCTCGTCGGTCGAGCCGG
>JASLWC010000123.1 GCA_030741055.1 Prochlorococcaceae cyanobacterium ETNP18_MAG_14 | reverse complement strand
GGCTCCCAGTTGATGTGTGTTTCATTGGCAGTTGTACGAATGGTCGTCTCAGTGATTTAAAGGCCGCTGCAGCTATTGCTAAGGGGCGCCATGTAGCGAAAGGGATAAAGGCTTTTGTGGTGCCAGGTTCGGAAAAGGTCGCTAGAGCTGCCGAAGCAGAGGGGCTCGATGATCTTTTTCGGGTGGCTGGGTATGAATGGCGCGAACCAGGCTGTTCTATGTGCCTGGCGATGAACCCTGATCGTTTAGATGGACGTCAGATCAGCGCTAGCTCCAGCAACAGGAATTTCAAGGGTCGCCAGGGTTCTTCTAGTGGCCGCACTTTGTTGATGAGTCCAGCAATGGTGGCGGCGGCCGCCATTGCTGGACAGGTAACCGATGTGCGAACGCTGCTTGTCAAAGATTGTCTGCCTGGTAAATCCCAATAGTTATGACTGAGATTGCGTTCTTCCCTCAAGGGGTTATCGACCAGGTGAGCGGTAGGGCGTTGATGTTGCATGGTGACGACATCGACACCGATCGAATCATCCCTGCCCGGTTTCTTAAGTGTGTGAGTTTTGAAGCACTGGGAAATCAGGTTTTTGAGGATGACCGCCTTGAGCTTGGTGGTTCTCATCCTTTTGATTTGCCCGTTTACCAGGGGGCTTCAATATTGATTGTTAACGGTAACTTCGGTTGTGGTTCTAGCCGTGAACATGCGCCTCAGGCGCTAATGCGCTGGGGTATCCGTGCGCTGATCGGTGAGAGCTTTGCAGAGATCTTCTACGGCAACTGTTTGGCTCTGGGAATCCCCTGTGCTACAGGATCTGCTGACCAGATTGAGGCATTGCAGGAGAGCGTGGCTGCGGAACCGTCGCTGAGTTGGAGTCTGAATATTCAGAGTCAGCAGTTTCAGAGTTCTATCGGATCATGGGATTTGCAGGTTGACTCCGGCCCTCGCGAGATGCTGCTTAGCGGGCGCTGGGATGCCACATCTCAGTTGTTGGA
>JASLWC010000122.1 GCA_030741055.1 Prochlorococcaceae cyanobacterium ETNP18_MAG_14 | reverse complement strand
AGCAGAATGGCAGCTGTGGAAAGAGAAGCAGTGCGATCATTTGGTCGTATACGCCATTGAACGAGCCCCCCTAATGGCACAACTAGTGTCGAGAGCAAAGCTGGAACCAGTCTCACCAGAGTGTTTGACGGAATCTCAGGTAAAGATGACCTTGCATTGTTGCTTAGTTGAATTCCAGCAGCAATTAGCCAATGCAGGCCTGGTGGTTTATTGAGGTAGGGCAAATTCCATAAGGTCGGCAGTAGAGCATCGGGACCTTGTTTTTGGCTCAATTCAAAGGCCACTCTGGCTACGGTGCCTTCATCAAAATCACGCAGCGGTAGAGCTCCTAGCCCAATCAGGGCAAGCACGCATGCCACCAGCCACAGCAGCAGTAAGCCAATAAGAGGTGCTTTGCGAATGGAAGAGTGGTTTTCAGCTGATGACGAGAGCATCGGCTAAAGCTTGCAGGCTTTCATGGCAGGGGTAATCCCGATGAGCAATATCAAATCAAGTGTCTCGTTTCAATAGAAATTCATATCCTTCTATCTATTGATCGCAGCTGAACCTATCCCAGAAGAGAGTGAGTGAAAGTTGCACCAGCCTTTGCCTTACATGGATTGACGCGCTAATCGCATTGATATCGATGGTGACGGTTGATACCGTCCATTAGTAAATCTGTCACAAAGGCGCATGGCTAATGAAAATTTAATTTGCAGAATTAAAGAGACGCTATGCGTCCTTTTCGTGTGAGGAATCAATGAAACTATTCCAGCAACTGCTGGTGGCACCTGCTGCTTTGGGCTTGATGGCCCCTATGGCAGCTAATGCCGCAGATCTGAATATCCAAGGTGTATCCGACTACACCGCTTCTGGCGAGCAGGTCACCAGCATCTCTCAGTTCCAAGATGTTTACCCAACCGACTGGGCATATCAGGCTCTGAGCAACCTGATCGAGCGCTACGGCTGTGTGGCTGGCTATCCAAGCGGCAGCTACCTCGGCAACAGAGCGATGACCCGCT
>JASLWC010000121.1 GCA_030741055.1 Prochlorococcaceae cyanobacterium ETNP18_MAG_14 | reverse complement strand
AGAGAACGCTGTGAATCGGCCCTGTTTTGCAGGGGCCAATCAAGGCAAGCAGCATTTAACTTAACTGAATTCAAACTTTATATAAGTAGTAATGACTTTCAGTGGTGGAATGGAGTTTAGCCTATTGGACAAGTTTGTAGAAAGTTTGTATGGTCTTGTTGCTTGGTGGGTGTATGCATGCAGGCTGGAATAGTGAAGGCATGGCTTTCAAGCATCAACTTTTCTAAAGGGCAAACAATCAAGCGTCACTGCTTGGAGTGGATTCCACTAATAAAGACTTGTCCGGGCGACAGCATCAGACGATACCTAATGCCTCTAAGTATTGCCTGCATCAGAGAGCCTTTCTTTGCCCAGTAATGATCATGAAACCTACTACAAACGTTACAATAGCGTTCAGGCCCATTTGTTGAAGGCTGGACTCACTAAAAAGTTCAGAAAACATAGTGGAAGATGTTTTATTTTCTTATTTTAGACCTGCGTCAAGGGCCGTAAGCGTTAAGAGTGTGCATAGTGGTTTGCATGCAGATCTGAGCATTTTTCTGATGTTTTCGGGGCAAAGTCATTATTTGACATTATAGTGTGTAAGCTAAATGCTCAGATGATCATGCTTTTGCAAGTTGTTGGCATCTTTACAATTGGCTGCCTAGTTGGAGCGCAGGCTGTTTTGTTCTCGAACAAGACAGTAGAAACAGCGATTGCATCTGTAACTATGCTCGTTACAACTCCTCTAGGTTCTGGATTTTAAAAAATAGATATGGAAGTTTTAATTAGTTGGATATCAAGAGTGGCATTGACATTATTGATAGTTACTTGCGCAATGCGTTTATTAAAAGGTTGAACTTGGCGAGAGGTTGCGTTGTAATGCCAGCTTAAATGAAGATTAATAGCAAATACTGATAAGTATACATCTATATAAAGCGATAAATTCGAAACTTTATCTAAAAAAAATGGTTTTATGTAGCGTTACTAGCCAAATAGTTAGGTTTAAAATTTGATTAATATGCCATTGATCGG
>JASLWC010000120.1 GCA_030741055.1 Prochlorococcaceae cyanobacterium ETNP18_MAG_14 | reverse complement strand
GTCGCCCACGTAGATCTCATTTAGATCACTTTTTAGCTGTGATGCCTCGAATTCTCGGATCAGCGCATCAGCACTCAGCTTGACCTTTTGGGCACTCTTGGCAGTCACATTTGTCACTACGGTTGAGGCTGCTTCAGTTTTTGTCGCCTCAGTGTTCTCCTCGCTCGAGGAGGTCTCTTTCGAATCCGCTGCCATCCCAGCTCCGGGTTAACTAGCCAAACAAAGATCCTACCTGCTGGTCAATTCTCTTTTGAGGAGTCTTTGACAATGCTCTCAGGGGAAAGCTCTCCCTGGGGTTTGTGGGTATGAATTTGGGGCAAAATCCACTGCAGCAGCCTGCTGCCTCCAGTAATTAGCATCCAGAGCAGACCATTTGGCGATAAGTAGCACTACCACCGGATCAGCTTGGGGGCAGCCATTCGCCTTCTTGGAAGGTCATTGACCAATGAACTTGGTCATGGGAAATTCCTGCCAAATCAGTGTATTAATCGATTTATGCCCCCTTGGTTACGGAAGATCAGCACTGGAAGCAAAATCTAATGAGCAAACCAGCGGTGTAGCTGAGGTGCTTGCTTAAACAAGCTCATTTGCGTCGTTTTCATTGAAGATATTGATAGCGTGACAAAGGTGATTGTGTACGTCGGGCAGAGCCGGCAAGCGTTCTATTCGATCTTTTTTATGTCAGTTTTTCTAGCCCTATGAACCTTTTTGCTGATCTGCTCGCATCAACTTCAGAGTCACGTGCAACGGCCACGGGGCCACGCATTCATCAGCGTCGCGGTGTGGAAATCAAGTCAGCTAGGGAGCTGGCGATTATGCGCAAGGCCAGTTCCATTGTGGCCACAGTTTTGCGCGAAATCATGGAGATGGCCGAGCCTGGTCAGACGACAGGCGAACTAGATGCTTTTGCAGAAAGCAGGATTCGCGAGATGGGTGCTACACCAAGCTTCAAGGGTTACCACGGCTTCCCTGCATCGATTTGTGCGAGCATCAATAATGAAGTGGTCCATGGCATCCCAG
>JASLWC010000011.1 GCA_030741055.1 Prochlorococcaceae cyanobacterium ETNP18_MAG_14 | reverse complement strand
ATCAGATACTGATCAATTAGATGTTGGCTCATGTGATAAAGAGGCACTTTTTACCTCATGAGGTTGAACGCAATCCAGCAATTTCGCAGGAGAACTGTGAGCAATGAAAAAATCATGTAACTACGGATACCGAGCTTTGTATCTTGCGTGCCTATCCTTTTCCAAAAGCGAAAAATTCCGACAAATACCAAAGCTAAAGTCACTCGAAAGTGGATATCAATCCAGTTGTAATTCTGAGATCGAACGTCTTCATTGACTGCTTATACCTCTGAGGCGTTTGGTATCGGAGGGTTCAGAGAGCTAGGAAGACTGCAGAGAGACAAGGCACTTTGCTTATGGTTTCTAATCAAAGATGACTTTTACCTGTTTTAAACGTGAAGTTATACCCCATTGTGCAATAGCTCTGATTGAAATAAATACAAAGCGGCCATTGCTTTGCGCATCAAATCAATCTTGCACGCCTAAGGCCTTCACATAGGAGTAAAAGCTTTAGCTTTGTAGGCGATCCTTAAACAACTTGCCTGCTTTGAAAACAGGTACACGTTTGGCTGGGATCTTAATGCTCTCGCCTGTTTTCGGGTTCAAACCTTTACGGGCAGAACGTTCGCGAGGTTCAAATGAACCAAAACCTAGAAAAGAAACCTTCTTGCCTTCCGCTAACGAATCAATGATTGAATCAGTGAGGGCCGCTAACACCAAAGAGACATCAGTTTTGCTTTGCCTCGTGCGTTTAGCAATAGCGTTGACCAGACTAGCTTTATTCAATTGAGGAAGGCGTTAGCAAGTGGCTGATTAGTTTTGACTCCTGGTGTGAAACTATTCATTAGCTTCAGATGAAGCAACTACTGGTTGTTCAGTTGAGACATCATTAGAGATACGACTCAGTTTATCCTTCTGGATTAACCATGAACTTCCGGAGGTGTCGCTTCTACCAACTATGACGAAGCAGGCAAAACCAAGCAGGCTTAAAATCCCAAAAATAGCAGCGGAGGGAATCATTTATCAATGTAGGAGCTGATTGTTTATAGCGCTGATAAACAGTGTGTGGTGTGCTGGTTTAGACGTAAGCTTGTGACCTAGTTACGTATGCGGCGTTACACATTAAATCTAATTCTAGCTCTAGTAGATAAGCACCTAGTAACCATGGGGTAAGTTACAAAGTTTACTCTATTTCGTTACGCCCTCTAATGAGTTGCTTGGATTCAATAACTAGAACTTGGGAAAAATGCCCAATGCTCTGAATTGCAGGTATTCTAAAGATCTCAAAGCTGATATCTTCAGCCTCTACATCCTCGAATCAGCGCATATTAATTGTTCTTTGCCACCTAAAATATCTGAAGTTAGCTCTACAGGCCTTGGCTCCTCAAAACAAGTCTCTTGGGCCTTAACTAAGATATCTTCTCTAGTAATCATAGAGCCTGTAGCCTTGGTCTGCACTTGCTGCTTGCCTATCTTTGCTGCCATTACAAATGGTAATGCTGAAAATGACTAAATCCAACTCTTCATTCACTATTTTTGAGAGTATGAGCTAATCCTGAGCAGAATTTGTTTATCGCCACAATGCTTCAGTCGCTATAGCCAGAAGGGAACAGCTCGCAACAAGAAAAAAAAAGGCCTAAGATCTCTGATCAACAAACAACAAAGGTTTCTAGCCGAACATGTTTCGCAAAGAAGAAAAAAAAGCCCTGACACGTCTGGCTTTGCTATCCATCGGCTGGCCTGCCGGTCTTGATCGTTTTTATGAAGGCAAAGCCCGCGACGGAATTCTCTCAATCATCGGCTGGTGCCTTGTGTTTGGAAGCATCATGCTTCTAGCTCCTTGCCCCAGTACTTTCCAGGGCGGTAGCGGAGTCTCAGAAATGATCCCTCCGAATCCATTCGTGATCATCCCCCTGGCATTTGGCGTAGTTGGAGCAGTGTTGGTTTTGCGCAAGGCCTTCCATCTTCTGCGCCAGTTTGAACAGGCCGGCGACTAGGCCACTAAACCTTCGGGTCGGCGATCCCTTTACCTATAAAAAGGAAAACCCCCAGGTATATATCTGGGGGAGGCTTGTTCCCTCGCACTTAATGTCATAACGCTAGCGTTGAGACGCGGCAATAGGTCTTAATGCCCTGCCATGAAATATCGCTGCTCTCCTGAGCGCAGCCTAAGAAGAGATATGGAGATCTTCTTTATGAGTATTGGCTTAAATTCTTTAAGTAATTGAGCCAACCAACATGCAAATTAAGAGCTGGTTAGCAAGATCAGTTCGGCTTAAATCTGACAACTTAATTGACACTGTTTTGCAGTTCTTGTCAATCAAACTCAGACTCTTCTGATTGAAATCTGGTTGCAACGGCATAGCGATCCAACCATCGATTTACCCGTCCTCGCTGAGGAGGCGGCACCTCCTGTAGCAACTGGTATAACTCCAAAGCACCTAAACGCCTTAATTCCCTCACATCTACATGCCAAAGCGCCTCCGCCTCTCGAATCAAGCGGGCCCATGTGCGTACCTGCTGCCATTGACGTAGCCGCAGCCGCAGGGGATCACTAAGAACCTGCCGACGGAAAGCCCAATGCGGTAAAGGTTGATGCTGGCGAGATAACGCATCCATAAGACCAGCTTGACGAATTCAAAGCCTGAAATGCAAATTCATCAGTGTGACTTCAGAGTGCTGAAACAAATCTGCTCTTGCATTGATTTTCAAAGCTAGTGAAGAGCTCAATATCTGGCTCCATCCGGCAGGGCACGGAACTCTCCCCAGACCTTCATTGCCTCCTCTTCAAGCATCTGTTCCTGCGGTATATGACGTTGAGCAATTGGTTTAAGCATGTCTTCACTAATTTCTTCATCGGAGAACAGATCTCGATACGCCTGCCATGAAGCGGCGTAGTAAATGCGGCTGATCCTGGCCCAGTAGGCGGTTGCGTAACACATCGGACAGCACTGACAACTGGTATAGAGCTCGCAGCCAGATAAATCCCAAGTTCCTAGTTTTCTGCATGCCTGACGGATGGCGTTCACCTCGGCATGAGCTGAGGGGTCCATATCCCGAATTACGCTGTTACCACAGGAAGCAACTACGGCACCGCCCTTGACTATCAGGGCCCCGAAGGCACCTCCGCTTTTACGAATGACCCCTGCATCGCGCTGAATGCGAATGGCCTCACGCATGAAAGCCAACTGCTGTTGTGTAGCCATCGAAAAAGGCTATAGCTCAACACACCAGCTATAGCGCCTGCTTGCTTTCAGTGCTGCTTGTGCTGGTATTTTTTGCTTATAGAGGCAGATAGCTATGAAATAGATGACGCTTTGAAATCACGCTAGGCAGCGCTGAAATTTGCTCACGAATTGTGCCTTCGTTGCCTGGTCAAAACACAACACATGTGTTGTAAGAGCAGAAACTGACCTAAAACCAACAGCTGCTTTAGTGGACGCAAAGAAGATATAGGTACACAATCTGGGCCATACTGCAATTCACAGGTGCAAATCCATGCGCAAAATAACTCCTATAACACTATCAGCAATCTCATCACTTATCCTCTCTCAAGAATCTACATTGTCAAAAGAGATTTATCTGCCGTTGAAAGAGTTTGACAACACAATAAATCACGTGAGTATTAAATGCACGAATGCTGGCTATAAGAAATTCTCACAAGGCTTTTATAAATGCACCGATAACCTCATGGAGGGTATTTACTTTGATAGCAGTTCTATTTTACCCAAATAGATTAAACAACATAGATAATCTCATGGCCAACCGCGGCCAGCTTTTATACTATGAATTCACAACAGCGCTCAAGCGGCCTCACCGCTAAGGGAGTTAGCGGTATTATCTTGCAGCCAATAAAACAGCCCCACTGGTTAGCAGGGCTGTCATGCGATCGCTTGTTTTGGAAATGTATATCTGCAAACATGTTCGCTAGGGATTTACTAAATTTATGCAAACTCCTTGATTCTTTCCTTGAAATACTTCTCATACTCTTTATCCCCCTTGAATTCGCTCCGATTCTTTAGAACGATCTTTCTGCCGTTGGTTGTGACCACGAGAGATTCATGCGAATAGCTAAACCCTTTGCCACCAGATAGATTTTCAAGTTCAGTAAAGGAAAGTTCCTGATCTAGAATTTCGCTAGGGTAGTCGCTGTTGGAAGTAGTCATGATCTTGAAGTTGATAGCGTATGTAATACAGAAAGCTTGATTGCCTCCGATGCACATACCATCGCTTTCACTGGCATCCAAAGCATTGATCTGGAGCAATCAAATCTGTGATCTTGCTCACAGCAGCCCAGATCAAAGGAATAGCCCTGATATAAATCAGGGCTATAATCAACTTCTCACTAAAACTCACTCAGCCCTAAGTCAACTGGCACTATTGCTGTCAGAGTTCATTTTGATAAAGATCACAATAATTCAAGTGCCAAGTCTTTGTGGAAGCTGTCAGCCCATATCAACTAAACAAGATGAAGCGATGGACTGCTTTCGAGGGTTCAGTTCTATACATCTGAAATCAAGGAGACCTGAACGACTTGCTAAATAAAAAGGTTTTGCACTCATGCCTTGTTGCAAGCAAGAATCTTGCTGGGATCCTATTTAGGCACACAAAGCACCTTGCTCATCCTGATCAATAGAAACCACCTGGAAACCGAGGCCGGCGGCCTCACGATCACTCAAACGCCGTGTCCAAGCACCTTGAACTGGATCATTCCAACGAAAACCAGCCTGCTTGGCCAGATGTCTTTGCTGATAAGAAACCTGGGCACGCATCAAACGCCGTGGCTCAAGCCCATGAAGCAGAAGGGTTTCCAATTCATTGCAGCGACTAAATACCTCCGCCAGATATATGCAGTCGGTGAGAGCACGATGTGCTGCCCATACCGGTACGCCATAAGCGAGTGCTAAATCCCTTACAGAAGGTCTAGAGCGAAGCTGGCGATCCGCTGGCCATGCAATATCTTCCATCGTGCAGAGCCAGGGTTTGGCTACAGCTGGGAGGTGATCCTTTCCAAACCACTGACGATCAAAGGCAGCATTATGAGCAACCAATAGTTCAGCGGCATCGAGTAAAGATTGGAAATAGTTAAGCCCCTCTCGCCAGGGCTGATTCAGCCGTGTGACATCAGCAGGGATGCGATTAATCAACTCAGCCGAATTGTCCTGCACAGGCAACAGAAAAGAATGCTGGGCCAGCACCGCGCGCCGTGGTGCATGAAAAAGAATTGCTCCAACCTCCAGGCAATGATCCTGTTTCGGATCCAACCCTGTGGTTTCCGTATCGATGATGAGCAACATTTCTGGTAAAGGAATCGAGGCTTCAGGGGTAAAGCAAGGGAGGGCAATCGGCAAAGGCTGCGGCGCAGAAGCTACCTCTAGCGGAGGGACAACAGCCTCTAGCGGAGGAACAACAGCCTCTGACGAAGAAACAACAGCCTCCTCTGCATCCATTTCACAAAGAAGATCCAACTGGCCAGCGCCTAACTGTTGCTTCTTCTCTTCCACCACTTCGTCGGCCTCAATCGATCACTTGTATTCTCCCGTAGCCATCAAGGGGGTCCCTAGGCTGCTTGTTAACCCAAAAAGAGCTCCTGATGACCCTCCAGGTTGGTGATAAGGCCCCCGCAATTGTGCTTAAAGACCAAAATGGGACCACCCGGAGCAGTAGCAACCTCAAGGGCAAAGTGCTAGTGCTGTTTTTCTATCCAAAGGACGACACGCCTGGATGTACAGCTGAAGCCTGTGGCTTCCGAGATGATCATGCGGTTTTCCAGAAACTCGGCGCCGAAGTTTGGGGAGTGAGTGGTGATGATGACATCAGCCATCGTCGATTCGCAGAGAGATATCAGCTTCCCTATGCCCTGCTCAGCGACAAGGAAAACACACTAAGAAGAGCCTTTGGGGTGCCACGAACCCTTGGAGTTTTGCCAAGCCGCGTCACTTACGTAATTGATAAACAAGGCCTAATCCGCCACGTTTTTAATAATCTTCTCGATGGACCTGCCCATGTGCGAGAAGCACGTCACATCGTGGAGACGATCGCCAACCAACCATGACCAGATGGAGACGCCTAGGCAAAGCCTGGGGGCTCTGGCCAGCCCAGCCAATCGCACTGGTGGAGATGATCGGCGGCAGCTATTTAGCGGCGAGTCCTCAGCTCAGTTATCGCCGACTACTAGAAGCTCTGGCTGACCACAACCTCGCAGTTCACACTTGGGGCTATGTGCCAGGCTTCGATCATCAGGCGCAAGCAAATGAAGCCTGGAGCAATCTGCGTCGTTGCCGACAAGAACTTGAGACAAGGGTTGGTCCGCTACCAGCACCCCTTCGCCTGGGGCATAGCCTTGGCTGCAAGTTGCATCTTCTCTCTCCAGATGGCGGCCGCAACAGCAAAGCTCTGGTGGCATTGAGCTTTAACAATTTCACGGCGGATCGTTCAATCCCCATGCTTCGGGAACTCAGATCAAGACTTGACTTCCATACGGAATTCAGCCCAAGCCCCAAAGAAACAATGCGCCTAATCCGAGAGTGCTACCACCAACCCCATAACTTATTGGTCAGCTTCGGGAAGGACGACCTTGATCAGAGCCCAAGCCTTTTGCATTGTCTTCAGCAACGAAGTGATGATGCAACACAAAGCTGCCATCTCCCAGGCGATCACCTCACCCCAGCCAGCGCAGGTTTACGCCAAAACCTGCTCGGGAATTGGGCGGATGATTCCGCCCGAGCCGAGACAATTAAGCAACTAGTAGAAACTATCTGCTGTTGGGCAAGCCCACAAGCAAGTTGACGATCATGCCCTAAGCCGATCGAGCACCGAGCGATCCTCAAGGGTGCTGGTGTCACCCTTCACTTCTTCTCCAGCTGCTAAAGCACGAAGAATCCGACGCATGATTTTGCCACTACGCGTTTTGGGCAGGGCATCACTACATCGGATCTCTTCAGGTCGGGCTATGGGTCCTATTTCCTTACCTACATGAATACGAAGTTCCTTAATCAAATCGTCACTAACATCCCTACCGCTTTGCAAAGTAACGAAGGCAACAATTACTTCACCTTTAAGGTCATCAGGACGTCCCACCACAGCCGCCTCCGACACTGCCGGGTGACTAACTAACGCCGATTCGATTTCCATCGTGCCAAGACGATGACCGGAGACGTTAATGACGTCATCCACACGGCCCATTACCCAGAAGTAACCATCGGCATCACGACGAGCTCCATCGCCAGCGAAATAAATGAAGCTGCCGTCACTGGGTCGGAGATATTCCCAATAACTCTCACGAAAGCGCTGAGGGTTGCCGTGCACCGTGCGCATCATCCCTGGCCAGGGTTGGCGTACAACTAGATATCCGCCTTCATCAGCCGCTACTGGGTCTCCTTTAGCGTCAACCACATCGGCCTGAATACCAGGTAGAGGAAGGGTTGCAGAACCAGGCTTGGTCGGAGTGGCACCAGGCAATGGACTAATCATCACTCCACCAGTTTCTGTTTGCCACCAGGTATCAACTATTGGGCAACGATCACCTCCAATCACCTGCCGATACCACATCCAGGCTTCAGGATTAATTGGCTCACCAACGGTGCCCAACAACCTGAGACTGCTCATATCGTATTGATCTGGCACCTCACGACCATTTTTCATAAAGGCACGTATCGCTGTTGGAGCGGTATAAAAGATCGTTACCCCGTGCTTTTGAATAAGTTCCCAGAAGGCTCCCGGCTTAGAAGGACGCGGCGCTCCCTCATACATAACTGTGGTAGCCCCATTGGAGAGCGGCCCATAAACGATGTAACTGTGACCAGTGATCCAACCAACATCGGCGGTGCACCAGTAGACATCGCCATCACGTACGTCGAAAATCCACTTAAAAGTTAAATGTGCCCAAAGGTTGTAACCCGCCGTTGTATGAACAACACCCTTTGGCTTGCCGGTTGAGCCAGAGGTATAGAGCACAAACAGACGATCCTCACTCGCCATAGGCTCCGCCGGACACTGCTGAGACTGAGCAGGCACAAGTTCGTGCCACCACTGATCCCGACCAGGCTCCATGACGACGGATTCCTTAGTGCGCTGCACAACCAGCACCGACTGCACACTGGGGCAGGCATCATTGGCTAAAGCTGCATCAACAGCAGGCTTTAACGCAACGGCCTTGTCTTTGCGAAAACTGCCATCAGCGGTGATCACTGCTTTGGCATCGCCATCCACTAAGCGATCTCTAAGGGCTTCGGCTGAAAATCCACCAAACACAACCGAATGAGGTGCTCCGATACGGGCACAAGCCAACATGGCAATGGCCGCCTCTGGCACCATCGGCATATAAAGCGCAACCAAGTCGCCCTTTTTAATGCCAAGAGCTTTTAAAGCATTGGCCGCTTTGCACACTTCAGCATGAAGCTGTTTGTAGGTGAAGCTCCGCACATCACCAGGCTCACCCTCCCAGATCAAGGCTGTTTTATCCGCCTTAGGGCCATTGAGGTGACGATCAAGACAATTGCTGGAGAGGTTTGTTGTGCCCCCTTCAAACCAGCGTGCAAACGGGGGATTCGACCAATCGAGCACAGTATGAAAAGGCTCAAACCATTCCAACTCGCTACGGGCGGCCTCTCCCCAGAAACTGTCGGGATCAGCTTTAGCCTTATCTGCAATCTGCCTATAGGCCTCCAGACTGCCAATCAAGGACTGCGATGCCTGCTGCGCAGTGGGATGAAAAACGCGCTGTTCCTGCAGAACCGACTGGATGTTGGAGGAAGAGTCAGAGGACATAGGGCAATGAGCGCTCGGTGATTTTCTGCATTCAAGCTAGTTAACACAGTTACATCAGCGCTGTGACACGGTTGTTTAAACAGACCCCATAAACGTGTGTCTTTAAAAGACTTCTAAGTTAGAAGTTGGCCCAAAAGACCAAAAACCTGAAGTCATACAAACAACAGTAAGTCAAGCCAGCAGAGCAAAGCTATGCTTTTTAACACACGATGATGCCACAATCAGCCTCTAACAAATCAACAAAGCAGCTAAGCAAATCAATGGCTACACTCGTAAGGCAATGTGTTGACTATGGTTTCATCGAGCATGACAGAAGCGAAAACATCACCAAGTTAATCACTGAAAATATAGCCAACAAGTATTACCCAAAATGCTATGCAACCAAAAAGCAGCTTCGGCCGCTAACCTATGTATTGAAAACACACACAGGTGACAACTTTAATCGAGCCGGCTGCATTGTGGAGCCAAGATTTCTTAAGACTTCTCAAGGCCAAGGTTTTGTAGAAGATGTATTCACAAAACCTATTTTATAGCGACCAAGATATTCAAGCAATTACCATGAAAGCAACCACAGGCTATTGCTAAACATAATTGTTCGAAAACTTACAACCAATTAGTTCTTGAAATCATTCACGAGAATCTATAAACTTTTCAGAGGTCTTGATGGGTAAGACACAAATTCTCAACATTAATCCTATCTATTCAAGCCATCAGACCAGCTGCTGCTCTCGTGAATAACATTATCCATGACCTTGCGTTGAAAGGCGGCAACACGCTGACCTAGAACCTCTTCCATCAGCTCAAGCCTCCACAGCAATGAACTCCATGGATTAAAGGGGTTTGCACGCCTGAAGTGAATACCTCTATAAAGCCTGTTTCGATTGCTCCAAAGCATCTGCCTGGAAATCTGAAAGTAGTCCAGCAGTTCAGCCGTTGTAAACCATGCTATGCCTGCTTTTTGATTTGCATCAGACATTGCTGCTGCTATGACAAATTAGACTCAGTATCCCTCCTATAAATCAATAATCAAGCAGAAGAGCATGCCAATAATCCAATGCGCATCAAGTCAGCCACTAAAAAGAGGCTAATAACGCCTGCGCGCCTCTTGTCTATATACCCTGCCACCACTAACTCTATGAAAATGACCATTTCAAATCACTGAGCAATGAAAGCCTCGCCTTGAAAAGAAGATGATTACGTTCTCCTTAGTGGCTGCCTTAAGCATTGCTATAGAGAATCTTGCTAGAATAAAAGAACGATGCTTCGAACAGATGACTTGTACTGAAAAGCTAGACATCTACATTCAACATAAAAGCTTTATCCACACCACAATCAAGAATAGTCAAATCACAAAACCACTCTGGCGTAAACTATTTTGGAGCACCGGTAGAGATTCTGACGAATACAAAACTGGCTGTGTTGATATCTATTTAACATACTTTCCAGAATTATATACTTCAAAGCAAAGCACTAATAAAGGACTGGCTGATATGTAAACTTGTTAAGTCAATACCAATCAATACTTCTTATCAATAGCTTAAAAATAGTCTATTACCAAGACATCTAATATTTCATTAATCAGGGGAATGGGTTTACTCCGATTAGACAAATCAAGCTAAACTCTCCTGAAATACCTAAACTTGATCTATTCGCTTTAGACGCACCCTAGTCTGCCACTTGCTATTATCAAGGCAAAGTAAATACCAGCACATGGCAATAGTGATGTCAATTAAAAAGCACTAAATCCCATACAAGGATGCACCCCTAGCCAAGCTTCACCCTTGGTTGATCTTCTCCACTCTATGCAAGGCAGCAACACCATCAAAGAGATGGCAATATTGAACAAGCCCGTACAAGTTAAAATCAAGCCACTATCTAACAGCTCATACAAACAGAAGGGAACTGGGCTTTGAGTCGTAATTAATTCAAAACAAACATCGCACATTGATTCATGCACTTACCTGCGGCCTGTCTATTTGATCTGGATGGTCTATTGCTCGATACTGAACCTCTACATGCTCAAGCCTGGTCTGAAGCTGCCGATTTCTTCGGTACAAGCCTCAGCAAGAGTCAATTAATCATCTTGAAAGGTCGGCGGCGGCTTGACTGTGCTGAACAGGTAAATGACTGGTTGGACTCTCCGGTAGGGACTGAGCAGTTGTTAGCCGTGCGACAACCCATAGCAAGACAACTACTCAGTAAAGCCAAAGCCATGCCGGGAGCAGAAGAACTGGTTCGTTGGTGCTATGAAAACAAGCTGCCAATGGCCCTGGTCTCAAGCAGTGCCTCAGATGCTGTGGCTTTCAAGAGCCTCAATCACTCCTGGCTGGCACTAATCCAAATTCGAGTCCTCGGAGACGACCCATCCCTAATAGCTGGCAAGCCCGCACCAGATCCCTTTTTACTAGCCGCCAAGCGGTTAGCAGTAAAGCCAAACTTATGCTGGGCCCTTGAAGACTCCCAAGCCGGCTCTAGAGCAGCCCTGGTAGCAGGATGCCAGGTCTGGCTGCTTAATAATGAATACGAACCCTGCCCGAGTAGCAATAAAAAAACTTCAACTAAAAATCTTCGTCATATCACTCAACTGAGCTCAGTTCTTAAACGTTTGCACCAAGCCAAGGATGCTCTCTAAGAAGCTCAATACAGCCTGCTCAGCACAAAATCAGGCAGTTCCATTAGTGCCCGCCGACATGGTGAATCTGGTAGCCAAGCAATAGCGTCACGGGATTCTCGAGCAAAGTCTTCTGCTAACTGACGGCTACGTGGAATGGCCTGCGAATCACGCACCAATTCAAGGGCTTGATCAAGATCACCTTCTTCACTTAACTCCCTCTCAATCAACCCAGAAAGAGCCAAATGCTCTTCTAATGCATATAGAGCAGGTGCCGTGAGATATCCACTGGCCAAATCACTCGCGGCAGGTTTGCCTAACTGTTGTTCAGAACCTGTGAAATCCAGGATGTCATCTACAACCTGGAAGGCCAGACCCAGCTGACGCCCAAAGTGATGCAGCGATTTTTGATGCTCAGTGCTCTCACCACTAAGCACACCGGCTGCTTGCGCACTGTTAGCCATCAGCGAAGCTGTCTTGCAATAACTCTTCTCTAAATATGTGGCAAAGGACTGACCGGTGTCATAGCGATAGAGGCCCTGTTTCACCTCACCATCTGCAAGGTCCATAATTACCCGACTGAGAAGCTTAACCACAGTCAAGTTGTCGAGATTTGCCAGGTGCCAACTGGCCTGAGCAAAAAGAAAATCACCCGCCAAAACGGCAACACGATGATTAAAACGGCTATGAACAGTGGCCACCCCTCGGCGAGTTGCCGCCTCATCAACCACGTCATCGTGCACAAGAGATGCCGTGTGGATCATCTCTGTGATCTCCGCAAGCCGACGATGTCGAGCCGATAAATCGCCATCTGGGGATAAGGCCCTAGAGACCAACAGCACGATTCCCGGACGCAGGCGTTTACCACCGGCACTAAACAAGTGCTCTGCTGCTGCCTGAAGAATGGGATGACCTGCACCAATCAAGCTGCGCAGATCAGTGAGCAGGGTCTCCAGATCCAGCTCGACCGGCTGCAGCAGCTCAGTAACGGTGGTCATGAATCCCCTCGGTGGAATGATCCTACGAGGCGTAGGCAGGATGCTGTAGCGAAACCAGCTCAACCTGGGGGCGTTCTCCCAACCATCGTGTAGCACGTGTTGCAAAGCCCTCTGAATCAGCCGTCACGCAAAAGCGTGTAGAAGCAAGCGAAAGCGTTGCGCCCATAGGGATCATGGGGTTACCCAAAAGTTCATCTAGTTGTCGCGCAACCCCAATGGCTGGATCCACCAAGCGCACATGCTTCGGCAGCAACTGCCGCAAGGTGGGTTCCAAAAGGGGATAGTGAGTGCATCCGAGGACCACAGCTTCCACCCGAGCATCTAAAAGCGGCTTCACGTACTCACAAGCCGCCTGAAAAAGCTCCTCACTGCTGAATTGACCGGCCTCAATCAATGGAACAAAGTCCGGACATCCCTGCTCAACAACCAAGGTGCCTGGTCGACTGATCTCAATCTGCTTGCGGTATGCCCCGGAAGCCGCCGCCGCTGGAGTAGCCAGCACACCCACACGGCTCTCCGAGAGCATATTGGCTGCAGCTTCAATCAACCCCACCACAGGAATCCCTGCCGCAACTTCTAAAGCCACATCAGAAGCCAACGCATTCGTGGTGTTACAAGCCATTACCACGGCAGTCACCTGCTGATCTCTTAACCATTGGACGACCTCCTTAGCAATTAGACGGATCTCTGATGGGAGACGGCTTCCGTAGGGGACTCGGGCGGTGTCGCCGAGATATACACATGGCACCTTCCCATGACGTTCCAGTAATCGTCTGAGCACCGTCAGACCACCAACACCGCTATCAAACAATCCCAAGCGAGGCGTCAACGTGCCCCCTGCAGATAATTGAGGATTCCAGTTGCAATTGCAAGGGCCAACCTGCGGCGATGGGCCGCCGAGGCCAGCCGAGGAGAATCAAGCCTTCCTGTAACAAATCCTGTCTCCACAAGGGAAGAGGGCATATTGGTGCGCCGGATCACAAAAAATCGCCCTCGTCTTACTCCCCTATCGGGACTACCAGGAGAGACATTAAGTACCTGCTGCTGAATATGAGCAGCCAGTTTCGCTGAACGTGGATCTGAAAAATAGAAAGTTTCGATGCCGTTCACTTCCTGCCTAGACATACTGATGGCATTGGCATGAATGCTCACAAATGCTGTGGCGCCCACACGATTAGCCCTCGCCACCCTTGGCGGAAGATCCACATCTATATCAGCCGAGCGCGTCATAATCACCTGTACACCTTGGGCTTCAAGCAACTGGGCCACCTGAAGGGAAACATCGAGCACTACATCCTTCTCACGCAACCCGCGGATCCCGATAGCACCAGGATCAGGACCGCCGTGACCAGGATCAATCACAACCCTGTAGCGACCGCGAGACACCTTCGGCAGACCAGAGGCGTTAATAGGTGTCCGAGTAGGGGAAATGCTCACCCCCGGAGTCCATCGGCCAGAAGTTGATGCCGTTAGGTCTCCCTCACCAATGCGACGAAGGCCACGGGTAGGCAAACCCTTAAAGCTGAGTCTCCATCGATCTGGAGAGGTCCCTACCAACTTGAGCTGTGCTGGATCTAAGTCGATTGATGGCTCAAACTCAATCACAAGTCGTGTTGATCCAGGCGTTGGTTTTCCCAAGCGAATCGCTTGCACCGGACCACTACCTCGAAGAGTGCGTGTGCGGCTTAACTCCCCGGGAAAATCAATCCAGACCCTTGCTCCCTTGCCTCTATCGGCTGACTGAAAGAACGCCTCCAGGCGAGCCCCTTTTGCAGTACGTAACAGCAAGACCCCGTCACTTCCAAGTGCCCATGCCGCCAAAGCACTCGCAGCACTGACAGGCAAAGAAGCCAAAAACAGAGGGATCTGTAAAGCGCCAACCATCAACAAACTGAGACGGCGTGACGGAGCCAAGATCATTGACTCAGAACAGTGCTGACTGCCTGTGCTGAAGGCTAGGCATCTGCCCGCGAATCCGACCTATATGTGCGTTATCCACAGGAGCAATGGCAGCCCCCTGAAGCACCCCTGCATCAGCCAGAACCGTTCCCCAGGGATCAATCACCATGGCATGTCCATGGCTCTGTCGACGGCCGTAATGCAAACCGGTCTGGGCAGGTGCCAAAACGTAAGCAGTGTTCTCGATGGCCCGCGCCTGAAGCAACACTTGCCAATGATCCTTGCCAGTGAAAGCTGTAAATGCTGCAGGAATCATCAACAACTCGGCTCCAGCACCTACCAGATAGCGATAGAGCTCAGGGAAGCGCACGTCGTAGCAAATAGATAGCCCTACCCGACATAGGCCTGGCACCTCCACTACTGGTGGTAGATCTCGGCCAGGGGTAATCGTGGCCGACTCCCGATAGGTGTTGCTATCGGGAAGATCGACATCAAAAAGATGAATCTTGTCGTATCTAGCCAGCAGCTGGCCGTCTCTACCCACTAATTCAGCTCGATTTACCGTGTGCTTTCCATCTCCAACCGGCACTGGGAACCCCCCACCAAGAAGCACCACCTGGTAACGCCTTGCCATCGTTACCAAAAAGCGGCTGCACTGCTCAGCCAGATCTGAAGAGAGCTCTAAACGTCGCTCGTCATCACCCATAAAGGCGAAGTTTTCAGGCAATCCAACCAATTCGGCACCGCGGCGCGCCGCGATTTCAATCTGCTCCTCGGCAGCAGCAAAATTAACCTCTGGCTCCGAGGTGCTCGTCAGCTGCAATGCCGCTGCCAGAAAGTCAGTCACAGGGTTGAAACAGAGATCGAGACTTTAGATCGCAACGTGAATTCAAAACGTGGATTCAATACGCACAAAAAACTCCTGGCTCTACCTGGATAGGAACCACAGAGAGTTGATCCAGCCCAGCACAACAGCTGAAATCTGCATCGTGATCGCCAAGCCCAATCAGCCGCTGCCCATGACTTGCTTGACGAAGACAAGCTTCTGGATCGTGTTTCCACTGCTTCCAAAGGGCTAAGGCCGCAGTGAGTTCGTCATTGACCACACAAGCAATATCAGGTTCAGCATCCAAGAGCAGTGACGCCAGCGCTCCAGCCGCCAAAGAATCCTCTAGGGAATAGGTGCCCTCCCAGCCACTACCAACAATCCAAAGCTGCGCAGGTTGATCTCTCAGTAATTTTTCTGCAACTGCCCTGCGATTAGGTAACGCCAACGTGTATAAACGACCAACTTCACGCACTCGCTGCAAAGAGCGAGTGCCGTTAGTTGTACTCATAAACAGTCTTTTACCAGCAACAAGCTCAGGCAGCACGGCAACGGGTGAATTCCCCAGATCGAAGCCATCAATCCGCTTGCCACCACGCTCACCAAGCAAAAGGCGAGAAGGCTTCGGCCATTGGGCAGCCACCTGCTTGAGAATATCCAAATCAGCGAAGGTCTGAACTGCCTCGGCACCGTTATGCAAGGCCCAGGCGATGGTGGTAGTAGCCCTGAGAACGTCGATGACGACAGCGGCGTCCGGCCTGTCTCCCTCTGGCACATCAGCAGCCACATGGAAATAGGCGAGCTGCATGGCCCCGATAACGAACGACTTGCGCCACAGTAACTAGATAATTTTGATGGCCGTTTCGATTGATGGCCATTCCACCAACCATGCAGCTGCTTCGTCCCGGGCCTGCGTCCCAAGACATGCGGGACTTTCTAGCCCTACTTGAACAACGTGGTCAGCTAAGGCGGATCAGTGCTGCAGTGGATCCAGATTTAGAACTCGCTGCAATCACTGATCGGGTGCTGGGATTGGGAGGGCCAGCTCTGCTGTTCGAAAACGTGATCGGTTCGGACATGCCAGTAGCAGTCAATCTGCTGGGCACCTTGGAACGAGTGGTTTGGAGCATGGGCCTAGACAAGGCTGAGCAACTTGAGGATTTGGGTACTCGACTGGCACTGCTCCAACAACCGAGACCACCCAAGGGACTTAAAGAGACCCGACAGTTCGCAAGCGTGTTCTGGGATCTAATCAAAGCGCGTCCAGATTTAGACCTAACACCTCCTTGCCATCAGCAAGTGCTGCGTGGAGACGCGGTGAACTTAGACAGCCTGCCCCTGATTCGACCCTGGCCAGAAGATGCCGGCGGTGTAATCACCCTTGGGCTTGTGATCACTAAAGATCCAGAAACCGGGGTGCCAAATGTAGGGGTCTATCGCCTACAACGCCAATCGCTAAACACCATGACGGTGCATTGGCTGAGTGTTCGCGGCGGCGCCAGGCACCTTCGTAAAGCTGCTGCCATGGGCCAGAAGCTGGAGGTCGCAATTGCTATTGGCGTTCACCCTCTATTGGTGATGGCAGCTGCAACCCCAATCCCTGTACAACTAAGCGAATGGCTTTTTGCAGGCCTTTATGCAGGGGAGGGTGTACGCCTAACTGGCTGCAAAACACTCGATTTGCAAGTACCCAGCCATAGCGAAGTAGTGCTGGAAGGAACAATCACACCAGGCGAGGAAGTGGCGGATGGTCCATTTGGTGACCATATGGGCTTCTACGGAGGAGTGGAGGCTTCACCATTAGTGCGCTTCCATTGCATGACGCAACGCCGCAATCCAATCTTCCTAACGACCTTTAGCGGTCGGCCCCCTAAGGAAGAGGCAATGCTCGCCATTGCCTTGAACCGTATATACACGCCGATCTTGCGGCAACAGGTCTCAGAGATCGTTGACTTCTTTCTGCCGATGGAGGCTCTCAGTTACAAGCTGGCAATAATCGCAATCGACAAGGCTTACCCAGGACAAGCAAAGCGTGCCGCCATGGCCTTCTGGAGCGCCTTACCTCAATTCACCTACACAAAGTTTGTTGTCGTGGTGGATGCAAGCATCAACGTCAGAGATCCACGTCAAGTGGTGTGGGCAATTGCTGCCCAAGTGGATCCTCAAAGGGATTTATTCGTGCTGGAAAACACACCCTTCGACAGCCTTGATTTCGCTAGCGAACAACTAGGTCTAGGTGGGCGAATGGCCATGGATGCCACCACAAAAATCGGTCCAGAGAAGCGCCACGAATGGGGCAAACCGCTGAGCCATGATGCAGACCTAGAAAACAAGGTAGATGCTCGATGGCAAGAGCTAGGCTTGGCGGATCTGGGCAGCGAGGAACCAGATCCAAGCCTATTTGGTTATGTGATGGAGAGCTTTCGTCGTCAAGCGACGACCACAAAAACCTAAATAAAAGCTGAAATGATTAACAAGAAAACCTCGTTGGCTATCTGCTGGTTGAAATGGTCCAAACAGACAAGCTCACCCGCACAAAAACAAATTTGCAATCAGCTCACTGGCTGGCCCATAAAATCAATTTGATCCGGGCCACATTGAATTGAGCTCTACCAGCATTAATTCGACATCGCGTGAACTTCGAGCAGGTGGTGGTCTTTGCGGAACCGTGCGGGTGCCCGGCGATAAGTCGATTTCCCATCGGGCGCTGTTATTCGGAGCCATCGCCGAGGGAAGCACCACCATCGAAGGGCTTTTGCCTGCTGAAGACCCACTCAGCACGGCGGCTTGTCTTCGTGCCATGGGTGCCACGATCAGCCCAATTCGTGCTGGCGAGATTGTTCATGTAGAAGGCGTAGGTCTAGATGGCCTGCAAGAACCAGAAGAGGTTCTTGATTGCGGCAATTCCGGCACCACGATGCGCTTGATGCTCGGCTTGCTTGCTGGACGCCACGGTCGTCACTTTGTGCTCACAGGTGATAAATCCCTTAGTCGTCGACCCATGAATCGCGTTGCCCAGCCGCTCGCGATGATGGGTGCTGCAATCAATGGCCGCTCAAGCGGCAACTTCGCCCCGCTAGCGGTGAGTGGTAAAAAATTGCGTGGTGCTGTGATCGGTACACCTGTTGCCAGTGCACAGGTGAAATCAGCTCTTGTGCTGGCGGCCTTAACTGCTCAAGGCTCGACCACTGTGATCGAACCAGCCCATTCTCGAGACCATACCGAGCGGATGCTGCGGGCATTCGGAGCCAATCTCGAAGTAGTAGGTGAGATGGGTCGTCACATCAGCGTTCAGCCTGGTTCAACCCTGCATGGTCAAACGGTTGTAGTTCCAGGTGATATCAGTTCAGCTGCCTTTTGGTTGGTAGCGGGTTCGCTGGTTCCTGGTGCTGAATTGCTGATCGAGAACGTCGGCCTCAACCCCACACGTACCGGCATCCTGGAAGTTATGGAGAGCATGGAAGCTCGCATTGAGGTGATCAACCAACGCGAGGTGGCCGGCGAACCAGTTGGAGACCTACGGGTGAAGCAAGGACCACTGAAACCCTTCAGCATCAATGAAGAAATCATGCCTCGCCTAGTCGACGAGGTGCCGATCCTTGCAGTTGCCGCTTGTTTCTGTGATGGCGAAAGCAAAATCACCGGAGCCAGTGAACTGCGCGTAAAAGAAACCGATCGGCTCGCTGTAATGACCAGGCAGCTCACTGCTATGGGAGCCGACATTGACGAACATCCCGATGGACTAACCATCCGTGGGGGAAGAACACTGCGAGGTGCAGCCCTCGATAGCGAAACCGATCACCGTGTAGCCATGAGCCTGGCGGTAGCGGCGTTGCTTGCAACAGGCAACTCAACCCTCTCAAGAAGCGAAGCAGCGGCTGTGTCCTATCCCACCTTTTGGGACGAACTTGAACGTTTGCGCCGCTAAAGACGGTCACTCCCACCCCTTGGGGGAGCTGAATGCTTTCCCAACGGCTGACGGCAGCTTCAGCTTGCATAGTGAGCACTTCGACGAAGCGTTCCACAACTCCGCTGGAGCGCTTAATGAGGCACGCGTGAAGTTCGCGCAACCGGCAGAGCTAACGCGCTTCAGTAGCGGACAAACTCTCCGAATTCTCGACGTATGTATTGGTCTTGGCTACAACACTGCTGTTGTGCTGGAAGCTATGCCAACTCCAGCACCAACTGTGCAGTGGTGGGGACTAGAACTTGACCGGCGACCATTGGAACTCGCTCTGGAACAGGCGAGATTCTGCAGTACCTGGTCAACATCGGTGCTCCAGCGACTCATTTCAATCCGAGATCATGATGGCTGGGATCAGCCCGAGAGCAGGGGGAAAATGTTGTGGGGTGATGCACGTAAAACGCTTGATCAGTTACCCCAAGACGAGCCACTGGATTTGATTCTCCACGATGCCTTCTCTCCAGGCCGCTGCCCTCAACTATGGAGTGAAGAGTTTCTGTATGACCTGGCCGCACGACTTGCTCCAGGTGGGCGGCTACTCACCTACAGCCGTGCAGCAGCGATACGAGCCAGCTTGCAGCGAGCAGGGCTGCAACTGTTCTCACTTCTGCCAGTGCCAGGGGAGCGCCGAGGCTGGAGCAGTGGCACCATGGCAGTCAAACAGGCTGATATCAACGTTGTAGAGACGGGGACGGGTTGGCGGTCGCTAGCCAAAATGGAACAGGAACATCTACACACGCGCGCCGCCGTCCCTTTCCGCGATCCAACAGGGGAAGATGAGGCAGAAGTGATCCTGATGCGGCGTAACACGGAACAACAGCACTGCGGATTGGAAACGACAAATGCCTGGCAACACCGCTGGGCAGCTAAATAAAGGTCGGGCTAACTCTTCCGATCACAAAAGCGTTAATAAACCCATGCTGATAAGAATTGAAACAGATCGTTGATACAGTCATTCCTTCAAAACCTCTTACTTAATGACTAACAAAAGTATGAACGTAAAGGTCTCTGAAGCCAAAGAGCACATCCCTGCTCTCGTCACGATGAGCACAGCAGAAAAAGCGGTGCACGGCAAATCATTGATAGGCCGTTTAAACAATCGGATCGCAACGCTCATCACAGATACTGTTGGCACAATGTGGTGTGCCTATATGTTTGTGCTCCTGGCATTGGTATCTTTACCAGATGCAATTCAATCAGAAAACCCGATCACGATTGTTGGATGGTGTGCTCAAACTTTCTTACAACTTGTACTGTTGCCGATCATTATCGTAGGCCAAAATATTCAAGCTGAACAATCCGACAAACGAGCCAAAACAGATCACAAGACACTCACTGCGGTGCACACTTTGACCCGAGAAATTCACCAACTCTCTGAGCTAACGGACAAGCAACTCAAAATCAACAACACCTCAGAACGTCTGCAGAGCATCGAAGAGAAGCTTTCTTTGCTCCTCGCAAAATCAAATTGACACCTAACCAGCGCTTGGGCTGACGAATCCCGGTAGATTCCGGCCGTTTCGTAGTTCGTTTTTTCATGCTTGCCGTCGCCGTTCTGGCCGCCGGAAAGGGCACCCGGATGAGGAGCGCCCTGCCCAAAGTGCTGCAACCGCTGGCGGGATCAACGCTGGTGGAAAGGGTGCTCGCCAGTGCCCAAACACTGACGCCAAAGCGGCGCCTACTGATCGTGGGGCACCAGGCCGAGCGCGTCGAGGAGCAGCTCAGCCCCCTCGGAGGTCTGGAGTTCGTGCTGCAACAACCTCAGAACGGCACTGGTCATGCGGTGCAGCAGCTGCTACCGGTTCTCGACGGCTTCCAAGGAGAACTGTTGGTACTGAACGGCGACGTGCCGCTTCTGCGAACACAGACAGTGGAAGTGTTGGTCAACGGCCATCGCCAAAGCGGCGCAGATGTCACCCTGCTCACCGCCCGTCTAGCAGATCCCTCCGGCTATGGGCGTGTATTCAGCGATAACCAGGGCCGGGTGAGCAGCATCGTGGAAGACCGCGACTGTAATGAAGATCAGCGCCGAAACAACCTCACGAACGCTGGTATTTATTGCTTCAACTGGGCAGCACTGGCCAAGGTGCTGCCCTCACTGAGCAACGACAATGACCAAGGGGAGCTCTACCTAACCGATACCGTGACGATGCTGCCTTTGGCCAGGCATGTCGAAGTGGCCGACCCTGACGAGGTGAACGGCGTCAACAACCGAAAGCAACTTGCTCAGTGTGAAGGCGTTCTTCAGCAACGGTTGCGCGATCACTGGATGGCCGAGGGAGTTACCTTCGTCGATCCGGACAGCTGCACCCTCAGTGAGGAGTGTCAGTTTGGCAGAGATGTGGTGATTGAACCTCAAACCCATTTACGAGGTCGCTGCCATATTGGCGATGGCTGCAAACTGGGTCCCGCTAGCCTACTTACTAATGCCTACCTCGAACAAGGGGTATGCGTGCTCCATTCCGTAATAAACGATGTCAAGGTAGGCAAGCAAGTAAAAATCGGCCCTTTCGCTCACCTACGCCCTGGAACACATATCGCTGATAACTGCCGCATTGGCAACTTTGTTGAATTAAAGAAGAGCCACATTGGCGAAGGATCAAAAATAAATCACCTCAGCTATATCGGCGATGCAGAACTTGGACGCGACGTCAATGTGGGGGCTGGAACGATCACTGCTAATTACGACGGGGTAATGAAACATCGCACCCTGATAGGCGACCAAAGCAGTATCGGAGCGAATTCCGTACTTGTGGCACCAATCGTCTTGGGGACAAAAGTCACGGTGGGAGCAGGCTCCACGCTCACAAAGGACGTTCAAAGCGGTGCCCTCGCCCTCGGTCGAGCAAAGCAACTAATCAAACAAGGCTGGTCAATGCCAGAAAAAACTCAAGACTGAGCCCCTGGCAGCAAAGGCAACAATCGCTCTAGGGCTACGCCACGACTGGCCTTAAGTAGCACTACATCCCCGGCTTCAAGCCATGCTCGCAAAGGTTGTGCAGCCTGCTCAGGGCTAGCAACTACAGCCAAACGCGGCAAAGTCTCTGCCGCTGTTGCCATAGCCTCCGCCTCCGCTCCCGCAGCAACTACAACAAGTCCATCCAAGCCAAGCTGAACAGCCCACTCAGCGACTTGACGATGCAAAGCCACGCTCTGTTCTCCAAGTTCCAGCATGGTTCCCAGCACGGCGAAATGACGACCTGGCTGGCTGGCTAAGAGCACTAAGGCAGCTTGTACAGCTTCCGGTGATGCGTTGTAAGTCTCATCAAGCACGGTGAAGTTGCCAACCTTTAAGCGTCGATTACGACTACCTGGCACCTCCACTTTTAAATGGGCCAGCGACTCCTTTGACACTTGCAATTCACGTGCAACAGCTATTGCCAACATCAAATTACAAGCGTTGTGCATTCCTTCCAAGGGGAGGCTGTAGGTCTCTCTCTCCAGCAATAATTCGCCCTTAGCAAGGTCAACACGACCAACGAGATCAGCTAGAGGCAGAAGGCCTGGCTTGTCAGCCTCAACCTCTGAACACGCCAAAGCAGCTTCGCTTTCAACTGCCACACGTACCACCCGCCCCTTCCATATCCTCCCTAGGGCATCTTCCAGTAGCGAATCTCCAGCTGGAATGACTACTAAGCCTTTGGCATTTAGGCCAGCGGTGATTTCACATTTAGCTAAAGCGATCGCTGCACGACTACCTAAACGACCTATATGTGCACTGCCGATATTGGTGATCACAGCGACATCTGGCTGCGTGCAACAAGAGAGGCGCTCTATTTCACCAATCCCACGCATACCCATCTCCACCACAACTGCTCCATGGCCTGAGTGAGCCTGCAACAAAGTGAGCGGTACGCCCACATCGTTGTTGTTGTTAGCGGCACTCGCCAATACCTCACCAAGAGGTGCGAGTGCAGAGCGGATCAACTCCCGAGTTGTGGTTTTACCGGCTGAACCGGTCACGGCAATCACAGGAACATTTAGCTGACTGCGATGCAGTAACCCCAACTGCTGATAAGCAGCGAGAGTGTCTTCCACAATCCAATGGGGAAGATCCTCGGGTACAGGATGAGTGTCATTTCTGGCCACCACAGCTGCCTGCGCTCCGAGCTCCAGAGCATGAGGGAGGAAGGCATGAGCATTGAAATGCTCTCCCACCAATGGCACAAAGAAGCTTCCTTTGACCAACTGGCGACTATCAGTGCAAATCGGACCAATAGGTTGCTGAAGATCTAGAGCAAATGCATGCGCATGATTAGGAACACCCCATAGCTCGATCAGCTGGCTTAAACGCAGCAGCATCAAGCCGAATCCTGATCAAAAACGATCATGCCCAAACCAACCCTTGCTGTCCTAGCCAACAAGTGTCCATCCTCATCCTGAAGCTGAAGCTCGTCATAGCCGAGCTCCTCTACAAGAGCTTGCCAACGATCCGTTAGCAAGCTCTGGCGAGTCGGGCTGAGCTGAGTCCAAGTCGAACTAAGCCTCAGCACAAGTTCATTGTCGAGGAGTCTTGGTTCGGCAGCTAGCAGCAAACCATCAGGGAGATCTTCATCTGTTAGCAACATCAAGAGAGGCTCGACTTGTAGTGATGCATTAAAAGGTGCCAATTCATCTGTTGATTCCAGCTCTGGAGACTCCAACGGCGCTGAAGCAAGCTGCGACTCCACAGCAGGAGGAGTTGAAATCACAACCTCCTCTGCCGAGCTGAAAGCAGCCTGTTCGGCAATATCTGGCTGCTCGGCAACAGATCTTCTATCAATTAATGCCCCCGTCAGGAAAATCCCCAACACGATCACACTTGCAAGCAAAAATGGCCAGAAAAGGGCTGCTATTGCTGACGGCCAGAACCCTGGCTTGAACAACTCTCCTTGCCAATTTCGACGCCAAAGCTCCCTTAGTCGCAGGCAAAGGTCAGCGAAGACAGCAGCAACGACCTGACGCAAGGAAACCCAGGGATTGGTATAAGGGGCTGGAAGTTGCCCCTTTTGCTGCTCTGGCTTGGACGATTTGTCCATGCTGATCAGGAGCACTGCGTTTAGAGCTTATCTAGGCATAGCTGCTATGCCTAGATAAGCTCGATTCATTTCTACCTAAAATGAGCAGCCATATCGACAGTGTTAGAGATGGGCTGATCTCATTGCAGAGCAATTAAAGGCCAATCTATCAACACAAACTATGCAAAAAAGGAGTTAGACACTTAAAGAGAAAGGCTTATTCATCAAGAAGAAATCACTAACACCAAGACAACAAATCAGCCACCCATAACAACTAAGATGCAGGCCTGCCTGAGGCCTGCTGGCTCTAAATCACTGCATATCAATTAGACCGGGATATACTTATTATGTGCACCATGCCTGTCGAAGTAGAGCATAAGATCAACCGCAAAATATCTCACCAAAAGACAAGCTAACTAGGATTATATCGAGTTACTTTGATAATTACACCTTAACCAATCATCAATGAAAACAATAAAGCTAACTATGTAGCAGGGCATTGCCTTATTCTTGAAAATAATTAACCAGAAGCCTAGGCTAGCGACACAACATCCAAATCAATATACACATCATTAGGTTGAATTGATAATCATAATATTTAGTGATCTTAGTTCTACTTATTCTTTTCTTTTTCTTGTTTTTACAGCAGTTTTCTGGCCCTGGCGAGATGGATCGGAATCCTGTCCAAGTGAGAACTTCTCCACAACTGCTGCATCAGGTGATGGCTCTTTAATACCACAAACATCGCGATACATCTGGTCATATTCGAGAGCAGACCTATCCCAGCTGTAGTTCTGAGTCATTCCCCTTAGCTGCAACTCACGCCAATAATCACGATGGCGGAATGCCTCCCATGACCTCACCAAAGCGGTATAGAAATCAATTGGCTCAAATCGATCGAAGCAAAAACCAGTTCCGCTCTTATTGATGGGGTCATAAGAAGGCACCGTGTCAACCAAACCACCTACTTTGCGCACCACCGGCACGCTGCCGTAACGCATGGCTAAAAGCTGACTGATGCCGCAGGGCTCAAAGCGACTCGGCATCACGAAGGCATCGCTGCCGGCATAGATCAAGCGCGAAAGAGCATCGTCATAGGTGAGGAAAACTGCAATACGACCTGGATTCTGAATTGCCAACTGCCATAAACCCGACTCCAAATCCCGATCTCCAGTACCCAGCACCACGATTTGGGAATCGGTATATGCAAGCAAGCGATTGGTCACCTGCAGCAGCAGATCAACTCCTTTCTGATCCACTAAACGACTCACCATCCCAAGCAGATATTTATCTGGGTTGACCTCAAGTCCCATTCGTTCCTGCAGCGCACGCTTATTCAACGCACGACCTGAAAGATCATCTGCACTAAAAGTTGCTGGTAAGGAATTATCCGTAGCAGGGTCCCAGGCCTGCAGATCTATACCGTTGAGAATTCCACGCAGCTTGCCGGAGATGTAGTTCAATAAACCATCAAGATTTTCACCGTATTCAGACGTGCAAATCTCCTTGGCATAAGTCGGAGAAACAGCATTCACCCGATCGGCATAAAGCAAAGCTGCCGCCATCGTGTGATCACCCTGCATATACCAAGGGCACCAAGTAATTCGATCTAATTTCCAGCGCCAGGGGCCCTGATATTTGAGGTTATGAATAGTAAATACCGTGCTGGTTTCAGGGTCCTGATGCATCCACACAGGAATCATCCCGGTATGCCAATCGTGACAATGAAGAACTTGCGGCCTCCAAACGTTCCAGGCAAATTCGGCTGTAGCACTTGCGAAAAATGTAAATCGCCAATCTTCGTCTTCTCCGCCGTAAATCCGCTCAGGATCAAACACTGGATGTCCGATCAAATACAACCGCAAACCATTGCTGGGATGACGGGTCTCGTAAATAGCGAAATCGTTATCCATTGCCTGACCACGCCAAAGTGGTTCAGCAGGGATATCCAACTGATTCCAGAGCTTGCCGTAGCCGGGCATGATCAGGCGAACATCATGATCAAGCTTTGCCAACGCTGGGGGCAATGAGCCCACCACATCACCCATCCCACCGACCTTGACCATCGGCGCGCATTCCGCAGCAGCAAATAACACGCGCATTGTTAAGCCAATCGATAAAGGCGGGACTCTAAAGGCATTACGTCAATCTGCTTCCGATCACTGGAGCACATTGACGGGAGTGCCGACTTTCACTAGCCGATAGAGGGTCTCAATATCCTCTTCAAAAAGCCGAACACAACCATGGGAAACAGCCCGGCCAACAGTCCAGCGATGAGGTGTCCCATGAAAACCTGCCATCACACAGCCATCGATCGTTAGCCATCGATTGCCATCATGGGCATCCCTTCCCTTGCAATCACGGTAGAAACCAATCCAGCGACTGCCGAGAGGGTTGTTCGACCCGGAGCTGATCTGCATGCCGCTCTGAGGATGCTCCCAGATTGGATGAAGAATTTTGTTCAAGACTCGAAACTCACCAGCTGGAGTCTCCCAACCAGGCATGCCAACGGCTACCGAAAAGCTAGCAATCAAGGAGCCATCTTCTAAAACCAACAGCCGCCGGTTATCGCGAGCCAATACCAGATGCCGCCCTTCTCGTTCAACTAGAGCGGCGGGAATACTGCTGAGAATTTGAGTAGGTGGCTCCTGCACCGCCAAATGGATCAGGGAAAACAGCAGCGGTAGCAAGAACCCTTTCCCCTAGCGAACAATGCGCCCATGATGACGCTGCCTATAAATCCTCGTTACGGAAGCCAACCCGAATCTGAAAAATCCGGACGTCGCTTTTCTAGGAATGCATTTCGGCCCTCTTGGGCCTCATCCGTGCGATAGAAAAGATGGGTGGCCTGACCGGCCAGCTCCTGAAGTCCTGCTAATCCATCGGTTTCAGCATTGAAAGCCGCCTTCAGGCAACGGATTGCTGTAGGGCTGTGCTGCAACACATCCCGTGCCCAACGCACTCCCTCTGCTTCAAGACCATCAAGAGGAACAACCGCATTAATTAATCCCATCTGCAATGCTTCTTGCGCCCCGTACTGACGACAGAGAAACCAAATCTCACGCGCCTTGCGCTGACCCACAACTCTGGCCAGGTAACCAGCACCAAAGCCACCATCAAAGCTGCCTACCTTCGGACCGGTTTGTCCAAACACTGCATTATCAGCCGCCAAACTGAGATCGCATAACAAATGCAACACCTGGCCACCGCCAATGGCATAGCCAGCAACAAGGGCAATCACAACCTTTGGCAAGCTGCGAATAATGCGTTGTAGATCGAGAACATTGAGGCGTGGCAATCCCTCCTCATCGAGGTAACCACCATCGCCGCGCACGCTTTGATCACCACCTGCACAGAAGGCATAGCCACCATCCTCAGCAGGCCCAACACCGGTGAACAAAACCACTCCTAAACGCTGGTCGTCGCGAATCCGGGTAAAGGCATCACAGAGTTCCACCACAGTGCGCGGCCGGAATGCATTGCGCTTCGCCGGACGATTAATCGCCACCCTGGCAATGCCCTCTGAACAGCGATCGAGCAGTACATCTTGATAATCACCCCAGGGTTCCCAGTCGACAGTGGGCTCGCCAGGCAAAACCCGTCTTGAGCTCAGATCAGAGCGACCGGAATCCATAGCCATCGGCATCAAAGATCAATACAACCATTGTGGGAAATCACCTGCAGATGCTTGGCCAAGCCCTCGCGTAGCTGCTGCCGCATAGATGAATCTTCACCACGATGCGTGCACACACGTAGCAACACAGGCCCTGTCTGAGAAAGACTCCAGTCCAAGGCTTCTGGCAGATCTTCCAAACAAGCCAGCTGACGGTGAGGAATGCCATGAGCCGCCGCAAGAGCAAGAGGGTCCACCATCTGAGGCATGGCAAACAGCTGCTCAAACGCTTCGCTTGGAGCTGTCTTCAGCGGTAGCTGCTGGAAGATGCCACCACCGCCGTTATCAATCAGCACCACCACGAGTGGTGGATGATGGGGATAAGCCAGCAACCAGCCATTGCTGTCATGAAGTAGAGCCAGATCGCCGCTCACAAGCACTATGGGCCCAAGGGCCATTGCTAAACCCATTGCCATAGAGAGGGTTCCATCAATACCTGAAGCCCCCCGAAAGCTGAAGCAGCGCCGAGAGAGCGAAGCCACTCCCGCATAGGTCAACCAATCCCTAACAGGGCTGCTGGCCGCCAACATGATCGGCAGCTCAATTGGCAGAAGACGAGACAACCAACGCGCCAAGGCCGGTTCGGTGATGGCACCCTGCAAGGGCAACTGCTGATCCAGCCAATCCTGAGCAAAGCGATCGATAGCCTGCCACCTCTTCAGCAGTAAATGGGCTTCCTGCTGAGAGGGGGCATCAGCGCAGACCCAAGCGTGGCGATGATGCTGCCACCAAGTCGCCAGACCATTACTCCACTGAATCGACAATCCAAGGGGATCAAGGCAACGGGATTCCCCTTCGGTGATCAGCAACTGCCCTTCACCCTGGCTTATCAACCAAGCCTCAAGGTTGCGACTGGCTGGCATCGACCCTAAGCGCAGCACCTGTAGCTGCTTCTGAGAATCCACAAGCTCAGCAGTAAGCATTAACTCCCAAGAACGGATCAAGCCAGGCTGATCAGCAGGCACACCCGAGAGTGGGTCAGCCAATACGGGCCAACCACTCAAGGCCTGCCACTCGCGCAGCGATTGCTGAAATGCAAACAAGTCCTGAGCAAGTCCCCGCCAAGGACCAGCAACCACTACGCCTGGTAGCAATGGATCCAATTCAGGCAGAGCCTGATCAACAGATCCATCCGCAACTTCATCCAGCATTTGCCTAGCCAATGGCTTGATTACAGATGTATGTGCAATCCGAGGCGACCACCCCTGCCAAATCAGTCCCTGCTCTTCTTCACTGGCATGCAGAGGTTCCTCTAAAGACAAATTGAGATGTACTGGTCCAGCAGGGTGATGAGCCCGCTGCCAGGCCTGCTCCACAAACGTTTGCAGAGCTTCTTGGCTGAAAAGATGTAACCCCTCTCTTGGCCCCTGGCCAACCCATCGACACACAGGAGCCAAGAAAGCCTCCTGATTCACCGTTTGATTAGCACCACAGTCTTTGAGCCGATCAGGGCGATCGGCAGTAAGTAAAAGTAGAGGCTGACAGGAACGATCAGCCTCTACTGCTGCCGGCAAGAGATTGGCAACAGCAGTGCCGGAAGTGGTAACAACAGCTGTGGCACTGCCAGTAGCCGCACTGAAACCCAATGCCAAAAAAGCAGCCGAACGCTCATCAATGGCAGTGCTAAGCCGCAACCGATTTGCACGGGCCATTGCACCGGCTGCGATTGCAAGCGGACCACTGCGGCTGCCAGGACAAAGCACAAGATGGCGCAGTCCCAATGCCTGAAATGCCTCGAGCAAGCTCAGGCAAACCAGCAAATTATTGCGAGCAATTGACAGAGCTTGAACCTCAGCCAATGCGATCCTCGGACAACATCGACCGGCATAAGCCTAATCAAACAATTTCTATGACCCCTACACCTTCACCACCTCGAAAAGAAACAAGCGGCGGCTGGCTCAGCCTGATCATCTGGCTGACTCTGGCCTTACTGATTCGATGGCAGGTGGTTGAGCCCCGCTGGATCCCCTCCGGCTCAATGCTGCCAACCTTGGAGCTACAAGACCGAATCCTTGTAGAGAAGCTTCGTCCACGACTTACCCGTCAACAACAGCACCCTCTACCGCTAGGCAGCGTGGTGGTATTTCATCCACCATCGCCGCTAATTGATGCTGGTTATGACCCCAAAGCCGCCTTAATTAAACGCGTAGTAGGCCTTCCCGGCGATCATCTGGAAGTGCATGACGGCCAGCTCTGGCGCAACAAAACTGCCTTACAGAATGACTGGCGTGAAACAGCAATGGACTATGAGATGGCTGAAGTGACCGTCCCTGAGCATGAAATATGGGTAATGGGAGACAACCGCAATGTCAGTCTCGACTCTCACATCTGGGGCTCATTACCAGAAGAAGAGGTGATAGGGACTGCTATCTGGAGGTACTGGCCACTCAACCGATTCGGCCCAATACGGTTCCCCTCACAAGAAAAGAGTGGATCTAATCACCTGGCTGCGATAGGGTTTGCATCGTGACGAAAAGCACACCGGATGTTCAACCCGGAGTTCCTGACTACCGACAACAACGATTGCCAGGAAGGTAATGGACTAATCCAATACCTTCAGGATCAATCACCTGATGTGCTGCAACGGGTCGCAAAGTCCGCTAGCAATGACATACAGGACATCATTCGCCATAACGTGCAGGGCCTACTTGGCATGCTGCCTGGTGAACAATTCGAAGTAAAAGTCACCGCCAATCGGGATAATCTCGCCAGCCTGCTCGCATCAGCAATGATGACCGGCTATTTTCTACGCCAGATGGAGCAACGCAAAGAACTAGAAGAATCATTGTTCTCAGATGAAGCAATGGCAGTCGATACAGACGACCTCAATCTTTGAATGCAGCTTGCGGATCTTTCGGCACCACACCCAGGCTGAGCAGGCTTTTATCAACGCTGCCCAGGAAACTCCAGCTGCCCTCGTTAATAGCCCAAGAACGTTTGGAAATAGATTCACGAAATTTACGAATCTGATGCGGCTTGAATGCCACCAAATCGCTGAAGTGGGCTGACACAAGCCAGGAGACCCCCTTCAGGCGACCCATCTGCTCCAACCATTCCAGCAAGACATCCTTAGCCCTGGGCATTACCAGCCTTTCCAATACTGGCGCCACCTGTAGAAGCGGGCTCTTCTCGCCAAGACGCTCCTGGGCAACAGCCTCCCAACCAGGCTGCCATTCAAAAGGGAATAGTCCGAAGTGAGCCCTAGGGCTAAGCGTTCCGGGCCTGAAGGCATTGCGCAGCACTTCCAATAAGGGCGGTATCTCGAGCGGCCCCGGCTTCAAATAAGTGGCGAATAAAACCACACGGGCCCAGCCCCGGCGGCGAGCTTGAGGAGAATCCTCAAGCGGTTGATCACCTCGATCACGGGCATGAAAAAGCAAAGGAGTGGGGTCAATAGCAAACAGAGCCGGAGGCTCCGCCTCAATACCTACAAGGGCATCAGTAACCAGTACGGCACCAGAGGCATGGTGAAAACAAGCAACCTCTTGAAAATTTCCAAGCCCAAGGTTCAAGGGACCTAAGGGGAGCCAAGTGCAGCTATCTGCATGAGGGAAACCATCCTGTTGCAACACCTTGGTGCGACCCATCGGTATGCCCAGGAAGGATGAAGGTAAGGAGATCGGAAAACTCCACTGACCGGGACATATCCAGACTTCTGCCTTTGGAAAGGCCCGAGTCATTGCCGGTAGAGATAGTTTGTGCTCCAACCCAGAAGCAGTAGGAAGCACGATCGTGACAACTTGGCCATGCTTGGCCTCCAACTCAGCCAGAGCACTACGCAACTCGGGCGTGGGCGGCAGGGGATTGAACAACATCAATCCACCAGGCACCTTCACCACAGTGAGCCTTACAGGCACTGCTACGTAATAAAGCCCCTGTAGCTGTTCAAAACTCCAGATCTGATTAGCTATCAATTCCCGCACCAAGGTGCGACGCTGTCCGTAGGGATATAGAGGCAACAGCGGCCACCAAGGCCACTCTTGATCAAGCCATGAGACGCTCTTAGTTGCACTCACTTGACCTGCTATAGCTCGATTCTCGGGGCTCATAGTCTCAGTCTGTGCAAGTGGTAAAGATCTTGTGCAACTGGTATTAGGGATTGATCAGGGATGAAATGAGCATGCAAGCCACTGCGTCCCTGGATGACGCCTAATTCCGAGATACGCCACAACAGCAAGAGGCTGAGGCAACTAGCCAATTATCTCAGAGGAGTTCCCTCTGAAAGGGTTGGCATATCTCTGCGCAGAAGGAGGTCATCGGACCTCTTCCGCCGATACCGCACCGAAGTCGGGCGAACTTGAACGTCTACTGAGGCTGACCATTGAGGATCCCGACGATGATCCCTTCTAAATCACACAAGGCTCCTTCTAAAGCCTTGTTTATCCTTTCTCTG
>JASLWC010000119.1 GCA_030741055.1 Prochlorococcaceae cyanobacterium ETNP18_MAG_14 | reverse complement strand
TTTGCTTAGGTGGCTTGATGCTGAATCATCCTTTAGCCCGCTTGCTGGCTTTTGCTGTTGTGCCGGCGTTGATCGTGTACATCGTTGTGCTCGCTCTCTCGGTCGCCGCTGGCATTGAGCCACATTTGGTTTTGCGTGACCTGATGCAGACCTGTAACCATCCGATTGGTGTAGGCATGCTCTCCAATTTGGGAATCCTGCTTTGGGCAGCAGCAGCAGCAATAAGCTTTTTTGCTTCCTTCTCGGGGTTGGTTAGACAACGCAGTTGGCGTCTGCTGTTGCTGGTGGGAGGCATTCTTTCCACATTGCTTTGCCTCGATGATCTTTTCTTATTGCATGATCGTCATGTATTAGGGCACGAGGGTTCTTATTACATCCTCTACGCCGTTCTTGCCCTGTTCATACTCGTGCGCTTTCGCAAGTTAATCCTCCAGGCTGATGGTTTGGCTTTCTTGGCGGCTGCATTATTTTTGGGTCTCTCGGTGCTCAGCGATATTTTCCAGGAATCTTTACCGGTTGACTACGCCACTGTGCAGTTGTTTGAAGAGGGTTTTAAATTCATCGGCATTGCCTGTTGGTTGGCTTTTTGGTGGCAGGCTTCTTTGCGAGGAGCCACGCTCAACTCAAACGATTGATCTGCTGCTGATCTCAATGGGCGCTTTTTGATGGTTGGGCCATTGGTATTCCCTATCTGGTTGCGGCTGAGTTTGGTTTTGCCTTTGTTCGCCCTCAACCTTTGGGTGCTGCGTCAGTTGCTATTGCCTTTAGCTCCGTTTCCTGCTCTTTTCCTTACAGCAGCACTGATTGCATTTTTGTTAGATATTCCTAGTAGATGGCTCAATCGTCGAGGTCTACCCCGTTGGCTGGCCATCGTTGTGGTGGCAATAGTCACGCTGGGTTTGTTAGTGCTAGCTGCAGTTGCACTGGTGCCGCGTCTTATTGATCAGCTTGGCCAGTTGATCAATGATCTACCCGGTTTGCTTGTGGCTTCACAAAGTTGGGTTACACGGCTACAGGAGTGGGCTGCGGGCAGGGGGTTGCCGAGTGAATTTGGCGACATCAGCACTGATCTGTTGAACCGTCTTAGTCGGGTAGCAACTCAGTTGAGTCAGCAATTGCTCGGTATTCTCGGCGCCACTCTCGGCATCACCATCAACACGGTG
>JASLWC010000118.1 GCA_030741055.1 Prochlorococcaceae cyanobacterium ETNP18_MAG_14 | reverse complement strand
TGTCCCGCATTTACGAAGACAACAGCCAGGCAATCGGCAACACCCCGCTGGTGAAACTGCACTCAGTTACTAAAAATGCCAAGGCAACCGTTCTGGCAAAGGTTGAAGGCCGCAATCCCTCCTACAGCGTGAAATGCCGAATTGGCGCAAACATGATCTGGGATGCCGAAAAGCGTGGCCTTCTAGACAAAGACAAAACCATTATTGAACCCACCTCTGGCAACACCGGCATCGCTCTGGCCTTCACTGCTGCTGCCCGCGGCTACAAACTCATCCTCACCATGCCCGAATCAATGTCGCTTGAGCGGCGTCGGGTGATGGCAGTACTTGGTGCAGAACTCATCCTCACAGAGGCAGCCAAAGGCATGCCTGGTGCAATTGCCAAGGCAAAGGAGATTGCTGAAAGCAATCCACAGAAATATTTCATGCCCGGCCAATTTGAGAATCCAGCCAATCCCGATATTCACTGCAAAACAACCGGTCCAGAAATCTGGAGCGACTGCGATGGGGGAATCGACGTTCTCGTTTCAGGCGTCGGCACCGGCGGCACAATCACTGGCGTCTCCCGCTACATCAAGCAAGAAAAAGGCAAAACCATCCTTTCAGTAGCCGTCGAACCGTCGCATAGCCCGGTAATCAGCCAAACCCTCAATAAAGAAGAGGTCAAGCCTGGTCCGCACAAGATCCAGGGCATTGGCGCCGGCTTCATCCCCAAGAACCTCGACCTTTCTTTGGTGGACCGCGTTGAACAAGTCAGCAACGACGAATCGATCGCCATGGCCCTGCGCTTAGCAGAAGAAGAAGGGCTATTAGTAGGTATCTCTAGTGGTGCCGCAGCAGCAGCAGCTATTCGTCTGGCAGAACAACAAGAATTTGCTGGTAAAACCATCGTGGTAGTGCTACCTGATTTAGCTGAGCGTTACCTGTCTTCAGTGATGTTTGAGACTGTGCCCACAGGCATCATTCAAGAGCCAGTACCGGCCTAAAACGCGCATCTGGCAATACAGCATCCGGAGGGATCCACATCGCATCGCCATAAGAGAAAAAACGGTACTGGTGCTCGATTGCCTCGGCATAGAGCGCCAGTAACCGTTCACGGCCAAGTAATGCACTCACCAACAGCAAGAGAGAGCTTTTGGGCAAGTGAAAGTTGGTGAGCAAGCCATCGACTACAGCAAAGCGATA
>JASLWC010000117.1 GCA_030741055.1 Prochlorococcaceae cyanobacterium ETNP18_MAG_14 | reverse complement strand
GCAGGAGTGATGCCCCAGGTCACCGTGGGAGCAATGCTGGCCGCATCAAAATGCACTTCATCATCGAAGAGCGCATTGGCATCACTAACCAAGCTGCTCCACCAAGCAACTGCCTGTTGCCAAGCATCGGCAACAGGTGCATGAAGCCTTCCTTGCAGATAATCAAAAGTAACGCCATCAGGATTGACGTAACCACAACGAGCACCTCCTTCAATCGCCATATTGCAGAGGGTCATGCGTTCTTCCATTGAAAGCGCCTCAATGGCGAGTCCAGCGAACTCATAGGCATAGCCCACACCAGCTTTGACACCAAGACTGCGGATCACATGAAGAATCAAATCCTTTGCATACACACCGCAACTGAGCTGACCATCAACCCAAATGCGACGCACCTTGAGCTTGTTCATGGCAAGGCTCTGACTAGCCAACACATCGCGCACCTGACTGGTACCAATGCCAAAGGCAATAGAACCAAACGCACCATGGGTAGACGTGTGTGAATCGCCACAAGCAACTGTCATCCCAGGCTGGGTCAATCCCAGCTCAGGTGCAATCACATGCACGATGCCCTGAGAACCACTGCCGAGGCCATGAAGAGCGATTCCGTACTTGGCACAGTTCTGTTCCAGAGTGCTGAGCATCTCCTCCGCCAAGGGATCAGCAAATGGGCGGTTCTGCTGATTGATTGTCGGCACGATGTGATCCACTGTCGCCACGGTGAGCTCAGGGCATCGCACCGACAACCCCTTGTCCTGCAGTGCAGAGAATGCCTGCGGACTAGTGACCTCATGAATTAGATGTAACCCCACAAACAACTGCGTGGATCCACCAGGCATCTCGGCCACCTGATGCAAATCCCACACCTTGTCGTAGAGGGTGCCGAAGCTCAATGTTCATAGACGCAATAGCCGCAGACCCTAGCCCCGATCAAGCAAGAACTTACGCAGACGATCAAGACTGCGGACCACGCTTAGCTGCTGAATGCCCAAACGGCCACGACGAAAACCAAAGTGCTCCTGGCTTGTTTGGCAGCCGTGCGGACCAGCCACTGCTATGTGCACCAACCCCACAGGTTTGGCCTGCGTACCACCGCCCGGCCCGGCCACCCCGCTAACCGCAACGGACCAATCTGCCCCTAGCCGTTGACGCGCTCCTTCCGCCATGTGCCGCACCACAGGATCTGAAACGGCACCGTGTCTATCAA
>JASLWC010000116.1 GCA_030741055.1 Prochlorococcaceae cyanobacterium ETNP18_MAG_14 | reverse complement strand
GAGACAGACCCAGATGAAATTGTAGATCTGCTCAGATTTATAATGAAAAGCAAGCTCATTTGGCGAAAAATAGGGACTCTATATGCAGATCGGATGAAGAGATTTTCCTGGTCAAGAGTCATGGAGAGTTGGCAATCAGTTATGACTCGAAATGGATATTTTGATCATAATTGCTCTTAAAGATTTGTTTGGTCAAAGGAAGCTTAGTGAACTTGGGAGGTGCTACTGCTAACCCCAACTTTGTGATGAGTAATGCTTGTACTAATCAGGTATTGGTATTGGCCCAGGTCGAATTGTTCTCGTAAGGGGATCAGTATTCCAATTAGTTTTATGCATTGGCTAAGCATCTAGATGAGATGGTTGCTCGCCTTCATCTAGACAAGATTGGTGTCAGTCTCACTGAGCTCACCAAGCAGCAGGCCGACTACATCAGTGTTCCTGTGGAAGGTCCCTACAAGCCCGACCACTACCGCTACTGATCGGATTCCTGAGCTGGTTACCCATCCCATGGAAGACTTGCGCGATTATGTGCAGTCTCCATGGGGCTTTCAGAACTGATCACTCAGCTGCCGGAGCTGATCGGCCGGGCTGTGGAGGCCAATCAGTGGATGGGTTATGGCGCAATCTTCGCGGCCATGTTCCTCGAGAATCTCTTTCCACCCATTCCATCTGAGTTGATCATGCCCCTTGGGGGCTTTTATGTGCAGCAGGGTCAACTGCAGTTTTTTCCAGTTGTGTTGGCTGGTTTGTTGGGCACGCTGTTGGGTGCTCTTCCTTGGTACGGCATTGGCAGGGTCATCAACGAGGAACGTCTTGAGCTTTGGCTCAGCAGGCATGGTCGTTGGATTGGTATCAGTCCTGAAGAGCTTGCGCGTAGCCGGCGTTGGTTCAATCGTCACGGCACAGCATTGGTGTTTTGGGGACGACTGGTCCCTGGTATTCGCACGTTGATATCAGTACCTGCAGGCATTGAATTAATGCCTTTTTTGCCTTTTTTGATTTGGACCGCCGCAGGGAGCCTTATCTGGACGTTGCTTCTTACTTGGGCTGGCTTGGCGCTTGGTGAGAGTTACAGCAACGTGGAGTTATGGATTGATCCTGTGTCCAAGGTCGTCAAGGTGGCCTTGGTTATTGCTCTGGTATCTGCAGTGGTGTGGTTAGGCCTGCGCATTTGGCGCAGGCGTCACAACAGTGATTGATCAATGAGTTTTAAAAGGGAACTTCCTCTTCGCTTGGGCTATCCCCAAATCCCCCTCCGCCAAAGTTGCTCGCTTCTGCATCTCGTTTTGATCCAAGCAGCTCTAGACGATCTACCCGTATAACGGGCTTGCTTCGCTCCTCGCCAGTATTGCGGTCAGTCCAGCGATCTAGCTTGAAACTTCCGATAATTCCCAGCAGGGATCCTTTCTTGACGTAGTCGGCGGCGACCTGGGCCTGCTTCCCCCAGATTTCCAGGTTGAACCAGTCAGGCTCGTCGTCGCGACTACGACGGTTTACGGCCATGGTGAGGTTGGCCACAACACTGCCCGATTCGAAGTAGCGGACCTCTGGATCGCGGCCGGCTCGACCG
>JASLWC010000115.1 GCA_030741055.1 Prochlorococcaceae cyanobacterium ETNP18_MAG_14 | reverse complement strand
CGATGATTGCCGCCGGTTCATGTTGCCCATCACTATCCATTACAGCCGCTAGGTCGCCAGTGGCAGCGAGTAATCCTTCTTTAATGGCGCTGGCGAGCCCGTAGCGGCCAAGTCGACGGATTAGGCGGACGCGTGGATCAAGGTGTGCCAGCTCCCGAACGAGTTCAGCAGTGCCGTCGCTTGAATCATCATCAACCACAAGAAGTTCAAGCTCGTAGGGCTGCGCTAGAGCAAGTAGTTCCTTAAGCAGCGGCAGGATGTTGTCACGTTCGTTGTAAGTCGGCAGAACCACCGATAGGTGTTCTCGCTTTGTTCTCTCTGCAGAGTGCGTTGCAGGCATCGGCTTCCCTGGGTTCTGGAAAGTTATCGGCTTTGCTGGTCACAGAAGAGCAGTATCCACTGCTCCTTGTTGTCAATAACCTTGCAATTGCGGGTTTGAGCCATTTCGCTGATCTGCTTGGGGTTGCGCGTAAGGATCCATTGCGCTTCCGGGAAATCATCTAAGGCCTGGATACGCTGATTTGCATACCAGTTGAGACTGGGGCGTTCATCATTTCCCTCTATCACTACTTTGGCTCCCTTCGCTTGTGTCGCAAGTTGGGCTACCGGATGTACCGGCCAGTTCTCATTGAGTTCCCAGAGCCAGAGAGACGATCCCATTAGTAGGAATAGTGCTGTGACACTACCGGCTACCAGGCTGATTGTTCCCCATGCACGATGGACTTTGGTGGAGCGCAACAGCAGCCATCCGCCAATGCTCCAGCCAGCCCCAGCAGCAAGTGCCATACCGCTGTAGGGATGCAAACTTCTTATTAGTCCAGATGTGCCGATTAGACCTAATAGAACAACAGTGATCCCTAGGGTCAGCCAGAAGAAGGGACCACGTTTTAAAAATTTTGTACCAGGAGGTCGTGCCAAATCACTTCTGTGAATCAACCAGGCCAACGGTGCACCACAGAGCAGCGCAAATGGCAGCCAAAGGGGGTGGCTATACCAGGGAAGCTGAGTCTTGAGCGGCAGGATCGTCATGGCTAGTACGGCCTGTGTTCCCAGTGCCCATTTGCCCCATCGACTTTGTCGTTCGCGCCAAGCCCAAGCAATGGCGAAGGGCCATAGCACGAGCCACGGCCAGCCTCCTTCGAGTATTTCAATTACTGGAACTCTCCAGCCGAGCTCACTACCTTCTCCAGCATCAAAGAGCACTCGTCCTGCACCATCGCCTCCCCATAGCCAAAGTGCGCCGGCCCCCCTATTTAGGCCATGCCAGAGGTGCCAGGCCAGGCCAGGGATCAGCCCTGCTCCCAACCAAACCGCTAGTGGCCAGCGCCACCATCGTCTTAATTCGCTTCCCCAAAGGATGCAAATCAATGCCGCCGATGCTGCTGGCAGCAGAAGAGGGGCTTTGAGAAGAAGCATGAAACTGCTGATGAGTCCTGCTCCAAGTGCTCGCCATCGGTCCATGGGGCTGCGATCGATGCTCAAAAGCAGAAACCACAACAAGGCCATCGCACTGAGTTGAGAACCATCGAGCATGGCGAGGCGACCATGCCGCGCTATAGGCATCAACGACAGCAGAATGGCAGCTGTGGAAAGAGAAGCAGTGCGATCATTTGGTCGTATACGCCATTGAACGAGCCCCCCTAATGG
>JASLWC010000114.1 GCA_030741055.1 Prochlorococcaceae cyanobacterium ETNP18_MAG_14 | reverse complement strand
TCCCCGGCCATATTATTAGTTCTATCCGTATCAAATGCAGGTAGTTTTATCTCAACAAGGGATGCACCAGCTCGTTTAAGCCTAGTCTTGACCTGCGTAAATATAGCCATGGCAGGTATATCATTGGCATCAAAAATCTTATGACCTGCGACACTAAGTACTACGCCAATACGCTTTCCTTTGAGAGTTGCCGTCCTTAAGTCTTTAGCATAAGAATCCAGCCGCGGCACATCTCTTGTCATCAAGTCTTCAGGGTCCGCCGTATCTGCAATCACAGCAAGAGCGATAGCAAGATCAGGTATAGACCTTGCTATTACACCTGCAACTCCATCAAGCTTACCTCTCGGGAAAATACCCGAATTACTAATCAGTCCCGTACTTGGTCGAATAGCATAAACCCCGTTAAAAGCAGCCGGAACCCTTACTGAACCACTGTTATCAGTACCAATTCCTAACATGGCAAAATTCGCACTCACCGCAACCGCAGAGCCACCACTTGAGCCGCCAGGATTTTGATTAGGGTCATAGACATTGCCAATCCTTCCACTGCGACCACTAATCCCTTGCCCTCCCGAGGCAAATTCATCCATAGCCGCTTTGCCAATGACGATTCCACCAGCAGCTCTAATTTTATTCACCAGAAAGGCATTACTTATTGGCTGAGATCCAAGCAAAGCCAATGAACCAGATGTGGATGGCGTATCAACAGTATCGATATTATCTTTAACCACAACAGGAATGCAATGGAGAGGGCCAATCAATTCATTGCTTTGATTAAAGTAACTATCAAGCTTATTCGCCTGTTTTAAGGCATTTGGATTAAGCGCAACAAATGCATTAACAGGAGCTCCATTTTTAAGACTAAAATTATACTTCTTTATTCGAAATAGATAACGCTGAATCAATCCAACACAGTCAAGCTCTCTAGATTTAAGAGCCGCATGTGTTGATTTAATAGTAGATTCTTTAATCGAAAATATAGTTTTATCCATCTGATTTGCCAGGCATGGGCTTGAGACAAAGCAAGCCGCGATCAGCAAAGGCGTTGGCCTTATCTTCTCCCAAACATTATTAGCATTGCAAAAGCCAAACATGTTAAATACAAAAACCAAGCTTCAATCTATCTCTAACCAAGCAAGCTCCACCAGCTGCGAACATTAACGGTAGTTTTCAAACTGCAGGGGCACATCAAAATCCTCCTCTTTCTCACGCAACAAAGCAATCGCCACTTGCAAGTCGTCTTTACTCTTACCCGTGATTCTTAGGCTCTCACCATGAATAGCTACGTTTATTTTTTTTAGTTCATCGCGTACAGACTTACTGAGCTTTTTGGCCAATTCCTGGCTAAGCCCCTTGCGCAAAATCACCCTCTGCTTCACACGGTTCCCCCCTGAAGCTTCAGGTGTCTGAAAGTCAAAGATTTTGAGTGAGAGATTGCGCTTCGTAGCTTTCTGCCGCAGCACATCCTCAATCGCCTGCAGGGTCATATCACTAGCCGTTGTAATCACCAATGCAGCATCTTCCAACTCAATCTCTGTATTGGAGTCTTTGAGGTCGTAACGCTGTCCAACCTCCCTACGGACCTGATCTACCGCATTCACCAACTCCTGACGATCAAAGTCCGAGACAACATCAAAGGAATAGGTGTCTGCCATGAACTCGATAACCGTATTTGCCCAGCCTAGAAAACCTCCATCTGCTAAACCACAATGCCTTTACAGACCCTATTCACAGCAAGGCCTTCTGCACCGTTGGCCTGGCAGCTCTTGCTGGCTGATGCTGCAGTGTTGCCAAGCATTTTGC
>JASLWC010000113.1 GCA_030741055.1 Prochlorococcaceae cyanobacterium ETNP18_MAG_14 | reverse complement strand
TCAAAAGCACTTACGGCCTTGTCTGGATCCAAGCCGTAAGTGCTTGTAAAGAACAACACCGTGTCCACCCGTAATGGTGTATTTATGTTTAGTTAAAAGTAACCAGGCAAAATAATGGATTTTATCGTCTCAAACCTCAGCGACAGTGGCACTGGCAGTTTGAGATGGGCAATCGGTGAAGCCAATGCAAGCTCTGGATTCGATCAAATCCAAGTTGATGCCAGCCTCTCTGGGGGAACCATTGGCCTTAGCAGCAGCCTCGCAGTCCTCAACGACCAAGTCAGCATCGATGGGTTAATCGGCGACGACGGCTCTCCTCAAGTGTTACTGGACTTCAATGGCGCAGATGGATTGATATTCAGCGGCAACGATGCCTCTGATTCGACACTCGCAGGCTTCGCCCTGGTCGATGCCGGTGGTGACGGATTAACCCTTGATGCTTCCCGTATCACCGTTGAGAACACCTATATCGGCGTTGGCCTAGATGGCGTCACGGGTATAGCAAACCGCGGCAATGGTGTTCTGATCACCAGCAAATCCGACAACAACGTAATTGGCAACCTAGATCCGCTCACAGGAGAACCACTATCTGAGCAATTTTCAAATCTAATCAGCAGCAATGAAGGCTCTGGAATTGTTATCAAGGGATCCAATTGGAACAAGATTGCTAATAACCGTATCGGCACAACAGCTGATGGCACCGAGGATCTAGGAAATAACGGCCATGGAATTCATCTTAAATCTAAATCAAAGCACAACCAAATCGGCGGCATTGCCCATCAAGGCAATGACCCTACAAAGGATGAGTTTGCACGTCCAGGGCAAGGCAATCTAATTTCTGGCAATGACAAAAATGGGGTACTAATCAACAAAAAGTCAACTAAAAATTATCTTTACGGTAACTTCATTGGTACAGATAGCCAAGGTACGAGCGCTATTGGCAACAGCGGCGATGGTGTCGCGATCATCAATGCAGACCACAACTCATTAATTGGCACGACACGAAATGAAAGCCCCTTCATTTACTACAACGTTGTCAGCGGAAACAGCAATAACGGCCTGAGAGTTCGTGACAGTGATGACATCACTATCCATGCCAATTTCTTTGGGCTTGGAGCTGATAACAGCACGGTCGTCGCCAATCACGGTGATGGTGTGCTAGTTGAAGGCAACTCCAAAGACACCATACACGGTGGTGTTATTCCTCTTGGCAACGTCAATGCCGGCAACAAGGGCAACGGTATCAGCGTGACTGATGAAGTCAGTGGCTTCATCAGTTTCAATACTTTTGGAGGGCTAACTGCATTTGGCGACATTGCACCAAATCAAAAAAGCGGGATCTTTATAAGCAGCAGCGGTGGTAATACCCGGATTCGCACAAATGTCCTCTCAGGCAATGTGCAGCACGGCCTTCATATTTCAGGTGAAGCTAAAGATATATGGGTAGATCCAAACATTATTGGGCTCAATACCTACGGAACCCAAGCCGTTGCTAAAGACGACCCAAGCAATTCTTGGGCTAACCAAATGGATGGAATCCGAGTTGATCAACAGGCTAATGACATTCGAATCAGCGGACAAAGAAAATCTGTCATTCCCCAAAATACCATCTCCAACAATGATGGATACGGCATAAGAATAATCGATCAAGCAAGCAAAATAGTGATCAACGACACTTATCTAGGCTATGGTGTAGAAGGTAAAAAAGTCTTTGAAAATATTAAAGGTGAAATCTTCTTAGGCCCCAAGGTTAGGTTATACAATGATGTGTTTGTGGGCTCCAATATGAAATATAGTGCCAACGACTATATTTGGATGTTTGCATAAAATGATGCCGTAGGCTGTGTAAGCAACTAAAAGATTCTCAAACAAGCTAGAAACCTTCAATAATCGACTGGGCAGAGGTGCTCAGGTGTATCTTATCTATGCATAGCCAAACTATAAGCAGTGTGGATTTCGTTAAAGAGCATGCCCTGACCAGAAGAGTATCGCCATATAGCTCCCTAAACAATCAAGCCTCTATCCAAGGAGCTCTGGCGCTATCAGGATTCCAGTCAAATCGAAGGCAGTGAAGATTAAGAGAGCGCAATCGCAATCATTAGTGCTTCACAAGAAGCTGTTTTAACAGGCCAACGACATCGCCATGGTCGATCTAAGAGAATTGAAAGAACAACGCCATCTGATGAATTCCAGCCGCAGCATCCGCAAACTCTTGGAGCAGCGCTGGTTTGTAGTCGTGCTGGCTCTGATGCTGACAGGG
>JASLWC010000112.1 GCA_030741055.1 Prochlorococcaceae cyanobacterium ETNP18_MAG_14 | reverse complement strand
ACGCTTGAAGTTCTTCACCGTTGCCAGCATCTGACCAACGGGACTTGGCAACTGCGGTGCATCCCCGAAGACAGGAGCCGTTGCCTCAAGGCCATCGGGCGACCAGAACGCACTGGTAGTGAACTCCGTGTAGATCGAGCCGAGTCCGAGCTCTGCGGTCAGGGAATTGATGTTGGGATAGTCCTTCCAGAAACCCCGAGTGCCGGCCTCAAACGGTTTGCCGCTTTGCGTGGTGATTGGCTCACTGCCGGTTGGATCCGCCATCCCATCGATCAGGGTCACGCGCACACCGGCTTCGCAGAGTGCCTTGGCCGCACCCCAGCCAGCCCCGATGACAACCGCATGGGATTGCTTTTTACCCGGAAAACCCTCGGCCATAAAGCTGTTTCACATCGGCCCAAGCTAGAGAGATGAACTCATGGAGCATGGGCTTGCTTTGCGACTAATGACCAGCTGATCCCATCACCAGGCCACGAATGGAAATATAACGCTAGCCTTATAACGTAGACAGGAGAATTCACACTTGTTTTATAGTGGAACTGAAGAGCCGCACCCCTCCCCAGGCACTACCTATGGGGTTGCGTAGGGTTAGTAAAATTTGTTACCCCATCACCCAGGCCCGGCGCTTTACGCGTGGGTCCTTTTTTTTGCCTATCTAGTTTTTGCTACTGGTAAAGCATGGGGTTGCACCCAGTACAAAACAGTCGCATAGAGGGTGAATAGCGTTAGCGATATCTACTGGTGAAAAACATACTGATCCTATTAATTCTCTGCTAAAAATTCTTCCAGCTGAGTTTCAGCCTCGCTCAGGGTTTGTTCTACTCACTCAACTTTAGGCGTTTTTAGATCATTTCAATGAATAGCAAAAGGCACCTTCTTGGTAAACCTTTTTTATCAACATTGGATCTACACCGTCTAAGCAGCATTTCCTATGCAGCTCGCAGCAAAGCCGATGGGTGTCTAAAAATGATTAGCAGCCCAAGGCTTCTAGTGAGATGACCATCGACACACCACCACCTGAAGCTTCGGTTCTAAGTCGCTTGAGTGAATTCTCTGCCTGGAAGAGTCTCAATGACTCGATCATGGGTGGCTCAAGTCAAGCTGGCTGTCGCGTGAGCCCTGAGGGCTTGATTCTAGAAGGTGAGCTTGTTGAGCAAGGCGGTGGTTTTGTCAGTTGTCGCTCCCCCATGTTGATGCCGCCTCTCGATCTTTCGGCATATCAAAGTTTGCAATTAGAGGTTGATGGAGAGGGGCGCACTCTCAAGCTTGCTATCGCATCGCGTGATCGAATCTTTGGGCTTACTGAACGCATCTCTGATGAGCTGCGTTGGGTAGCGCCGATTCCAACTAATAGCTCTGGAACCACCCTTGTTGACATTCCTTTCAACAATCTGCAGGCCACATTGAGAGCTAAGCCGGTGGCCTTGCCTTTTCGTTTGCTTCGCTTTGATCCCTCTGGAGTTAGTCAGTTGCAGCTGCTCCACTCCAAGTTCAATGAATCTGGTGAGCTCAATCAAGGATTCCGTCCTGGACAAATTCGAATCCTGTTGCGTTCTATCCGTGCAGTCCGCTGATTCCATAGAGAACTTCTCGAAGCTGTTAGCAGCAGCGGCCACCAAGGCCACTCTTGATCAAGCCATGAGACGTTTTTAGTTGCACTCACTTGCCCTGCTATGGCTTAATTCTCGGGGCTCATAGTCTCAGGCTGTGCAAGTGATCAAGATCTTGTGCAACTGGTCTTAGAGATTGATCAAGGATGAAATGAGCATGCAAACGATTGCGTCCCTAGATAACGCCTAATTCCGGGGTACGCCGCAACAGCACAAGGCTGAGGCAACTTGCCCATGCCGCTCAAAAGTGTTCACTCTGAGCGGCATGGCCTATCTCTGCGCAGGTTAGGAATAACACCAGGTGCCGAAGTAGAGAGCCGCAACGATGCGCAGATTGCTGCTGACACAACAATGAAAGGCATTGATTTGCGATCTGCCTCGATGCGTTGATCGTCAGTGCGAAGAGTGGGCTTCAGATGGCAATGGTCTGCAGGAGAGCAGGGCGGTGAAAATCACACCTATCCCCAGAGCGATCGCGGCAATGACGAACAGCTGTATGTAGCTGAGTCCCAGCTTGAGCAGGAATGACATGCCGTTGCTGCCTGCACTGAGGCCGATGGCGAAGACAAGACTCAGTGTTCCCCAGATGCGTGGATGCTGGGCTGCTCCCACCGTTTCCATCGCCCGTTGCGAGGTGGTGGAGACCATTCCCAGTACTAAAAAACCGCACA
>JASLWC010000111.1 GCA_030741055.1 Prochlorococcaceae cyanobacterium ETNP18_MAG_14 | reverse complement strand
TAGCTGGGGCCACGATCGATGATGGGCTTTGACCAGGCTAGAGAATGCTGTGAATTAGCCCTGCGTAGCTAGAGCGAATTCAGGCAGCTGGCGCTGATTTGATTTCAGACCTTTTGATAGTAGTTATGACTTTGAGTGACCAAAAGGGATTTCGGCTTGATGTATAGGTTTGTAGAGAGTTTGTATCGTGTGCCCACTCGGTGGCTGTTTGCTTACGGCTCGAGAGGCTGAAGATATGGCTTGAAAGTGCCAATGTGCCTTGAGGCTGACGTACGAGGTCTTGCCTCTTAGGCCAGTTTGTGTCTCTAGAAATTTAGATCAATATATTTTCTCCGTTAGTCAGTGTTCTTCTAAGCAATGGCTTGCATTAAAGAGCCTTCCTTTGCCCAGTGATAATCATGAAACCCACAACAAGCGTTACAAGGGCATTTAAGCCCATTTGATGAAGGCTGGCCTGGGTGAAAAGGTCGCTAAACATAGCAAAAATGCTTTATTTCTTAATTTTAGAGCTACGTCAAGGCCTAGAGGAGGTACGACCTGTTCAATTATTTAGAGATGTCTTGATGAAATTTTTCTGATATCTGGCGCTAAAACAAGGTTTGTTAGAATGAATTAGAGCCTTTTACGATCTTAATATGAGTATTAGGTAGTTATTTGCTCCTTTAAGCGCGCTATGATCCATTTTTTATTAGATATGCTGCTTTATAGGTCAATTATAAAGCCTAGTGATTGCAATAGTGGCTTTTGCTATTGAAATAGCTTGAATTTTAGCATCAACAAAATTGATAGATCAATCAGTTGGGCATTAGGAGTAGTTTTCAAGGTTTTTATAGTTACATTCACTTTGAACTTAGAATGATAAAAGGCATATCTAAGCATTATGAAGTCTTGTCTCACTACCGTGAGGACTAATTATTTCATAATCAGCGCTTATTCTAAGAAGTGATCTGAACTTAAGCTGTTATTTCCAATTATTGCATTTCTTGGGTATTTGCTTGTTGGCTAAGTTGCATTTTAGAGCATGTGTTGCCTTAACAGGAATTTAACTTTACTTAGTCAACCACTGTTTGGCGTTGAGGAGAGATTTGTTGATGATGTAATTGCTAGGAGTACTTATCGTTTGAGTTCTGATTCAATTAATCTGATTTATGCTATTAGCTTAATCGAAAATAAGAGCAATTACATCCTGATGAAATCTAGATCTGTAGTTTTGCTGTTAACAAAGTTGCTTCACTCGTCGGATTGAATAATCTTTTGACTTATCGTCTAATTTGCGCTTTTGGATCTAAGTTCTCCAAGGCAGAAGCTTGACCTCTCCTTGCCTTAGCGTAATGAACCACCTTTTTGCTTCTATTATGATATCGATATACAGCTTTGGTGCTTAATATGCGCTCGAGGGTAGCTTGACTCGACATCTGTGTGGTATTTGTTAGCATATTAGTGCGCCTAAGTTCTTATCTTGTTCTCCTTCTTATCTGGTAATGCTACTATTCTTACAGAAGGCTTCGTAGTAATTGCGACTATCGCCTGGATTTATATTTATAGACTACCAGCCCACGATAATGAATAAGCATTGCCTAACGTATTTAGGATCTGTCAATAATATTCAGGCCATAGCAGCAATAAAAATTAGCATCAACGGCACTAGATCCAGAAATGATGCTTTAATTTATGTGCATTGATCATTTTAGTCTCTAAAAATATTAACTAAAAGTGGCAAGCATTAGTATATATTCAAACTTAGCTGAATCGTAATACCGCTATTGGCAATGATGAATTTTAAGAGTTATAATCAACGCGCTAGAGTATGTGACATCGCAATCAATGTTTTCATTAGAGGTAATTATTTTGGTTCCAAACTTATAGGTTGCATAGCAAAATAAAAGGCGCCTATAAGACGCCTTGAACCAATAGTGCCTACTTAATATTGATAGATTCTAGAATATGTCAACTGATGGTTTTTCTTTATCTTTTGCTTTGGCTACAATATCTATTTCGAGATTCTCACTTAAAAAGTTAATCATGTTATCCCACTCACCTTCACTATATTGAAGAGGATTGCTCTTCTTTAGCATACCTAGATTTACACCTTTAACATTTTCCTTGATTGATTTCCCTGCCATTTGCTTGTTTGGCTCATTTAGGACTTGAAATACTTAGGGAGTCCTTGGTTCTGCCATGATAGTGATTGCAACCAAGGAAATACTACCCATTAACTCATGCTGATGCCACCCCTGCCCTAGGCGAATTGATTCCTGAGAAGATCCGATAACTGTAGCGAGCA
>JASLWC010000110.1 GCA_030741055.1 Prochlorococcaceae cyanobacterium ETNP18_MAG_14 | reverse complement strand
TTCCAGTCCAACCGATACACGCAGCAGATGGCTCGGCACCCCACAGGATTCTGCCCAGCTCAGTTCGTTGTAATGAGCAAGTAATACATAAGGGCAGGCCAACGTAAAGCTTGTGCCGAGGCTTGGACCTTTGCAGACCTGCAGTGCGTCGTAAACCCGTTTTGCTTGTGTTAATCCACCTAATAGTTCGAAAGAGAGCAGACAACCATGACCGGCCCCAGGGCGCATCAGGGCTTGGAAGTTTGCACATTTGCCTGGATGTAGCACGCGGGCAACGGCCGGATGATTGGCAAGTTTGTTTGCCAATGCCTCGCAGGCGTTGTTGAGTTGCGGCAGCCTTTGAGCTACATCTCGGCTGGCTTCCTCTAAGGCGATTGCATCAGCATCCGCTAGGGGAGCCAGGGCAGTACAGAGCTCTTTGGATAGTGGCTCTTGCCAGCGGGAGTTGGGGCTTACCACTAGTGAGCCCGCCAGAATGTCACCACGACCAGCGAAGCTTTTGGTTAGAGAGCTAAATACCAGGTCTGCATAGGGCAAGACATCAATATTTAGTGGTGAGCCGATGGTGTCATCAGCGATTACGGGAATACCGCGAGCGTGAGCCAGGTTGGCTACAGCTGGAAGATCGACGCATTGCAGCATCGGGTTGCTGGGTAGCTCCACGATCACAGCGGCTGGTTGCTTGCGATCGAATTCAACGGCCAATAGTTTCGACTCTGTTGTGAGCAGAAGATCGCTGCCTCCAAACACCTGCTGGGGCAGCTTGAGCACATCTACATAGGGGAAGCCGAGTTGCAGGAAGGGTCTGCCTGGGCGCAGTGCTGTTATTGCTTCTAATGCTTTGGTGAGGGCAGCCATCCCGGAGGGATGTAGCTGCACTAGCTCTTGGTTGCAGCGATAGATCTCGGCAAGGCGTTGGCGCAGGGAATTCTGGGCGGTGACGCTGGCGTGAAGTGAGGGCGCAGGTTCCCGCTCGAGCGCGCTAGCGGCCTGGCGCGAGGAGGCGCCAAGACCGCTGTGTTGCCAGAAAGCTTTTGCAGCTGAGGCTGCTTTTGCATCGGTGATCAAGCATGGAAGTGAGCGCACTGTTTTGATGGCTGTGAATGCCATTGGCTCAATGCGTTGGCAGTGATGCTGGGCTCGTTCAGCGGCTGCGGCGGTGGGATATGGCCAGGCACTGCCATCTGCAGGGCCATGTTTCGCTAACGCCTGTTGGGCCACTTCTGCTACCAGTGGATTGAGCCCAAAGCGTGGGTAGATGGCCCTTAGGGCATTCAGACAGGCAGGTTCTTTTTCTTCATAGGCGATTACGTCTTGCCAGCGGGGTAGTGCTACCGATACGGCGTGAGGACTATCTGGCAGCGCTTGGCCGAGGTCATCAGCGTGCCAGCAGGGATTTTGCAGTAGGTCGCGCGGGCTCACTGCAATTGTTCGAGGGCATGATTCAGGTCAGCGCTGAGATCTGCCAGGTCTTCGCAGCCAACAGAGAAGCGCACCAAACCATCATCGATGCCTAGTTTTTGCTTCACTTGAGGATCAACGGAGGCATGGGTCATGGTGGCGGGATGGCAGATGAGGCTCTCAACACCTCCAAGGCTTTCGGCCATCGTGAAGTAGCGCAAGCTTTTGCAGAATGCGTAAGTCTGCGATTGGTCAGCGATAAGGCTGGCTGTGATAATTGCGCCGCCACCACTCATCTGCTTGCGAGCTACAGCCTGTTGGGGGTGGTCTGAACGGAATGGATAGCGCACCCAGTGCATGCGGGGATGATTGGCGAGTTGGTCTGCAAGAGCGGCAGCATTAGCGATTTGGCGTTCAAGCCTGAGTGGCAGGGTTTTAATGCCGCGAGTGATCAGCCAAGCGTCAAAGGGTGAGGGCTGTAAGCCAAGGGCTTTCTGGGCATAGGTCATGCGGCTGTGCCATTGCTTGTCTGCTGTGCAGACAACACCGCCGAGAGCATCGGAATGGCCGTTGATGTATTTGGTAGTGCTGGTGAGAGAGAGTGTTGCGCCCAGCTCTAAGGGGCGTTGCAGCACCGCCGTCGCGAAAGTGTTGTCTACCACTACTGGGATTTTTTCTGCTGCCGCGGCATCGCAAACTGCCGCCAGGTCGATCACTTTAAGTAGGGGGTTTGTTGGACTTTCCAGCCAGATCAGTGCGGGTTTTTGCTTCGCAATCGCGCTAATTGCATTTGGATCAGTGAAATCCAGCCAGGCAGTGCGCACTCCGAAGTGACTAAATACTTGCTCAAATAAACGCACCGTGCAGCCGTAGAGGTTCTCCTCACAGAGCA
>JASLWC010000010.1 GCA_030741055.1 Prochlorococcaceae cyanobacterium ETNP18_MAG_14 | reverse complement strand
TTTAAAAACTAATTGATTTCATGTATACATAGGCAACTTGCATAGCCCCTCTTTTTTGCTAATTGTTTTATTTAATAATCTATTCCCTTTCGCTTTGTTGATAATGTTTAAATGATCTTTTTCCATCTCGAATCTTCTTGAAAATATCTATTTAGTTGAAGGAGCATGAACTATAAGCTATGATCTAATAGGGTTTTAATTTAACCTTACATGCCAAATATAGTTATATATTATTTTATTTTTAGCATTTGATTCATTCCCATCCCTTCAATGCATTTTGTAGACCCTAATCAACCTGTATTAATTCTCGGAGGCTTTTTGATCACTGACGAAGCATATGGCAACTTGGCAAGTTGGATAAGGTCTAGCCAGGGTGTAAGTGTTAGCGTGGTACCTTCGAGTAAATTTGATTGGTTACTTACCACGTGGGCTATTGGTTGGCGAAGACTTCTTGACAGAGTAGATCAATCTGTCAAAGAACTGCAAACTAAATCTCCTACTGGAAAGGTTACTCTTATTGGACATAGTTCTGGAGGAGTGATGTTACGTCTTTATTTAGGTGATCGTCCTTTTTCTAGTAGAGTTTATTCAGGCTATCAAAGATGTAACCGCCTTGTCATGCTTGGCAGTCCACATCAGGCGTTGCGAGCCACACCTTTACGAGCTCTCGTTGATACTCTTTATCCTGGTTGTTGTTTTTCAACCTACGTAGACTATGTTTCTATTGCTGGACGACTTAGTCTTGAAGGTGGGAATGCGAGTCGATTTGCTAAACGTAGTGCAGCTGGTTCATATCGCAGCATAATTGGTGATCCAAATGTTGAAGGTGATGGTTTAGTCCCAGTCACTTCAGCTCTTTTGAAACAGTCTCGACAGTTGATTCTAGAAAATACTGCCCATGGCGGTCTCTTTGGCGATTTATGGTATGGATCGTCAGAACGTATAGAACAGTGGTGGTGTACAGCAATAAACCAATCCAACCTTACGCAGGCGTAGCATTTGTCTTTAATAAATTATATAGGCACAGGTTTTTAATGATTATTATATTTTAGATCCTAAGCCAGTTTTTCAATTTATTATACTTTAATTGAACTCATCTTCATGATTCCAGCTTAAACTCCCTGCCAATTCCTGCATTCTTTTAGCCAAGTCCACATTGACGACTGATGTGCTAAGTATCAACCAAAAACAAGCTGATTTTCATATTTATTGCTTTTATTCTATCAGAACTTTAACCTTTCTTCCTCTTCATTATATAAAACCATATATTTTCATTGTCACTGTTTCCTTGGTCTTTTGATAACTGAAAATATTGTCTTTGACTTACCCTTCTGTCTGCCTCCATTTTGGCAAACCTTTTTCTATTACTTGTTATATATACTTTTTGGCTAGCATAAATTTTCTATTCTTGATTTACTCTGCATAGCGAATCAACTCATTTCTAGCATTCGTTCTATAGGCACTAGTGCCTTTAATCTCAGCTCGTCATCCATTTCTAATGTGGGTTCCATACTGTTCATGCATACCCAGAGTTTTTCTAGGGTGTTTAATCTCATGTAAGGACATTGATTACAGCTACAACCATCGATACCAGGCACTTCGATGAATCTTTTGTTAGGCATTTTCAATTTCATTTGATGAATTATTCCCGGCTCAGTAAGAACAATGAATTCTTTAGAGGTACTAGTCTCAGAGTGTCTTAGTAATTTACTTGTTGAACCAATAAAGTCAGAAAGATCAAGCAGATTCTCAAGGCATTCCGGATGTGCAATAACCTCTGCTTGTGGATGCTTGATCTTTAATTTTAGTAGAGCTTCCTCACTAAATGTCTCATGTACTACGCACCTCCCTGGCCAGAAGGTCAGCTCACGTCCACTCTGACGTTGTACCCAGCGCCCAAGGTTCTGGTCTGGGGCAAATAGTATCGGACGATCTTTCGGTAATTGATTTACCAAATGCACAGCATTGCTACTGGTGCAAATAAGATCACTTAGAGCTTTAACGGCTGCACTGCAGTTGATGTAACTCACCACAATATGATTTGGGTGTTCATTAAGGAATTTTTCAAATTCATCAGCTGGGCAATCGTCAGCCAAGGTGCATCCCGCATCAAGATCTGGTATCAGCACAGTTTTTTCTGGGCTAAGAATCTTTGCTGTCTCTGCCATAAAATGAACACCGCAAAATACAATCACCTCAGCATTTGTATCAGCGGCTCTTCGTGAAAGTTCCAATGAATCGCCGATAAAATCAGCGATATCTTGAATTTCTGGATCTTGGTAATAGTGCGCAAGAATTACAGCATTTCGCTCATTACGCAGCTCGTTTATGGCGCTTCGTAATTCAGTCTTGCTCAGTGGGACCGGTGAGACCGTCTCGGCGGCGGAAGCAGCGGTCATTTGCTCTTGCTGGGGCAGGATGTCTTCAGCCTAAGCATTCGTTCTGTCAGTTTTACGCCTTGCCATTGTTGGAGACTTACATGGTGCCTGGGTGGCTGATGATCGAGATCTGTTGATACAACTTCAACCTGATGCAGTGCTCTTCGTTGGTGATCTCAGCGACGGGGATTTCAAGTTGGTTAAGGCTATACAGCAACTTCCTCTACCTGTAGCGGTAATTCTCGGCAATCATGACCGCGGTCGCGACCAAACCGGCGAAATCCTGAGCCGACAATTGAAATTATTAGGTGAACGTCATTGTGGTTGGGGATTGCGTCAGTGGCGGTCCCCTCATGTAGCAGTAGTAGGAGCCCGACCTTGCAGTTCTGGTGGTGGTTTTTATCTTTCTAGTGCTGTTGAGGCAAACTTTGGGCCTATGTCGGTAAATGATTCGGCAGATCGGATCGTTGAGGCCGCCATGAAGGCTCCCGCTCAATGGCCACTTGTCGTCTTGGCGCATTCAGGTCCGACTGGACTCGGCTCAGACATGCAGAGCCCATGTGGTCGAGATTGGAAAGCCCCTGCGATCGACTGGGGTGACCAGGATCTGGCTATAGCTCTTGATCGTATCCGTAAGCATCGTGTGCCCCAGTTGGTTGTCTTTGGTCACATGCACCATGAACTCAAACGTGGTCAGGGTTGTCGGCAAACGTTTGTACAGGATCGCTTTGGCACGGTCTTTCTCAATGCAGCATGTGTGCCCAGGCGAGGCCTTGATCCCTCTGGACGTGAGTTATGTCATCTTTCCTGGGTCGAGTTTGTCGATGGTCAGCTGAGTGCCGCAAGTCATCGTTGGTTCCTTCCTGATGCATCAGTGGCTTATGAACAAACTCTCTTTCAGAGTTCAAAATCAACTGTTATGCCGTGCTGATCTACCTCTGCTTGAGCAGCCATGGCTATGGCCACGCTGCTCGTCAAGCTGCTGTATTAACTGAACTTCACCGTCTATATCCAGATCTGCGCTTGGTGGTTAGTACTGATGTTGATCAAAGATTTCTGAACCTTGTATTTAGAGCTGTCCCGTTTGAACACCGCAGGTTGCGTTGGGATGTGGGCATGGTTCAGACCCATGCCTTTGGCATTGATAGCTCAGCCACTCTTAAGGCACTCCATGAACTTGAAATAAGTAACCCTGCCCAGATTTCGGCTGAGGCTGCTTGGATTCGCTCTCAACAAATCCCAGCAATGATTCTTGCTGATATCCCTCCGGCTGCTGCTGAGTTGGCAGATCAAGCAGGTGTTCCTTTGTTGTGGATGGGTAACTTTGGCTGGGATGAGATATATCACCCTCTCGGTGATTATTTTCTTGCCCATGCAGAAGCCGCGGCAACTGAGTACGCAAGGGGACATCACTTGTTGCGATGTCCTTTTTCATTGAAAATGGACTGGGGTGTGCCAGAGCAGAGCATTGGTATAACAGCTGCAAAGCCTCGACCATTACCTATTGCACTCCAAGAGAAATTGGCTTCTTGCAATGCGCCAATTGTGATGGTGGGCTTTGGCGGAATGGGTTTTGCTCTAAAGCCCGATCTGTTCAGACGTTGGCCTGATCATCTCTTTTTGGTGCCTCAACCTCGATCAGCAAACACCTCTCTTGCTGATCAACAGCCTGAAAACGTTATTTATCTACCTGAATCAAGCCTTGTCTTGGATGCGCTCCCATTTTGCGCAAGACATCTTGGCAAGCCCGGCTACAGCAGCTTTTGTGAAGCAATTAGCCTGGGAGTAGGGCTTCATGTGTTTGAGCGGGAAGGTTTTGCGGAGTCCAAGGCGTTAATTGATGGCTTGCAGCGCTATGCCGCTCATCGGCTACTTGAGCGTCATGCGTTGGAACTTGGTGAATGGGAGCTAGATCAACAGATTGTTTCACCTACTCAGCAGTCTCTGGCTAGCAATGGTGCGTTAGTTGCAGCTCAAGCAGTGCTTGAGTTTGCAGTTAGATCAGCAATTCTGATCTCAAAACTCTAATTATTCAAAATCTACCCCTCACCTTTCTTGGCGTTAGTTGTGGCAAATTTCTCAGGCCGCCCCACCAAGCTCCCTGTGTGCCGGCCTGCGTACTGTCATAGGCGGCCTGTCTCTTTGCGAATGGTTCGACAGAGTCGGCCAGATCATTAAATAAATCTGTTTATGATCTCAACCGTTTAAGCGCAGCTCCCATTCGCTTCTGGGATTTGTTCTAATCCCTCCTCATTGCTCGAGGTGGCTTTTTGTTCTCTGAATGCAAGGTATGACTACTCCCGCCTCGACTGCCAGACGCTTTATTTCTGCAGTTGCCGCAGGTTTAATCCCTTTCCCAATCGCATTAAGTGCAGCTCAGGCAACCAATACTCAGCTTCAATCTCCACATCTACCCCCACTGCTACCTCCGCTGCCAGTTATTGAGTTGTCAGCAAGATCTCAGAAGCTCAGTACTGCCAACGAGGTCCCTTCAACATCTCTGCCCTTCATCATTACTCCAGAACGCAGGGCTCTACTGAATACCATTCGTTTTGCTGAAGGTACTTGGAAAAATGGACATGACCTTGGTTACAGAGTGATGTTTGGAGGAGGTCTTATGGCCTCGCTAGAAAGGCATCCAAACCGAGTTATTTATTCCTCTCGTTACGCTAGTGCTGCTGCAGGTGCATATCAATTCATGCCATTTACATGGGACATGGTTCGTCGCAGCCTTGGTCTGCGCGGTTTTGGACCAGAAGCCCAGGATCAAGGAGCACTTTTTTTAGTTCAACGTCGTAAGGCCATGGGGCTTACTGATACAGGGTCAATGACACCTTTGTTGGCGGCAAAGCTGGCTCCGGAATGGGCATCATTTCCTACTCTTAACGGTAGGAGTTACTACGGTCAACCTGTAAAGCGTTTCACCCAGCTAAACGGTTTTTATAAGTTCAACTTGGCTAAACTTAGAAAGATTAGGGATCAGCACCGTCAAGATCTAACAGATGCAGCCGATGGCTCTGCACAGAGAACTGTATGTAAACCTCCAACCATTCTTTGCAGCCTTTAAGGCTATTTACAAAAACAAGTTTTTAAGTCTTGTTTTCTTGGTTAGAGCTACTACCAAAGGCAGTTTGAGCAATTAGGTAAGCCGCTAGAGCGCCTCCGAAGAAACCCAGAAAATTGCGTAACAGCGGTAAAGCCTCGCTAGTTCGTGAGATAACAGGAGCAATACCAAAAACCCCGAAGAGCATTATCCAAAGTGGTGAAAGGAGAAATAGCCAAGGCCAAGCGATTAACTCACCTTCTTTTTTGGGGTAGGAAGCAAAGCCTGCCACTACACCTCCTAGCAATGATGTGATGAAGGTCAGCAACCATTGTTCTGCGGGCAGCCCAGGAACAAACTGGCAGCCTCCACGATCCAAGCAAGTTTCAACGGCCCCGAGAGCATCGAGGATGGCGATGTCCTCTCCATGTTCCTTAACGTAATACTGATTCCCATAGCGTGTTTGTAGCTCTACCCAATAGGTGCGGGGCATTAAGGCGTAAAGGGCATCGCCGACGTTGAAGTTGAGCAGATTTCCACCACGTGGGTCAGCTACAACGAGCAGACTTCGTTCATCCAGACCCCAGAACTCCCTAACGGCAAGACCAGGAGTTCGTTCGTATTGAGTAAGAACACGCAATTTCCAGCCAGTACGTGTTTCGAATTCGCTTAGAGAATTCTCGAGATTGGAACGCTGGTTCGCGCTGAAGGCCTTTGCTAGATCAACTACTGGAGTCGACTGTTTGGGCAGGAGTTCTGGGTTGTCATAGGCGAATACAGGAGATCCGCAACAAATCAGGCAAAGCAAAAATCCCAGCAGGGCTTTTAAATGTCTGTTCCTGTGATGTGCTCCCATGGGCCTGTCTCGATAACGGGCATTCTCTCCAATGGATCGCACTTCTGTGCCTTGTCCGGCTTGGTTAGTCAAACGATTGACTCAAGCGGGAGGCAGCGTCAGCTTCCATAAGTTCATGGAGTGGTCGTTGAATGATCCTGAATATGGCGCCTATGGCACCGGTCAGCTGAAGATTGGTCGTCAGGGTGATTTCACTACTTCACCTTCACTTGGGGATGACTTTGCCCATCTGCTAGCAATTCAACTTGCTGAATGGTTTGAACAGTTAGAGCAATTTGTTGATAAAGAACGAACTCTTTCCTTGTTGGACTTTGGCCCTGGGGAGGGTGACTTGAGCTTTGATTTGATCTCTGCTCTTGAGGAAATCTGCCCAGCCTTGCTGCCAAGGCTTGAACTGATTTTAGTTGAGACAAATCAGGCCATGGTTCTTCGACAAAAAAAGCGATTGGCCCCTTTGACCACAGTTCCAATTCGTTGGCGAAGCTTCGATCAATTGGCTAAAGCTCCTGTTACTGGCGTGATGATTGCCCATGAAATGTTGGATGCTCTGCCGGTTGAACGGTTGGTCTGGCGCGATCAGCGTTTATGGAGGCAGGGAGTTTGTCTTGAGAAATTAGATTCTGAGTCTCATCTGAGCTTCACCGAGCTTCCTCTTTCAGCTGCTTTGCTAACAGCGTTAGCTGATGCACGCGTATGTCTGGATATTCAGATTCCTCCACTTGATGCAGCTGATGGCTGGTGTAGTGAATGGCATTGTGAGCTTGAGCCTTGGTTGCATCAGGCTGCTAAAGCTCTGACTTGCGGACCTTTACTTGTTATCGATTATGCCCTTGAGGCTCGTCGCTATTACAGCGCTTCTAGACCAGCTGGAACGCTAATGGCTTATCGACAGCAGATCGCAAGTGGTGCACTGCTTCAGGATCCAGGCCAATGGGATCTCACTGCACATCTTTGCCTTGAGACTCTTCAATTTTTTGCAGAACGACAGGGTTGGACCCGTCTTGGTGAGGCACGTCAGGGACAGGCGCTCTTGGCACTTGGTTTAGCAGAGAAGTTGCATGCCCTTCAAAAACTTCCTTCGAGTCAGCTATCTATTGCTTTGCAGAGGAGGGAAGCACTATTGCGGCTTGTTGACCCAGTGGGATTAGGCGAGTTTCGTTGGCTGGCATTCGAATTGAATCAAAACCCTTACGGTGTTGAAGAGCCACTGGGGCTTCGCTGTCGCTTCCTCGAGGATCCGATTAGCTGATTCTTGAAATGCAGTTTTGGATCTCTGCTTTGCTGATGTCGTTATTAATTTCGACCTTGCCTATGCCTGTGGGCATTACAAAGCGAACTTTTCCATCCCTAACTTTCTTATCACCTTGCAAAGTTTTTAATACAGCTTCTGGATTGAGCTCGGGCCAAGTTGTTGGAAGCCCTGCTTTGGCGATTAGAGACTTTTGCCGATTGGCATCATCCCTGCTCCAGCTCTGTCGTATAACCGCGAGCTCCCCAATCGCCACCATGCCGATGGCGACAGCTTCACCATGAAGCCAGGTTCCATATCCGCACAGGGTTTCCACTACATGCCCGAAGGTGTGCCCGTAATTGAGGATGGCGCGTAGCCCTCCTTCACGCTCATCTGAGCTCACCACTTTCGATTTGGCGGCAGCAGACCTTACGAGGATTTTCTTGAGTAGATCTGGTTCCAATTCTGATGGCTTGTTTAATTCAGATGTGTTCTCTAAGAGTTCAAAAAGTTCTGGGTCACCGATCACGCCGTATTTGATCACTTCCGCCATTCCTGCTTTGAATTCGCGCTCAGGTAATGTGTTTAGTGTTGATGGGTCAATCAATACAAGTTTTGGTTGGTGAAAAGCTCCGATCAGATTTTTACCGCCTGGGTGATTTACGCCTGTTTTGCCACCGATTGCTGCATCCACCATTGCTAAGAGGGTTGTGGGCAGCTGAACTACCGCAACACCTCTTAGCCAGGTTGCTGCTGCAAATCCCGTCATGTCTCCCACGACTCCACCGCCAAGAGCAATCATCAATGAACCTCTTTCCAGCTTTGCTGCATAGGCAGCATCGTGAATCAGGGCAACGCTTGCTTGTGTTTTTTGATCTTCGCCAGCCTCAATAATTAGCAGTGTGGGCTGGTAACCGCTTTCCCTAAGGCTTTCAAGGCAGAGATCACCATAGGGTTCAGCAACATCAGCATTGCTAACGACTAAGACCTTGATTCCTTTTTTTATTCCCGCTAGGCGCAGTTCCTTGCCTATCCCCTTTAAACCTGAACCACCGATTACCACCTCATAGGGGTTGAGGTTGAGTTTTACGGGTATACGAAAGGCGTCGTTATTCACAAGAGCGGATGGGAAGGGCAAGTCTGCTTATCTGACTTTGCCGGTTGCCATTACACGATCCCACGTAATCTCTCTTGATTGCAGGCAGTGAGGTGATGGCTGGCTCTCTGTTTCGGGCTACACGAAAGTTCTGGTGGAACACGCTCACGGCATGGGGATTCCTCTTGCCTGCGCTCCTGTTGCTGAGCTTGTCTGTGCTTTTACCAGCGCTGATGGCGCTAGTGATGAGTTTCACTAAGACAGGGTTAGACGTTACTGAGCCTTTGCTGTTTGTGGGACTGGCCAACTTTCGGCGTCTTGCTGGGGATCCGATGTTTATCAGGGTTCTCATTACAACATTGATTTATCTGGTTGGTGTGGTTCCTCCCATTGTTTTGGGTTCTCTGACACTGGCTGTATTGGTGAACCGTTCTTTGCCGGGTATTCACTTTTTACGCGGTGCGTTCTACACACCAGTACTCGTTTCAATAGTGGTTGCGGCAATCGCTTTCCGCTGGCTTTATGCAGAAAATGGATTGATTAACGGCTGGCTTTCTGTTCTTTTTGGAGCAGAATTTACATCGATCGGGTTTCTTACCAATCCCTTACTAGCGCTTCCTGCGGTAATGCTTGTAACCCTCTGGAAGGGCCTCGGGTATTACATGGTGATTTTTCTTGCTGGCCTTCAAGGAATTCCCGGTGAGCTTTATGAGGCAGCTGAGCTTGATGGAAGTGAGGGTTGGCGTAAACACCTAGACATCACCCTGCCATTGTTACGCCCATATGTGACCTTGGTGGCGGTGGTTTCCTCGATTGCTGCCACAAAAGTATTCGAAGAGGTGTTCTTGATGACTAAGGGGGGCCCCGCTGATTCAACACGAACAATTGTTTATTACGTGTATGACCAGGCTTTTGCTGAGCTTGAGATAAGTTATGCCTGCACTATTGGTTTGGCGTTGTTCCTATTGGTGATGTTGCTTACGGCAGTGCGTTTGACATTTGCTGGCGACCAGAGCTTGCTCTGAAATTAGATTTTTTACTGAGATGCCAAGCTTCCAGGATTCTCTGGTTAATCCTCTTTGCATGAGTGGTTCTGCAAGTCCATTGATTGGGGTAGTTGGCGGAGGTCAGCTGGCTTTGATGTTGGTGCAAGCAGCAGGAAGGCGTGGTGTAGATGTTATTGTTCAGACTGGTTCGCAAAACGACCCTGCGGCTATTGAGGCGAGCCGAATAGTTGCTACGCATCCAGTAGAGGTCGACGGAACCAGGCAACTTGTCCAGGGTTGCGATGGCGTCACCTTTGAGAACGAATGGGTCAACATTGAAGAACTCATGCCCCTTGAGCAAGAAGGAGTGCCTTTTCGTCCGTCTTTGAGGGCGTTGGCTCCTTTGGTCGACAAAATCTCACAGCGAAAGTTGCTTGGCGAAATAGGTTTCCCTTGTCCTGAATGGGCTTTGTTGAGTTCGATTTGCTCTGATCAGCCCAAGCTTCCGTCTGGTTGGAATTTTCCGGTGATGGCCAAGTCCAGCCGATGGGGATATGACGGCAAAGGAACCAAAGTGCTCAGCAATACAAAGGAGTTGACCCAGCTTCTTCAATCAGTTGATTCGGCTAATTGGTTGCTTGAGGTATTGGTGCCATTTGAAAAGGAGCTAGCCATTGTTGCGAGCAGAGATCTTAAGGGCCGGGTACGTTGCCTACCACTAGCGGAGACCCATCAGTTTCAGCAGGTATGTGATTGGGTAATTGCCCCTGCGAGCGTTGAGCATGCCGTAGAAGCCATGGCATACAACATGGCCGCTTCTCTTCTTATGAAGCTCAATTACGTTGGTGTGCTTGCGATTGAGTTTTTCTACGGACCTGACGGACTACAGGTCAATGAAATTGCGCCGCGCACCCATAATTCCGCACATTTTTCGATTGAGGCCTGTAATAGCAGCCAGTTTGATCAACAACTCTGCATAGCGGCCGGTTTACCAGTGCCTTCACCTGAGCTCAAAGCACCTGGCGCACTGATGGTCAACCTGCTCGGATTAGTAGAAGGGAAGGTTGCTTCTCTGGCAGACCGCCTTTCGAGCCTGCGCAGCTTTGAGCACTTCCATGTCCATTGGTATGGAAAGGATTGCGAAACTCCAGGACGAAAGCTTGGTCATGTGACCGTGCTTCTCAATGGTGTTGATGCGGTGAGCCGAGGCAAGGAAGCTGCATCTGTTTTGGATCGTATTCGCTCGATCTGGCCGACGCAGGGAACCAATCTCGCTTAAATTCTCATTGAACTGCTTTGTTGGTGACGGCCTTTTTCTAGTGCTCTGATCTGACTCTCTCTCGACTTGGGGAGGCTGTCGTGACGGTGACGTAGACCGGTCTTGCTGCCGGAAACGAATCCCCACTTTGCTTCCTCTTCTGGTTCTTCCAGGTCGAACACTGGGGCTCGCACGGCACGGCGGTTCATCTCTTTCCCGGCCCTGGGCGGCTGAGGTTCAAACTTTGCAGCAGTGCTGATTTGTCCAGATTTGTGATCACAAAAACTTCCTGTACTGAGCTTCCTCGTCTGGCAACCAGCTTGTATCCACCTTTGATCGGTGTGGAAATTCTTAGTTGGAGTTCTGGACAACGACCTTTGACGCGTTTGATTACTGCGGGAGTAATGGTTTGGATGTTTTTATCCGCGGCAAGGGCCTTTAACCAAGTAATCAGGCCTTCTACATAAGTGCTGTGGGTGATTACAACCCGGCCCATCACAACATCAACTGTCTTTACTGCTCGAAATTAGCTAAAGATGCCATGAAAAATGAGCTACAGATTGAGGCTCATGTGCTGTCTTTCTTTGTTTGATTAGGTTTTGGAGCATTTGAAATCTTCTTGGACCTACGCCGCTGTAGTCATTAATACCTAATTCTATGGCAGTTGGCTTTGCGTTTTAGTTGGCTGCTCTGACAGGTTTTTGAGATGTTTTTTAGCAATGCCTTTATCAGTTTTTTGCTATTGGTTTAGGAGCTCGAGGGTTTAGTCCCAAAAGAATCTTTGTATTGGTTAATGGTTAAAGCTTTCTAGGCCTTCTGATATAGGGGTACTCAGATGGTCAGCTTTGATTTTGATTGACGCCTTTGCTGTCCTAACACTGTTCAAGTGGCGCCATGGTCAGTCCCTCCCCAGCCAGTTGCTGGTGGTAGAGCTCTGCTTGTTCAAGTGGGCCACACCAGACCTCTGCTGAACCTTGCCCATCGATTTGATGGGCAAGGTTCCAGGCACGTTCTTCATTCATGCCTGGAACGATCTTGCATAGACAATCGACCACGTGCTGAAAAGTGTTTACATCATCGTTAAGGACGATCACGCGGGCTTCCGGATACTTCTTGGTTTCCTTGGTACGTTCCAGAACTGGTGCTGAACCGGGAGTCGCAAACGTCATGACTGATGAAACGGCTGTGACGTGTAAAATGGTTGAAGCCTTAAAAGGCTAGATCAATCTCAGTCTCGTCTTCTATGTTGTTCACTCTCGCCTGGGCCTCTTTGGCGGCTGTGTTCAGTTTCTCTATCGCTATGGTCGTATGGGGACGTAATGGCGATGGATCACTGAACTTCTGAGGTGCCTGAGGCTCTCCAACTCCCAGGAACTAATCAGCTCCTGTCCTATACCGCCATCACACTGCTGATCTTTGTGACCGCAGCAGTGGCTTATTTATCAATAGTCGAATGGAGTGATCGTCGCCGTCGAAAAAAATTAGAACAGAAGAAGAAGTGACCAGCTTTTGGCATTGCTTAAAAGTCAACGCTGTTTAAGAATCTTTCCTGCCTATAAATGCTGAAGCGGATAAAGAACCTTTTTTATGATTTACCTCTCACCTCTACAGGCTTGTTTGCATTGCTTTTGCTGCCAAGCATAGGGTTGCTTTTTTTAAAAGATCATTTTTCGTTGATCCCAGCCGAACAAGAACAGAGATTTTTATGGTTGATGACAAGGATGAATTTGTTGCAGAGTTTTGAAGGGGATTCGCAACGTTCTCCCCCACGTCTATGGCAGGAACGACTTGGTATCAATATGGCCAGTGAAATTTGGCGCCGTCAGGGGCGTGGTATCTGGTGGCAAGCATGGGCGGATGATGGAGAGGCTTATTTAATCGTTCCAGCGATTATCTGGCCGATTAAGAGTAATCCTCTTGTTGCCGCCTATCATTTTGGTGACTTGGTTGCGATTGGCTCTAATGCCTTACATCGTCAACAACTAATACAAGGATTAGAGCAGCAGCCGGTTAAACAATCAATTAGCACTTCAGATTTACAGCGTTACTGCAAATCTGTTTTAAAAAGTGGACCCGCTTTGATGTGGCGACCTGCAGGTTTGGCTGCAATAAGTGGGTCAATGGCATCAATTCTTCAGTTTTCACGTTTTGGATGTTTGTCTCTGAGCAGTGATCAAAATAAACTTAGTTGGCAAGGAGTGGTTGGCTTACGCTCTCTTGCCTCAGCACCTGTATTCCTTAATGCCGAGCCTTCTCGGTATTATTCCTTTTCTTATGACTTGCCATCGAAAAGTGATTCTGAGCAGATTTTATTAAGGCTCAGTGCGAAGAAAACGGATTTGCTCTTTGGCAGTTTGCTTTCCAAAAAACTTATTCAGAATTCGCTTGAGACTTACTATGACCTACAACCAGCATCTAGACTGAAATTAGCTTCAGCCCCCTTTTCGTTGATATTACATAAACAGTTGAAAGGTACTTTCAAGGCTAGCCTTCAAATGCAATTCGCGCTTCCAGAAGGCCCTTCTAAATGGAAGCCGATATTAAAAACTATTGGCCAACGATTAGAGAATCGTGATTTAATTAAGGATACTAAAGCTGTTACGAAAAACAGTCAAAATATTAATGGTGATCTTTTTGATATGACACTTTGGCGTCAACATCAGGATGATTCTGTTGTTGGGGGATGGGCTTGGCAGCAACAAAATGGTGAACTCACGATTCTTAATATCGCTTTAGGTGCAGCTCCCTATCCAGCTTTGATCATTAATCAATCTATGCCCTCACTTGGTGGTGATGTGATGAGATTTTCTGCTGATACAGCAGGGTTGAATCGTTTGGGGTTGCTTGATGGTCGTTGGCCCAGCTTGGTTAAGCAGGCAGGTGAAATTGGCATCAAACTGAATTCATTGCCAGGTATCAAGTCAGACAACCGTCATTGGTGGTGGATGTCTGGTCAGCTGAGATTAGAACCTGCTTCGCGCCCCTGAGCAATGCGATCTCCTGATTCATTGTTCAGTTTGTCGGCTTCCTTTTTTTCTTGTTTTCGGCGTTCTGATGCAATGGTTTCCTCGATTAGTTCTACAGCCTGAGCCATCTTTTCCAGGTTGCTGTTGTAGAGGTTCAAGTCTTTTTCAACTCTGGCCTTGGGGAGTCCAATTAATTCGCTGAGCTCATGGGCTATTTCGCTTAGTCGTTCAGGCTTCGTGCACTCATCATCTTGGGCAGAGGCCAGAAGCCGCAGCAGGCCAACAGCCATCAGACGAGAATAATGAATTGTGTTTTGGCTGCTACTACGTAAGGCTTGTGCCAGAGCATCGGGAGCGCCTTCGCCTTGTTGTTGGATCCAATTCTGGACATCTTTAAGATTGTGATCGCTTACTGAATCAAGGGTTTTTTGGGCCTGTTTGCGCAAAGTATTTGGATCGAATCCGCAGCTACGACACAGGGCATTGAAGAGTGCCTGTAGGTGAGCTTCCGGACGGTATCCACGGGTAAAGGCATCAAAAACCTGGTCAAGGCCAACAGCAAAGAGTGCGTTGGGTTGGAAATCCTTCTGGTGACTCAGCAGATGGAGCTCGACAAGAAGTTCATCTGCTGTGCGTTTGTATAGAGCTGGTATGACGTGTGGGAAGTCATGGTTGAACGCACGTTTGCTGTCAGCAATGGTCTTTCGGTCACTCAAGTGCCTGGTCCGAGCTCAGTATGATTTGACCTTAGCGTCGCTGATGACACCGTTAGGATCGTGAAAACCGAGCAGAGCAGCATGATCCCGATAGTGATTGAAGAGTCGGGCCGAGGAGAAAGGGCCTTTGATATTTATTCGCGCTTGCTGCGTGAGAGGATTATCTTCCTGGGTGAAACTGTTACGAGCGATTCTGCCAACCGAATAGTTGCTCAGATGTTATTTCTAGAAGCAGAGGATCCAGATAAGGATATCTTTTTGTATATCAACTCGCCGGGCGGTTCAGTTTATGACGGCCTTGGTATTTTCGACACAATGCAGCATGTAAAGCCAGATATTCACACTGTGTGTGTAGGGCTAGCTGCAAGTATGGGTGCCTTCTTGCTTTGTGCAGGTGCCAAAGGTAAGCGCAGCAGCCTGCAGCATTCTCGAATAATGATTCACCAACCGCTTGGTGGTGCTAGTGGACAAGCTAGTGATATTCGTATTCAGGCTGATGAGATCCTTTACATCAAGGACCGTTTAAACTCTATCTTGGCTGAACGTACAGGCCAGCCTCTGGAGAGAATACAGGAAGATACTGATCGGGATTTTTTCATGTCACCTTTTGAGGCAGTTAGTTACGGCATAGTGGATACAGTTATCGACAAACGTCCTGTACATTCTGTTGAGTGATGTTGCTTGGTTTTAGGTTGATATTTACAGTTAGATCATCATTTATAAGACGATATTAAACATTTTTCCTTTGCTCTCAAGCTGGCATTTCTAGCATTACGTTTTGATTTAAATATGAATATAGAATCATAAGTTGGATTTCTTGTGTTAAGCCTAAAAAATAGATTTTGTCATTTTTGTAAGACAGTCCATCTTTTAGTGTGCCCTGGCAGGTAAATCTACTAGAGATAATTGCAAAATAGTGTGTGCTCAGCTTTTTTGATTAGTGTAGATTCTACTTGCTTATTTATTGGTTTACTAATTTATTGGTCTTGGGTGTTGAGTAAGGCTATGCTTCTTTCTTTTTCTGGGATTGAAGCGAATTCATTTACGATTGATCGAAACTCATCTCCATCAATGGTTTCTTTCTCAATTAGTATTTCGACAAGGGTGTCCATTGCTCCACGATGCTGCTTAACAAGTTGAACTGTTTCGACATAGCAAAGCTTTACCATTTTTCGCACTGCTTGATCTATTTGGTGAGAGATTGCGTCTGAAATATCACTTCGGGTCATCAGATCACGTCCAAGAAATACTTCCTGATTGCCACTCTCCAACGAGACAGGTCCTAAATCACTCATCCCGAATCTTGTGACCATTTGGCGGGCCATAGATGCAACCTGTTGGATATCACCACCTGCACCCGTGGTGACCTCTGCATCGCCGAAGACGACATCCTCTGCAGCCCGTCCACCTAGTGCTCCCATGATTCGCGCCTTTAGCTGGGCACGAGTAATCAACATTTGTTCTTCATCGGGTGAGAACCAAGTGAGCCCCTGAGCCTGGCCTCTTGGAATCAACGTAACTTTTTGAACGGGATCGTGATCTTTTACTAGTGTTCCAACCAATGCATGACCAACTTCGTGATAAGCGATTAGTCGTTTGCTACGGCCGTCAGTTAGAGGCCTTCCTTCCATTCCGGCGATGATTCTGTCAACGGCATCATCTATTTCAGCAAGGCTGATTGCTTTCTTTCTACGGCGAGCTGTAAGAATTGCCGCTTCATTAAGCAGGTTGGCAAGGTCTGCACCAGTGAATCCAGGTGTTCGACGTGCGATGTTTTCTAGTGAAAGCTTCTCCTCAAGTTTCTTGTTACGTGAATGCACTTCCAGGATTGAAAGACGTCCTTTGATGTCAGGTGAATCCACAGATACTTGTCTGTCAAAACGACCTGGACGCATCAGGGCAGAATCGAGGACATCTGGACGGTTTGTAGCAGCGATAATGATGATGCCACTATTCCCCTCAAAGCCGTCCATCTCTGTTAGTAGTTGATTAAGAGTTTGTTCCCGTTCATCATTTCCGCCACCAATTCCTGCACCTCTTTGACGTCCCACTGCGTCAATTTCATCAATAAAGATTATGCAAGGTGTATTTTCCTTTGCTCTTTTGAAGAGGTCGCGCACACGACTTGCCCCTACGCCAACGAACATCTCAACAAATTCTGAGCCCGAGAGAGAGAAGAAGGGAACTCCTGCTTCTCCAGCAATTGCTTTTGCGAGAAGTGTTTTACCTGTGCCTGGAGGACCTACAAGCAGAACCCCTTTTGGTATCTGAGCACCTACAGATGTGAAGCGTTCGGGTTGTTTTAGGAAAGTCACCACTTCTTCAAGATCTTGCTTGGCTTCGTTGATGCCGGCGACATCATCAAATTTGACGCCTGTTTCAGCTTCCATCGCGAAGCGAGCTTTGGTTTTACCAAACTGCATAGCTTGACCAGGCCCACCTGGCATGGAGCTTGAGCGACGGGCCAGCAGAATTAGGCCTCCAATCAGTAGTAGCGGGAAGAGGAGATTGCCTAAGAGGCCTAGGGCTGGAGGAGTGGTTCGAGCAGGGTGAATATCAAAACTGATCCCTTCAGTTTTAAGAGTGTTGATTAATTCTGGGGCCAGACCAGGTAGGTCAACACGCAGTCGTTGTACTCGATTGTCGAGATCAGGATCTACGGCTTCTACCACCGCATTTCTTCCACCTTCGTATATGTCAACTGACGTGACCCTGCCTGCTTTTACGTAGTCGAGAAAGCGGCCGTAGCTCATGCGCGTTACAGCAGCATTGCGGGGCGGAGGTGTTGTGCCACTGGTTTGTGTGCCGGTGAGCTTGCCACTTCCCAAAATTTGCCAGCTCAGAAGCAAGGCCACAACGATTGGGAGCAGCCAGAGAGCAATAAGACGCCAGCGCTGATTCATCTGTTGCACGATGGTTTACTGACTGTAACGGTGTTGATGGTTAGATCGTTGGCTGGAAGCCATTTATTTGTTCTATCCATGTTGAATCCAGAGCCATTCCCTAATTCAACTTCAGATCAAGTATCTAAAATCAGCAGTTTTGGCCAAGAAATATTTTTGCCGTAAATACCTTTTGGCTGCTCTAATCAAATGTAAATGGCTTAGCAATTGCCCGCAGCAATTTAGCTATGTCTATAAATGCATTCTTTGCTACCAGTCGATAATTAATCTAATAATAAAAACTCTTTGTTTGAAGATGCTTTGAAGACATACTGGCAGTCAAAGGCGTCGCAGGGCGACAATTGGCTCGAGTTTTGCCGCTCTTCTTGCCGGTACAACACCAAAAAACAAACCAATTGAACCCGATAGGCTCACGGTGATCAGAACCATGCTTACTCCGATAGTTGCTGGCAGAGGAGTTAATGCGGCAATGGCTGTAACAGTGCCAACACCCAACGTTGTGCCTATCACCCCCCCGAGGGACGCAAGGGCGAGAGATTCGACTAGGAATTGATTTAAAACATCGGCACTGCGAGCTCCTAGAGCCTTTCGCAGCCCTATTTCTTCTGTGCGTTCACTTACCGAAACAAGCATGATATTCATTATTCCGATGCCTCCTACCAGTAGCGATATCCCGCCGATTGCCGCCAGCATGAGTGTTAGGCCACCGCTGATGGTGTTAACGATGCTTAGGGCATCTTTCTGTGATCTAACCGCAAAATCATCATCGCGGAGAATTCGATGCCGCTGGCGGAGAAGGTTTGTAATTTGAAATTTTGCAGCTCCTGTGCTTGCTTCATTTTTGGCTTCTACACTGATGAAACTGAGGCTGATTCCATAGGTTGGGTCTCTGCCTACGAGTCTGCTCACCATCGTTGTGAGCGGGATGTAGGCGCTTTCATCTTGATTGTTGCCAAAAACAGCACCTTTAGCCGCCATTACACCAATCACATCAAATGATTGGTCCTTGATTCGCAGGGTCTCGCCGACGGCCTCGCTCGTTGGGAACAATTTGTCAACGATATCTGGACCAATTACCACTACATTTCGTGCACTACGGAGGTCTTGATCACTAATAAATCTCCCGCGGGCTATATCGAAGTTGCGAACCAGTAGAAATGTTGGCGTTACCCCGGAGATTGAACTGGTGGCACTTCTAGGTCCTGACTGAATCACTTCGCTAGAGGTTATTTGTGGAGCGACTCGTTTGACGCTAGGAACTTGCTCAGCGATTGCTTCTGCGTCTTCGATTACTAGAGTTTTTGGGAAAGCAACACCTCGCCGGCGTGTGTCGTTATTGCCTGGCACCACAAACAGCACATTGGCACCAAGGTTGCTTAGTTGTGCTTCTGCGAGATTCTGAGCTCCACGTCCAACACCAACGAGAGTGATCACCGAAGCATTGCCAATTACGATGCCGAGCATTGTCAGCAGACTTCTCAATCGATTGGCTTTGAGGGTTGTGAAAGCCATGCTCACCGTTTCGATGAGAGGCAGCTTGCTGGCCATAACCCTTTAGAGCATTGAGTCGAGTTTCATTGGCATGTTGTTGCCGGCACCTCGATGGATTGTGCCTTTCTGAAGCTGCATCGTTATCACTTCTCCTTCACGAAGATTCCTAGTGGCATTGGTTACACCAGTGATGATTGGAACGCCGAGTCGTTTTGAGATCGCTGCGGCTTGGCAGTTTTCATCCTGATGTTCTGTAATTACTCCTCCAGCTTCTTGGATTGAATCGAGATAATCAGCACTTGTTTCGCGTAGCACGAGAATCTCCCCTGGTTCAATTCGGGCCGAGTCGCTTGGGCATAGGGCGAGTCTGACTTTGCCGCTAATAGTTCCGTTGCCGATCCCGACACCGCGACCAATTACTTCACTAACAATTCCCACCTTCACCAAGTCGGTTGATCCACTAACACCGGCCAGAGTTCCAGCGGTTTGGATTGCAAGATCTCCTTCCTTAAGTAAGCCCATTTCTTGGGCAACAGCCATGGCTTTACTGAACGTTGCTGTGGTGCTCTCTTGGTTTGGGATTAGTAGAGGAGTTACACCCCAGACCAACTGCAGTCTTCGAGCGACGCTCAACTCACTGGTGACCGCCAAAATCGGTGTCGCAGGACGGAATTTGCTGACATTGTGTGCTGTGGCTCCACTTTTAGTAAGCGGCACAATTGCCGCAGCAGTGAGTTGCCTGGCAATGCTGCTCACTGCTGCACTGATGGCATTAGGGATGGTGCTTGCGAGATGACTATCGGTTGGTCGTTGGGGATAGTCCCGTTCAATGCGTCTTGCGATCGTTGCCATGGTTTGTACCGCTTCCACTGGGTAGTCGCCTACTGCGGTTTCGTTGGAGAGCATCACCGCATCAGTGCCATCAAGGATTGCATTTGCTACATCGCTTACTTCAGCTCGTGTGGGTCGGGGACTTGAGGCCATCGAGTCGAGCATTTGGGTTGCTGTGATGATCGGAATCCCAAGGCTGTTTGCTTTGCGGATTAGATCTTTTTGCAGTAGTGGAACTTCCTCTGCAGGCATTTCTACGCCTAGGTCACCCCTGGCAACCATGACGCCATCACAGAGAGGAAGTAGCGCATCGATCTGATCAATTGCTTCAAATTTTTCAATCTTTGCTATCACTGGCGTGCTGTGGCCTTGTTGGCGGATTAGTTCTCGGATTTCTCGCATGTCCGACGGGTTGCGAACAAAGCTCAGTGCAACCCAATCCACGCCTTGCTGTAAGCCGAAAGCAAGATCTTGGCGATCTTTCTCGGTAAGGGCTCGAACCGATAGCTGTACATCAGGAAAGTTCACTCCCTTGTTGTTTGAGAGCACACCCCCAACAGTGACTATGCAATGCAAGGTTTGTTCTGAACTATCAACCCGTTCAACCTTCATCTCAACCCGACCGTCATCAAGCAGGATTCGGCTGCCACTTGTGACTTCGTTAGCAAGGTTCCCGTAAGTGACAGTTGCCACTGTTTGATCGCATTGAACCTGTTTTGAGGTCAGGGCGAATGGATCTCCATTGCGCAGTGTGATTGGTCCCTTACTAAAACGACCAAGGCGAATTTTCGGGCCTTGCAAGTCTTGAAGGATGCCTATGTGCGTTCCCAGATCTTTAGACACCTCTCGAATGGTGGAGATGCGCTTGGCGTGCTCGCTGTGGTCTCCATGTGAAAAATTCAACCTGAAGGTTGTTGCACCAGCCTGCACTAGATCCCTGATTCGCTCAGGGGTTTCAGTTGCCGGACCGATGGTGGCAACGATTTTTGTCCGTCGTGTCAGATCAATCTGGGACATCAACGGAAGCTGAAACATCGCGGAAACTACCATCCAGGCGTAAATAGGCTGTTCTTCACAGCGTTGTGATTGTATTTGGTATGGACATTAATCAATACCAACGTGGAGCTCGTGCTACGGCACGCTATCCAGATGTTGGCCAGAATCCTATCTATCCAACCCTTGGGCTTGCAGGAGAGGCTGGCGAAGTGGCCGACAAGGTTAAAAAGGTCCTCCGTGACAGACAGGGTGTTTTTGATCTGAATACACGCGAAGCTATCAAGCTTGAATTGGGTGATGTTCTTTGGTATGTAGCCCAGTTAGCTAGCGAACTCGGCTTTGATCTAGAAGATGTCGCACAAGCAAATCTCGATAAGTTGTCTAGTCGGGCAGCGCGTGGTCAGATTGCTGGTAGTGGTGATGATCGATGATCATGAATTTTTTGCATAGCACCTTGATAAAGGCTGTTTTCGCAAGCTTGTTGATGGTTTTCAGCCTTGCTCTATGCGGTCAAGCTTTAGCGGCAAATCTCAGCTTGAGTCAGCTGAGTATTGATGCTTGTGAACCAACGGATCCTGGCGCCCAACCAAGTTTAGCTAGACCAGTTGGCTCGAGTTGCTATGTGCTCTCCGGTGAGGTGACAAATCCGGGCAAGTCCGCAGTGATTGATAGTGATGTTTTTGCTCAAATCTTGGACCCGAGTGGTGAACCTGTTCTGCCAAATCGTGCTCGTGTTGGATCTATTGGCGATGTACAACCAGGTAAAAGTTTTTTTGCATTGCGCTTAGCGATTCCTTTAGGAACGCCAGGTCCCTTACAAGTGAAGGGTGCCAAAGCAAAAGGTTTCAAAGCTCCTGTTCGTACCCGTGCTGGTGAGGAAGATGAGTTGTTACCGCTAGAGCAGGCAATTGATCCTGGTGCATTGTGGGGATCAAGTGGTGAGTTGCTTTCATTGGATAAAACAATGGGTCAGCTGTAGAAGGGCTGACCAGCAGATAGGGCAAAATACATCGCTTGATTTAGGGCCCACTGCATAGCGTAAATAGCAAAAAATGCCAGTAGTGCCGAAAGATCAAGGCCTCCCATGGGAGGGATTAAACCTCTAAAGGCATTTAGGTAGGGGTCAGTGATCGAGCTCACCGTGCTCAGCACAGGATTTCCCCAATCCAGATTCGGGAACCAGCTCAGCAGAACCCTTACAAATAAAACGAACAGATAAATAGAGAGTGTCTCAAGAAGAACCTGAATGATGGTGACAAGAATGTTCATTGGCGTACTTCGTCAACATCTGAACTCTATGCAACCTGAGGGGGTTCGGCTGAACCCAAGTCAGGAAGCACTGAGAAGGTGCGATGGAATTTTTCAGAGAGGGTGAGCCAGTAGGACCTTCCTTCGCTTTGCCGTCTTCGCTCGATGAAGTTTTGAGCAACTAGTTCTTTGATGTGGTCGTAGGCACCTGATCCGCGTAGGTCAACTAGTTCCGATTGAAGAATTCTTTTCTTCAATGCAATTGTGGCAAGGGTTCTAAGCGTTGCTATGGAGAGATCAATGGGCAACAGGTTATGTACGAGCTCGCCAAGTCCTGTACACAACTGAAGGCTATAGCGGCCGTTATTTTCATGAATCTCAAGGGCTGTATCTCTTTGTGCATATCCGGCCATCAAAGCCATTAGGGCTTGTTCAATGTGCTCCTCAGTTTCCTGGGCTAGCTCTGCCATCTCTTTGAGGCCAATAGGTCGCCCCTTCAAATAGAGAATCGCTTCCAGTCGTGCTGGCAAGGAGATAATTGCGACCTCACCCCTTTTTTGAGTTGGGGAATCGGTGGCCATGGCAGGCCCTGCTATTGAATACGCCAAGTTACCGCGATCAAACGGTCTGCGCACCCAGGAATAAGTCGTAGGCAGGGTTGCCAGTTTCTTCCCAGCTTGGATAGCCAAGCTCATCAAGAAAGCGTTTCCAATCAGCCACTTCGCTTTCTTGTACCAGCACACCTACAACAATCTTGCCAACATCAGCACCGTGATTGCGGTAGTGGAAGATGCTGATGCTCCATTCAGGATTAAGGGTATTTACAAAGGTCATTAGTGCACCTGGGCGTTCTGGGAACTCAAAGCGATATAGAAGCTCTCTGCATCCATTTCGGCATAGGTCTTTGGCTGAGGCGGGCAGTCTTCCACCAACCATGTGACGAAGATGCATTTTGGCCAGTTCGTCGTCGCTTAGATCAAGGCAGGGGAAACCTGATGTCTGCAGTCTTGTTAAAAGCTTGTTTCGATCTTCGATGTTCTCAACTTGCACCCCCATGAAGATGTGAGCTCTATGCCCTTCCGCCATTCGATAACTGAATTCCGTAAGGCTCCTATCCCCTAGTGCATCGCAAAGTTTCCTAAGGCTGCCTGCTTGCTCAGGTATCTCCACAGCGAGCATTGTTTCCCTTTCTTCTCCAAGTTCAGCTCGCTCGGCGACAAATCGGAGCCGGTCAAAATTCATATTTGCGCCACAGGCCACCGCGACCAGGTTGCGATCATGCAGATCCCGCTTGGCAATATCTGCCTTCATGCCAGCAATCGCTAAAGCACCAGCTGGTTCGAGAATTGAGCGTGTGTCTTCAAATACATCCTTGATCGCTGCGCAGATTTCATCGGTACTTACCGTCACCATTGAGTCCACGTGCATCTGAGCTATTGAGAAGGTGTGTACTCCTACTTGACGTACAGCTACGCCATCGGCGAATAGACCAACTTTTGTCAACTCAATGCGTTCGCCAGCTTCAAGTGAGAGCGTCATTGCAGCAGCGTCATGGGGTTCAACACCGATCACTTCTACTTTTGGCCAGAGGCTTTTTACATAGCTGGCTATTCCGCCGATCAATCCGCCACCTCCCACTGCCACATAAATTGCATCTGGTGGCTGCTTGCTTTGACGAAGGATTTCTAGAGCGATGGTGCCTTGCCCAGCAATCACCTCTGGATCGTCAAAGGGATGGATGAATGTGAGCCCCTCAGTAACACTCCGATGGTGGGCCTCTTTATAGGCCTCGTCGTAAGTCTCTCCATGAAGCGCAACTTCAGCACCAAGAGCACGCACTGCCCTTGTTTTCATTTCGGGTGTGGTGACTGGCATCACGATCACAGCTCTGCAATTGAGATGAGAAGCGCTAAGAGCCACACCCTGTGCATGGTTGCCAGCACTTGAGGCAATTACGCCACGCTGCAACTCTTCCTCGCTGAGGAGAGCCATACGGTTATAAGCACCACGAAGTTTGAAAGAGAAGACTGGCTGTAGGTCCTCACGCTTTAACCAGATCTGGTTGTTTAGACGCCGACTTAGGTTTTTGGCTAGTTCCAGGGGGGTTTCCTGAGCCACGTCGTAGACACGTGCCCTCAGAATCCTTTGAAGATAATTGTCCATAGCATCAGTTTCGCAACATCTTGATCCAACAACTGATTGCACTTGCCAGGGCTGCTCACGCCGATCTATAGCTAATAGCACTTAGATTGCAATTATTGGAATGGGATTGGAACGCGAATGCGTCTGAGCGAGCTAACCCATCCGAATCAGCTTCATGGCTTGAGCGATGCAGAGCTTGAGGATGTGGCACGTCAGATTCGCGAACGCCATCTTGAGGTGGTTTCAACTAGTGGTGGACATTTGGGACCGGGGTTAGGTGTTGTTGAACTCACGCTTGCCCTGTACCAAACTCTTGATTTAGATCACGATCGTGTTGTATGGGATGTCGGCCATCAGGCCTATCCCCACAAGTTGATAACTGGTCGATATGGTGACTTCGATACCCTGCGCCAGCAGGGCGGTGTTGCCGGTTATCTCAAACGCAGCGAAAGCCAATTCGATCATTTTGGGGCTGGGCATGCAAGCACATCAATATCTGCAGCACTTGGCATGGCAGTTGCTCGTGAGCGACGCGGAGAATCGTTCAAATGTGTTGCAGTCATAGGAGATGGATCGCTCACTGGTGGCATGGCCCTTGAAGCCATAAATCATGCGGGCCATATGCCCAACACGCCATTTTTGGTTGTCCTAAACGACAACGACATGTCTATTTCACCGCCAGTGGGTGCGTTGTCGACTCATTTGAATCGCATGCGCCATAGTGCGCCATTGCAGTTCATTTCTGACAGCGTCGAGGAAAGAGTTAAGAGCCTTCCTTTTATGGGAGGAGAGTTACCAGCTGAGCTTGACCTCCTTAAAGGCAGCATGCGCCGATGGTCAGTGCCAAAGGTGGGGGCTGTTTTTGAGGAGCTTGGCTTCACTTATATGGGGCCTATTGATGGTCATGACATTGCTCGTATGGTTCGTACCTTTGAGATGGCTCACCGGGTCGGCGGACCGGTGCTTGTTCATGTAGTCACCACCAAGGGCAAAGGTTATCCCTATGCAGAGGCAGATCAAGTTGGCTATCACGCTCAGTCTGCATTCGATTTAACTACTGGTAAAGCGCTTCCTTCCAAAACGTCGAAGCCACCTAGCTACAGCAAGGTATTTGGTCAGACGCTTATAAAACTCTGTGAGCAGGACAGCACTGTGGTGGGAATCACAGCTGCGATGGCTACTGGCACTGGTCTTGACTTACTACAAAAGGCTCTCCCAGATCAGTACATAGATGTTGGCATTGCTGAGCAGCACGCTGTAACCCTTGCCGCTGGCATGGCTTGCGAGGGCCTTAAGCCTGTACTGGCTATTTACAGCACATTCTTGCAGCGTGCCTATGACCAGCTGATTCATGACGTGGGTATACAGAACCTACCCGTTGTTTTCGTGATGGATCGCGCTGGCATCGTTGGTGCTGATGGGCCAACTCATCAGGGCCAATACGACATCAGCTATTTCCGAGCCATCCCCAATTTCACTGTCATGGCACCGAAAGATGAGGCTGAACTTCAACGCATGATGGTGACTTGCCTTCAACATCAAGGCCCAACAGCGCTTCGCATCCCAAGGGGATCTGGCGAGGGTGTAGCTCTGCTTGAGGAAGGTTGGGAGCCTTTGCCGATTGGTCGTGGAGAAGTGCTTTGTGAAGGTGACGATCTCTTGATCGTTGCCTATGGAGTGATGGTGCCTGCCGCCATTATCACTGCTCAGCTATTACAGAAAACAGGTATAAAGGCCACCGTTATTAACGCTCGGTTTTTGAGGCCACTTGATCAAGCACTGATCCACCCGTTGGCCCGCCGCATCGGTCGTCTTGTCACGATGGAGGAGGGTGCTCTTGCTGGTGGTTTCGGTGCAGCTGTGGTTGAGTCGCTTAATGATCATGATGTTCTAGTTCCAGTTTTTAGAATTGGCATTCCTGATAAATTGGTTGATCACGCCAGTCCCTTGCAAAGCCAACAAGCCCTTGGGCTTACTCCAGCCCAGATGGCCGAACGTATTAGGGAGCGTTTCGACTGGAACTCGCAGACTTCCTTGAAGGAGCAGACAACTCCTCAGGCACTATCAAGCTAAACCAGGCTTCTTGACTGTTCTGGTTGCTGGGGCCGGCCCTGCTGGCGCTCGTCTTGCTCAAAGGCTTGCTAGCAAGGGTGTATCGGTAACTCTTGTAGAGCGTCTTGTAGATGCTCAGCAGGATGCTTTCTCTAGTGCTGTTGTTCCTATCCAAGCGCTTGCTGATTTATGTATTCCTGTTGAATCGATATCAGCTCGTTGGCATGGCTGGCAATTATTTGATCCTGAAGGAACCAAATATCAATGGTGGAGTCAGAATGACCTTGGTGCAGTGCTGGATTTTGGGACATTAAGACAGCAGTTATGGCAACGAGCGATTGAGGAAGGTGTCGAATTTTTGCGTGGCTGGCGCGTTAAATCAGTTCTTTCTTTCCCTGACTGGGCAGATGTTGAATTACTTGGCCCTGATGGCACGTTCCAGACAAGGAGAGTGAGCTGGGTTGTTGATGCCACTGGCCATAGTCGCTTTCTATTGGGCAGTTCGCTTCCATCAAAGGCTTTTAGAGCAGATATGGTCCTTGATGGCTTTGGCGTTGAGTGGATCCTTCAGGGAGATAAACAAAACACAGATTTTTGGCGTGATCGAGTCAGCTTCTTCATGGGCTCCCAGTGGGTTCCATACGGTTATGGATGGATTTTTCCGATGGCAGGCGATCAATTGAAGGTTGGGATTTGCCGTTTGCCACCACCGCTTAAGCGGGGCCTTGAACCATTGGGCAGTTTGTTAAAACGACTTCTAGTCAGGAATCAGCTCGATGGTCTATCTGTTCTAGATCGACATGGTGGTGTTATACGCAGCAGCATTCGCCGTAGTGAAGCGCACGTTAAGGGTCGGGTTGTTGGAGTTGGTGATGCTGTAAGCACAGCCAATTTGCTTGGCGGTGAAGGAATCCGGCATGCTCTTGTCAGTGCTGATGTTCTTGCGCCTTTGTTGATCGAGGTTTGTTCGCAGCCTCTTGATGCCAGTGATCGCAAGAACAAAAAAGCTTTACTGCATTTTGAAAGGCGCCTAAGTCGACGGCTGGGCTGGCGTTGGAATCTTTCAGGACGTTTAGCTAAACGAACCTGGTGGGGTTTGTACGATCAAAAGGGAGATCGACGCTTGGGAAGCTTGATAAATGCGCTTTCAGAGAGTGCAAACGCTGAGGATCTAAGTCGTTTGCTGTTCGACTATCGCTTTGAGCGCTATGGATTTCGGTTTTTGCCTTATTTGATGGGCTGGCGATGAATTCGCCAGCCCATATTTGATGTTCAGAGAACTCCGCGTGAAGCAAGGCCAAGGATTGTGCCCATGCCCAGAATGTGGCCTAAGCATTGGGAACCAACAACGGCACCGTGGCTCATACCGCCGTAGAACCTGTTATTAGGCATGTCGAAGCCTTCGTTTTGCTTCTCGATGTTGGCCTTAGCAATGACAAATGCGAGCACGTTGCAGGCGATCATCACCATGCCCACAGCAGGCGACCAGGTGAATGTGGAAGGAGCAGCTGCAGCTAGTAGGTGCGTGAACATGTGGACCGTGGAAGCGACGATCTATTTTCCAACATCGAGTGATGTTCTTGACATAGAAACTGTTCCTCTTAAGAGTTTTTTACCACCCGCTGCCGGCCTGCACGTAAAAAACCCAGAACAATGAGGGTATCGCTGAGCACCAAAAAGGCCTCTGCTGCTCCGTGGAATCGATCTACTTCGACCAGTTCAAGTCCATAACGCTGGCTTGCAAGGATTGCGAAAACGATTGTCATCACAACAAAAAGAAGTGTGAGCCTGAATCCCCACAGGGCAAGTTTTGGAATGGTTTTGCACTGCTGAGCCCACCACAAGAAGAACAGGTAGGGGATCAAAGAGAGTCCATATAGTGGGCCTGGGTCCATCGATACAAAAGCACTTAATATTTCTGCTGGAGTGGCAATGTTCATGACCGCTGCCTTTCTGGACGTAGCAAATTCCAGGTTGCTGCGGCTAAGCAGCAGTTCCCGATCATGGTCAGCCAGGCTTGAAGCACAACAAGTCCACCTAGGGCTTGGCTGTTATCAAAAATGTGCCATGTAATTGCAGTCATGGCACTGGCCAAATTGGGGAGCATTGCTAGAGCCAACCAAGACATAGCCCTTGTCTGGTTCAGCTTTCCCCATTGCACAACAAGCACGATTGCGAGCATCCACTCCAACAAGGATGTGAGGTGGATCCACCAAGTGCCTAGAGATAAAGCGTGCACATGAATAGGTCGATTTGGTAAGCCTAGGGAGGTTCCATCGCTGATAATGGAAAACACACTCTTTGCTTGGCTATGAAAGTTCAGGCAAGGGAGTGCTCAGTGGTTCTGTTGTGCGGTTATTACGGAGAGCACAACCTTGGCGACGATGCACTTTTGCAGGTTTTACTTCAGGGACTTCCTGAGCATTTGCAGCCTTGCATCACGGCTAACGATTTGATGGCTATTCAGGCCTTTGCACCGAAGGCTCGAATCGTTGACCGCCGCTCATTGATCAAGACTCTCTTAGCACTTCGTCAGGTTGATGCTTTGGTCCTTGGCGGCGGCAGCCTGTTGCAGGACAGCACAAGTTTTAAAAGTTTGATCTATTACATCATCTTGATTGCAGCAGCCCGTCAGCGTGGCTTGCCTGTTTTGCTTTGGGGTCAGGGGTTAGGTCCCTTACGAAATCGCTTTAGCCGCTGGATAGTGCGGCGGGTTCTGCGCTGGGTGCAGGTGATTAGTTGGAGAGATCCAGAATCCTTCCAGTTGGCTCAACGTTGGTTTCTTCCTATGCCGATGTCGATGGCACCTGATCCGGTTTGGCAGTTTCCTTGCTTGAAATGGAAAGGTGGCCAGGCTGTTGTGCTTTGTTGGCGTCCTATTGCAATGCTTGACCGCTTGGGCTGGCAGCATTTGATCCAAGCCCTTGAGATGATCCTGAAAGACATTGATGTTCCAGTTCATTGGCTTGCTTTTCATAAACAGCAGGATGGAGAGTTATTTCTGGATTTAGAGAGTAAAGGCCTTATAAGCTCCAATCTGAGATCACGTAGTAGAAATATTGCTGTCGATTCTGTAGCAGAGGCTATGGAACAGTTCGCAATGGCCAGGTTAGTTATTCCCATGAGGTTGCATGCACTCATTCTTGCTCAATTAACCGGTAGCCCTACGGCTGCACTTAGTTATGACCCAAAAGTATCTGCTGCTGCTGCCATGGCTGATGTGCCATTTATAGATTTGCATGCTTTGCCCGATTTTCGTCTACTTGCTGGGCTTTGGCAAAGAACCTTAGATGTCCCCCCTGACCTTGCTAAGATTGAATCAATTAGGGAGAAGGCTTCTAATCATAATAAGGTGCTGTGCAATTTCTTTGAGCACATATAATAGAGTCTCCCATCTAATTTTGAGAATAGAATATTAAGTAAATAGTTTAGTTGTAAGCATTTAATGATTGTCCGCCGATTTTTTAGACTTAACTAGCTAGTTGGATATTTGGATCTTAAGCCTGAATTGGCATCAAATAGATGTTCTTTTTTTGTAGACCACTCCAATTGAATATTTGCAGGAATAGAGGTATCCCCAGCGGTCAGCATCCTTAGTTGACCACGTGGGCTTTCTAGAAGCCAAAGCTGGGAGGTTCCCAGCCATTCCCTATGGATAAGACGACAAGGTAGGCCTTGTGAACTAAGTTTTAGATCCTCTGGCCGGATAGCTTTGATAATGCCTGATTCGGCTGGCAAGAGGTTGATCTGGGGGCGTCCGATGAAACTAGCCACAAATGTTGAAGTTGGCTGGTGATAAAGCTCTTGGGGGCTACCAACTTGTTCAAGTTGCCCGTCACGCATTACACCAATCCGATGGGCCATGGCCATGGCTTCATGTTGATCATGGGTGACGTAAACAACTGGTTGTCCGTCTTTAAGGATCAGACGGCGCAATTCTGGACGTAGATCTTCGCGTAGTTGAGCATCTAGATTGCTCATTGGTTCATCGAGTAAGTACACGAGAGGATCTCTGAGTAAAGCCCTGGCCAGAGCAACTCTTTGACGCTGACCGCCTGAGAGTTGTGCTGGGCGTTGTCTTGCATGATCTTCCAATTGCATTAAGTTCAAAATTGAGGCCACTCTTTTTTGTTGATCAGTGGCTGAGAACTTGCGAACCCGAAGTCCAAGAGCAAGGTTTTCGGCAACTGTTAAATGTGGGAATAGGGCATAGCTCTGGAAGACCATTCCGATACGGCGGTCTACAGGTGACACCGTCGTGACATCTTTGCCTTTAATAAAGATGGTTCCTTCATCGGCTTGATCGAGCCCTGCTATGAGCCTCAGTGTGCTGCTCTTGCCACATCCACTTGGCCCAAGTAAGGCAAGGCATTCACCTTCAGCTACTTCAAGCTGTAGATGACGAACAATCCAGTTTCGGCCAACACGGCGGCCAATGTTTTCAAGAATTAAACTCATCCTTTAATCGCTCCTTGAGTGAGTCCAGAAACGATTTGCCGCTGGAAGATGATTACCAGCAACAACAATGGTAGGGATCCGAGCACTGTTGCTGCTGCATAGGCGCCGTAGGGAATTGAGTAAACCGACGAACCGGCAATGCGAGCAATGGCAACAGGAAGTGTGAGTAAATCAGTAGTACTAATCCAGGTCAGAGCAATTGGATATTCGTTCCAGGAGAAGAGAAAAACTAAGATGGCAGTACTTGCAGTAGCAGGACCGATTAGGGGAATTAACACCCATCTCAATCTTTGCCACAATCCCAAACCCTCAAGCCTTGCCGCTTCCTCTATTTCAGAGGGTAAATCACGGAAAGCTGATGACAGTAGTAAGACCGCTAGTGGCATTGATAGGGCGGCGTAGGGAAAACTCAGCGCAAGCAGATTGTTCCCGAGGTTCAAGCTTCTGGCTATTTCCAATAACGCCAGAAATAGAAGTACATATGGAAACAGAGCTGCCCCTAGGAGAAAAAGCCGTGCACCTCTTGCAAAATTTCGTGGAACTTTTACTAATGAATATGCAGCTGGAATAGCTAGGAGCAGTGTTAACCCCGTTGAGGAGATGCCAACGAATGCACTGTTTAAGAGGTAGCGCCAAAAGGGTGGATTTGCCGTCAGAACTTGGCGATAGTTCTCGAGGGTCCAACGATGTTGGTGGGTTGCAAATGTATGGATCAGGCTTTCATTGCTGCAAAAGGACGTATACAGCTGCCATAGCAGAGGGGCTAATGACCAGAGCAGCAGTACTGTGATCCATAGGTTGCGCGTTCGAATCACTTAACTACCTCTCGAAAATGCTTGGTCTGATGGATAACCAACCAACCAAAAAGGCAAATAAAGACCAAGAGCAGAAAACTAGCAATCATCACAGTGGCGCTATAGCCAAAGTCGAGGAATCGCATCGCATTTAAATAGGCATATAGCGCCAGGCTTTCTGTGCTACTAGCCGGGCCTCCACCGGTCATCACCTGAATAAGATCGAATACACCAAAGGCTTGAGCTAGGCGAAATAACAGGCCTAATAGTAAATAGGGCTGCAAGAGAGGCAGAGTGATCTTGAATAAACCGGCACATGGTTTGCCTCCTTCAAGATCAAATGCTTCGTACAAGTCATTGGGTATGGTTTGCAATCCCGCCAAAAGAATCAGAGCAACAAATGGCGTAGTTTTCCAAACATCACCAACTACAGTGGCTAGCCAGGTGAGGCTTGGATTTGCAAGTATATTTAGATCTTGTAGTCCATATAAATGTTGTAGACCAATCAGTTTTGCGAACTGCTCAATTGGCCCGTTAGGAGTATTAAAGATCCATCTCCAGCCCAAAGCCATAACAGTGGTGGGTAGTGCCCATGGAAGTAAAGTGATTGCCCTTACCACACCTCTTCCCCTCCAGCGTTGATCGAGCAAGAGGGCTATTCCTAGCGCTAAAAATATTTCGAGGCTGACTGAAACAAATGCGAAACGAGCTGTTTGGTATGTGTCCTGCCAGAAGCGTTGGTCGTTAAATAGGCGAAACCAATTGGCTCCATTGTTTGGGATAGCTACTAAGCTAGTGATAACTGAATCTGCATGGAAACTCAACCATAAATAACGCAGAAGAGGGATACCAAAGATCAGTGCAATTAGTAGTGCTGCTGGCAGTAGAAGCAGTTGGATCATCGTGTTTCACCTGCTGCAAGAAGAATCTGCTCGGTGTTTACTTGAGCGCGGTCCATGGCAGTCTTGAGCTCACTTTGACTCGTGAGTATTGAACTAAGTTGTCGTTGCAATACATCACTAATCTGCGCATAAAGGGGTGTTTGTGGACGTTGCTCCGTGTGCTGCAATGCCTTGGCAAGATCCGGAAGGATTTGTGATTTTGAGAGAAGTTCCGGGTCTTTGAATAGTGTTGCTTTGGTCGGCGTGTAGCTGTAGTTGAGAAATAATTGTTTCTGTGCATATGTTGACGTGAGAAAGGCAATCGCCTCGGCTGCAGCTTCAGGATTTGATGATCCCTTGAGGATGGAGAATCCCCAGCTGCCTAGGGTGGCAGTGGATGTATGGCCTGGCGCAGCAACCATTGTGGTTACTCCTACTTTGCCTTTTATTGGGCTGTTGTCTTTCTGAACTTCACCCCAGGCATACGGCCAGTTACGCATCAGGGCTGCATCACCAGATTTAAAGGCTTGAAGAGTTTCAGGCTCGGAGTAGTTCACTACTGCCTCAGGACTCACACCACTAATGATCAGATCACGTAACCAACCTGCAGCCTTAACACTGGCGGAGCTATCGAGGCCAACGGCGTCGGTTCCAGGGGTCAGCCATTGACCACCAAACCCATCAAGAACTTCAAGAAAAACACAGCTGAGGCCTTCATATTGTCGACCCTGCCAGATATAACCATAGGGGACCTTTCCTTCTTGCTGAAGTCTCTGACTAACTTTGACAAGCTCCTCAGGGGTTCGCGGTGGCTTGCTAATCAGATCAGTCCGCCAATAGAGCAAGCCCATGTCAGCCATAAGCGGCCATCGATAGAGATGGTCGTCGTAGCTATTGCCCAGCTGCGCACCCGGAGCAAGTGAGTCAATCTCCTGCTGCTCGATCCAGGGATCTAGAGGGGTCAGCCATCCAGCCCTCGCATATTTTGGTAGCCAGTGCACATCAATTAGAAGTGCATCGTATGGGCTTTTACCCAAAAGCAGACTGCTGATCGCAAGGTCAGACATCGCTTCCGTGTCCTGAGGTCCTTGAGTTACCTGAAGATTGATATAGCCGTGATGATCATTGTTGAATTGGCGTACAAGACCAGCTGTTGATTTAGCAATAGATGCTGGCATCAAGATGTTGACCTGGATGGGGCGCAAGATCAAAGCCCAGCTTGTTACAAGTGCAAAGCTGGTTAGTAAGAGCAGTATTGCCAAAGCCCAGGCTCTCTTACTAGTCATATCTTGCCAGGATCTATTTTTATATTTAACAAGGTGCTTTGAGCTTCTTCCCAATGCCTCAGGGTATAACCTTGCAATGCGGCTGTCATTGATCTAATTGATTGCTTCAGTTCTTTGATAGTCATTCTAATTGCTTAGGCTATATTTTGATACACGTGTGATATAAGGCTTAGTATTTAGTTAATGCAACAAGACTATTGAATTAGCAATATTGTGATAGGAGCAATGATTGTGCCTTTATCTGCAGGAGATAAACACATACTATTGAATTTAGTTAG
>JASLWC010000109.1 GCA_030741055.1 Prochlorococcaceae cyanobacterium ETNP18_MAG_14 | reverse complement strand
AGGGACTACAAAACTAGCCATCAACTTCTTAGCTCTAGTCAATAGCTTAGCTTCCTAAGTAACCCATGAAAAGTTGAACTAAAGATCGCCATCTCGAATGCCATTAGCCCTGCAGAACTTGACTACAACTTGATTCCAGTCTTCTGGTATTTGATTCAACCTTATATCCCAAGCCCAAGGGAGTCGTTGTTGGCCTGGTGAGGTAAATTCTTGCAGTTGATGTTGCCTGATAACAGCAACCAAAAACATCCCAGATAATTATTGAGCTTTTGAGCGTTCAATCCAGCTCTCCTTAACGCTCACCAGTGCTGTTGATCTTGCTTTAGCCAACTCTGCATTTTAACCTGTTGCTGCTCAAGAGGAAGGCAGTACAGCAGATCTAGGCGTGCTGGCAATCAAGCTTTCTTGATCTTTTTAGTGATGGTAAAGGCTGAGAGCCATCAGCAGCAGAATCGTCATCATGCCAAGTCCGATCAAAAACCACCACAAGCGCGTAGAGGAGGGTGAGGGAATCTCCTCGTGGAACACTGAGATCAACAACCCCCCACCAAGAAAGGCTGTTGCGATGGCAAGAGTGAAATCTGAGATCGGATGAAGTAGAGCCGCATGTGCGTATCCGACAGCTACAGCAGTAGTACCCAGCCAGCGAAATCGACGTCGATAGACGCGTGGATGATGGCGAGCCATCGTTCGATCCGCTACAAGTACATGTGCCGAAATTGCGACTGTGAACAGTAGTCCATATAAACGGCCTGTAGTGATAAGTGAAGGGAGGGTATAGGCATACAAGTAGTTGATCAAGGCAAAGGCAAGTCCGTGGATTAATGCAACCATTGAGTTGCTTTTTTTGTACTGGTTGGAGATGACATCCATGCTGAAAAAGAACGCCACTCCTAGAAGTGCAACTAGAAACAACAATGCCTCGATTACGGGCGTCGTTGCGAAAGTCTGCATACCAGGAGTTGCGGAAAGTGCCTTGCCGCCTATGGCTAGCTCTGGCAGTAGATGTAGGAAGACATAAGCGACCCCAGCTCCACCCCCTAGCGAGGCCCAGCGTTGTTGTTCACGTTCAGGACGTGCTGCGACCATGCCTGCGAGCAAATGGCATCCGGCAATGACACTTACGCAAAAACTAGCAATGATCCAGGTCATAGATACTGAAGGCAGAGGTTGGCTTGATGAAGAACAGCAGTTGCAAAAGATGCCCTAATAAAGTGAGATAAGCTCTAAAGTGGGAACCTCACAAAGCTCAGGTCTAACTAATACGCGGCCAAACAAGAAGGACTAGCAGAGCTACGACGATGCCAACCGCGACGTCAACGAAGCGGGTGGCAGCCGTCATCCAGACCTCAGCATGGTTCGGAGCGGTGACCACGACCGTAAGCGCGATAGCTCCGAAACGAAAGGCGCTTGTATGTAGCTTTGCTGTACTACAGACAAGTCCGAGCACGGCAATGGCAAGACCGTAATTGATCAAATTGTATGGCGTGAGGTAAACCTGAAAGGCAGCAATAACGACGCCAAAAAAGGTTCCGATCAGACGACGACGCGCCGTTATGGAGGCGCCCTCGAGAGCATCAAGCGAGCAGACGATGGCAGAGATCGGCGCCCAGTAAGCTTCTGGAAGATGCAAAGCCTGTGCCAAAGCCATGGACAGGACAGCAGCTACCGCTACACGCAGCGGAGAACTGATTAAGGAGTTCATATAGATGAATTTCAATAGAAGTCCTCGACTCCAGTCGCCTCAAGGTCGTAACTAGACATCAGAATAAACGTGGCAAATACCTCGATGATTTAAAGCGAAGAATGAACCTCGCGGCTTTATCGGACTAGGACTTTAACTGAGGAACTTGTACTTCCACCTTGAATGAAGGTGATTAATTTGTATTGGACGCCTGCTACAACAATCAGCCTTATAGCTGGATCTATAGCATCGATCTGGACAACAGCCTGGAAGAACTTCCTATCGGCTAGTGCCTGCTTTGCAAAGAGGTATAAATCAAAGGCTGTGAAAGCTCAAAGCTTCCTTTTTGTTGATCTGAGCGAGTAGAAGCCAATAAAGATTGATCAATGCAGACATATTGATCAAGATCACAAAAAGCTGTGATGCTAATCACGCTATTTGTCTTAGAGCTGAGTGAGAGTTAGTGAGAAGTTGGTTAGAGCCCTGATTTATTTCAGGGCTATTCCTTTAATCTCAAAGAATATGATCTAGATCACTTATGTGATTGCTCTAAATCAATGATGTCTTTGTTGAGAAAAACAATGGTATGTACATCGAAGATAATCAAGCTTTCGATATTACACACACTA
>JASLWC010000108.1 GCA_030741055.1 Prochlorococcaceae cyanobacterium ETNP18_MAG_14 | reverse complement strand
TAGCCACACCTGTCTGGTGCTTCTCGAAGCCGGTCATCATTTGATGGTCATCGACAACTATCACAACAGCTCAGCAGAAGCCTTAAGACGTGTCGCCAATCTTGCAGGACCAGACGCTGCCAATCGTCTCAACATTGTCAAAGGCGATATCCGCAACAGCGACGATCTAGATCGTGCCTTCAGCAATAACAAGCAAGACATTGAAGCGGTGGTGCATTTCGCTGGCCTCAAGGCTGTGGGCGAATCTGTCCAGCAACCACTTCTTTATTGGGATGTGAATGTTGTAGGCAGCTGCTGCCTGCTGCAGGCCATGCAACGGCATCGCTGTAGAACGATCGTTTTCAGCAGCAGTGCAACGCTTTACGGCTACCCCACACAAGTCCCGATCCCAGAGTCAGCAGCAGTGCAACCAATCAACCCCTACGGCCATAGCAAAGCAGCTGTAGAGCAAATGCTGATGGACCTGTCTGCAAGCGAGCCCGGTTGGCGCATTGCTCGATTGCGGTATTTCAACCCGGTGGGTGCCCATTGCAGCGGCAAGATCGGTGAAGACCCTCGCGGCATTCCCAACAACCTGTTCCCCTTTGTGAGTCAAGTCGCTATAGGGCGCCGCCAGGAACTTCAAGTATTTGGCAACGACTGGCCCACACCCGACGGCAGCGGTGTTCGCGACTACATCCATGTCATGGACCTTGCAGAAGGTCATCAAGCAGCCCTGGACGTGCTGCTTCAAGAAGACCCCCAACTGCTCACTCTTAATTTGGGCAGCGGCACGGGGCACTCAGTTCTGGACGTGGTAAAAGCTTTCGAGGCCGTCAGTGGCCGATCTGTGCCTTACACAGTTCAAAATCGCCGTCCAGGAGATGCCGCATGCACAGTTGCGGATCCAAGTCAGGCTGCCGCCAGATTGAACTGGTCCACACACCGCAGCCTTTTAGAGATGTGTCAAGACGCCTGGACATGGCAACAGAACAATCCAAAGGGATACTCAACCTTGGATTAGCGCTCATGCACAGCAAGGCCTAAGGTCTCGTAGTCGCTGTTATGACAGTGTCCTGGGGCCATCCTCGTCGCAACCTGCTTCTCTGTGCTGGCCTGGATCTTCTGGGCCTGATTGTCATCCTGGCTGGGATGGTCGGCATCCGATCGCTATCACTAACGGGCCAGCTCAACTGGATTTTGGCCACGATCACGGCCTATCTACTTTTCGGCTGGCTGCTTGGCACATACACCGTTCTGGGCTGGCGCTTAATACCACGTTGGGCCCTAATCCAGCGTCTTGGCTTGTGCTTGTTAAGCACCTTGATGGTGATTGCCATCCTCAGTTGGTTAATCAATCCTCCGATCACTGTCTGGCTGGTCCATCGCAGTAGCCAAATTGCCTGGCTGATCCCAGCAGTATTTTGGTCACTCCTGGTACGGGTGAGTCTGCGACGAGGTGTCCTCCGAGCAGATGAACCCAAGCTTTTCCTAGTGGCTAGCAAAGCTGAAGCACAGCAGGCCCTCAAGCCCTGGCATCAAACGCCAACAAGGCTGATGCCTCGCTGGCTAGCTGCAGAAGAGGTTGCCAAAAAGCGAGGCCTGCTCGTGCTGGCCATTGCTCCGAGCATGCAGCAACAGTCCGCTCAGCACCATCATTGGCTAGAGGCACTGGAACAGCGTGACCCACGCGAGTGCAGCCTGACAACACCACTAGCACTTGCTGAACAACAACTAGAACGGCTACCGCCAACATTGCTTCCAGATACTTGGCTCAGCTATTTAGAAATTCCCTGGAACAAATTATTCAATCCCCAACGTCAGCTCAAGCGCGTCGCGGATTTGGTGGTCGCATTAATCCTACTGACAGTGACATCGCCGCTGCTGCTTCTTGCCGCTCTGCTGATTTGGCTTGAGGATCACGGCCCCATCTTTTATGTGCAAGAACGCAGCGGCTGGCTAGGCCAACCATTCATGGTTCTCAAACTACGCACCATGAAAGTGGCCCACCCCAATGCTCCAGCCAGCTGGACAAGTCCAGGAGACCAACGCATTACCAAAATTGGCAAATGGCTGCGTCGCTCACGCCTCGATGAATTACCGCAGCTCATCAACGTGCTCCAAGGTGAGATGAGCCTGATTGGGCCACGGCCGGAACGGCCAGAATTCGAACACGAGCTTGAAACACATATTCCTCACTACCGCAAACGGCACTGGATGAGACCTGGCTTAAGCGGCTGGGCACAAGTCTGCGCCCCCTATGCAGCCAGCGTGGAAGATTCAGAACTGAAGCTCTCATACGACCTCTATTACCTCAAACACTTCAACACCTGGTTGGATCTATTGATCATGATGCGAACAATCAAAACCGTG
>JASLWC010000107.1 GCA_030741055.1 Prochlorococcaceae cyanobacterium ETNP18_MAG_14 | reverse complement strand
AAGAAGCTGATCAACCCATTGAGCAAAACAAGATGGAACCAAACTCCACCAATGATTTCGATCTTTTTGATTTCAGGGTTGCGACGGTCTTGTGGGTTCTTTTGGGTTGCATAAAGCACCGGAACCCCTACAACCAATAGCAATGATGCGAACAGCAGGGCGTTCACTGCGATGTCGGAAATGATCTGCATGGAGTCGAGGCGGCGGAGCCAATGCTCTCATCAACCAAATGATTCTCCCATGAGGCCGAGGCCTCTGATGAAAAGGCTGCCACGGGTGTCGCGAGGCTTCACATGCTGCCAAGATCAACAGCCTTACGATGCCATCACGTTGCTGGCAGGGTTCGTAGATGGCTGCCAACGCTGAGCTACTGCAGGGCAACCTTTTTGGCAATACGGAACCCCAACCAACCGCTCAAAACTCCACGAAATCAATTGAGCAAACGCTCCGTGCCGATCTTTCTGACCAAGACCTAGTCGAAGACGCTTTAAACAGACCCCGCGCTCGACACCAGCCAACATCCAATCCAAGCAATGCAGCTTCTGAAGGCAGCGAGCAAGTAAATACAGCCGAAGGTGACCTGCCTAGTTGGGCCCGCCACAACCTGGTTGACCTTGAGCAGCTCACCCCGATGCTGCGTCACTACGTAGAACTCAAGGCCAAACATCCCGAAAGGGTCTTGCTCTACAGGCTTGGCGATTTTTTTGAATGTTTTTTTGAAGATGCAATCCAAGTCTCACGGCTGCTGGAACTAACACTCACGGGTAAGGAAGCAGGCAAAGCCATCGGTCGCGTACCAATGGCAGGTGTCCCCCATCACGCTGTAGAGCGTTACTGCAGCGAATTGATCCGCCAGGGGCTAAGCGTGGCCCTCTGTGACCAACTGGAAACAACTCCTACTAATAAAGGCGCCCTGCTCAAACGGGCGATCACCAGGGTGCTTACTCCAGGGACGGTGCTGGAAGAAAGCATGCTTACGGCTCGCCGCAATAATTGGTTAGCAGCTGTTGTAGTTGAATCAGCCCAAGACAAGCAAACCTTTTGCTGGGGTCTGGCCAGCGCAGATGTAAGCACCGGGGAATTTCTGGTCACTCAACGTGAGGGAAGCGCAGCGCTATATCAAGAACTAGCCCAAATGGAGGCTTCAGAACTGCTCTGGGGCGAACGAAGTGGCAATCCCAGGCCTCAATGGTGTCCAGAAAAGCTGCAGCTAACAGCGCTATCCAATACACCCTTCGGCTATCCAGAAGCCGAGCGGGCTTTAGAGAACTATTACCAATTGAGCACCCTCGATGGTCTTGGCCTTCAAAAACTACCCCTGGCTCTGCGGGCAGCAGGCGGCTTGCTGGCCTACTTACAAGAAACCAAGCCTCTTGATAACCAAGCCAATAATGAAAACGGTTCAGCACCCATACCCCTAGATCGACCCCGTACCACTTTCGCGGGCGATGCCCTTGTGCTTGATGCCCAAACCCGTCGAAATCTCGAACTAACGACAACCCAACGAGATGGTCAATTCCACGGCTCCCTGCTCTGGGCTATGGATCGCACGCTCACTGCGATGGGCGGCCGCTGTCTCCGCCGCTGGCTGGAAGCACCTCTGATAGATGCCGATGCGATCCATAGCCGTCAAGCAATAGTCAGCACCTTTGTGGGAAGCCGACCACTGCGTCTTTCCCTTCGACGCTTGTTAAGGCCCATGGGCGATCTCGAGCGTTTAGCAGGGCGAGCAGGTGCCGGTCAAGCTGGTGCACGTGAACTGGTGGCCATCGCCGATGGCCTGGAGAAACTTCCCCGCCTCGCCAAACAACTAAAGGGTCTTTGGCAAACAACTCCCAACTGGATTACAACCCTGATTGATATTGATCCAGCCCTGCTTGAAATAGCAGCAAGCATTCGCTATCAATTACTAGACAATCCTCCCCTGAGCCTCAGCGAAGGAGGACTCATCCACGATGGTTTTGATTCGATCCTCGATGGCCTACGCAATCAACTTGACGATCAAGATTCCTGGCTAACAAGCCAAGAGACCCAAGAACGCCAATCAAGCGGTAACGCAAATCTGCGTCTGCAATACCACCGTAGCTTCGGTTACTTCCTCGCCGTCAGCAAAGCCAAGGCCAGCTCAGTGCCAGAGCACTGGATACGCCGCCAGACCCTGACCAATGAGGAGAGGTTCATTACACCCGCACTTAAAGCAAAAGAAGGACAAATCTTCCAACTCAGGGCTCGGGCCTATCAGCGTGAATATGAGTTGTTCTGCCAACTGCGCGAGCAAGTAGGAAAACAGGCGTCCGCTATCCGCAAGGCTGCCCGGGCAGTGGCTGGGCTGGATGCCCTAGCCGGGCTCGCCGAAGTGGCCGCAACCGGTGGCTACTGTTGCCCAGAAATCACCACCGGACGGGAACTACAAC
>JASLWC010000106.1 GCA_030741055.1 Prochlorococcaceae cyanobacterium ETNP18_MAG_14 | reverse complement strand
ACTGCCCCTGATTCAAGTTTGGAGAGTGTGGTTAATCGACCGTCACTGCTGCCTAGTAGACGCGCGGTGCCGCTTTCGATCAGCAACACATGACCAGGGAGATAGCTTTCTTCGCAGAGCGATTGACCGATGTGAAATTTCAGGCGCTCTCCTTTGACTCGCAAACTGGTTTGCAGCGCAGCAAGAGGGTTTTGGCTATTCAGGTTCGGCGTACTCATGAAACAGAACCATTGGCAAGTTGATCTTGTTGAAGACCTGAGATCAATTCATTGGTTTGTTGATCCACCCAGGTGTCGAACAATTCGATGGCCATCTGTTTTTGCATGTTGGCGTTAAATGTCGCCAAGTGCCTTTCTTCAAGACGTGTTACCACCCACCATTGTTCGATTTTGAAAGGCTCCAGCAATACACCTGGGGGTGCTGTGCGCAGTCGCTGGCGAAGTAGGGGATGGGCTCTACTAAGGCTGGCAGGCCCTACTAGTCCATGGGAAGACTTCTCTCTTCCCTGTGAATGCTCAGTAGCTAGAGCGGTGAAGTCGGCTTCACCGGCTTCGATTTGCAGGTAAAGCTCATGGGCGAGATCAGAATCCTCAATTCGCAGCAGGCTGTAGGTGAACTGATCGAGCTCTTCTTTCCTTTTCAGGAAATGGGCTTCGGCTTTGGCGGAGAAGTGCTCAAGGCTGTAATGCTGCACTTTCAGAGGAATTCCGAGTTGGTGCATTAGGTCTGACTTTGTCAGTCCTTGATGGGCAAGATATTGCTCGAGGCGTTCGTTATCACTAAGTCCATGCTTTTTACAGAAGTTGGCGATTACCTCATTGAGAGTGGTTTCTGGCAACTGCAAAGCCGCGCAGGCTTGATCAATCACCATTCGCTGCACGAGTGATCGCAATAGGCTTTTACTGCGGAGCAGAACCACAACTTCTTTGGGAAGTTTGTTGAGGCTCTTTTGAACGTTCTCTGTGAGGTCGTCCACTATTTTTTAGAGCATCGACTGAGGTTAGTGCGACGGCGTTAAAGCGCAGGATTTAAGTTTTTTCTTTTACTTGTGTTCCTTTGTGGCAGGCCTTGAAGTTGTGGGTCTTCCTGTTCGAGCTGTTCGAGCAATTTTCGTGCGCGCTGAACCACGACCGTCGGGACACCTGCCAGCCTGGCGGCTTCGATGCCGTAACTGCGATTTGCACCACCAGGTGCGATGCGGTGCAGAAAAACCAGATCCTCACCAGTTTCTTTTACCAACACCTGGAAGTTGGCCACATTTGTAAGGCTGTCTGCTAATGAGTTCAGCTCGTGATAATGGGTTGCGAACACAGTTCGGCTTTTCAAATCTGTAGCCAGAAATTCACTTACTGCCCAGGCAATTGAAAGGCCATCAAATGTGGCTGTGCCCCGCCCTATCTCATCGAGCAACACTAGGGATTGATCTGTTGCGTGATGAAGGATATTTGCAGTCTCTGCCATTTCCACCATGAAGGTGGATTGGCCTGCAGCAAGGTCATCAACCGCACCAACGCGAGTGAAGATTCGATCGGCTATGCCAATGCAGGCTTGTTCTGTTGGCACCCAGCTGCCGACTTGTGCCAGTAGCTGCACTAGACCGATTTGGCGCAGATAACAGCTTTTCCCACTGGCATTTGGTCCAGTGAGAATTACTAGGTCTGTAGCGTCGCCAAGATGCACGTTGTTTGGCGTGAATGAGGACTCCACCAGTAACTGCTCCACCACAGGATGGCGGCAGCTTTTTAGTTGTAGTTCTCTACTAGTTGTGATCTCTGGGCAGCAGTAGCCATTGGTTGCCGCTACTTCGGCGAGTCCGGCAAGTGCATCTAGCCCTGCTAAGGCACGGGCTGCCTTGCGGATAGCGGCAGCCTCTTCCCCAACTTGCTCGCGCAGTTGACAGAACAGTTCGTATTCACGCTGATAGGCCCGTGCCTTGAGCTGGAATATTTGCCCTTCTCTGGCTTTGAGATCGGGTGTAATGAACCTTTCCTCGTTTGCCAGGGTTTGGCGGCGTATCCAATGCTCTGGCACTGAGCTGGCCTTGGCTTTGCTAACGGCTAGGAAGTAACCGAAGCTGCGGTGGTATTGGAGACGCAGATTTGCGTTACCGCTTGCTTGGCGTTCTTTGCTCTCTTGGTTTGTTAGCCAGGAGTCTTGATCTTCAAGTTGATTGCGCAGGCCATCGAGGATCAAATCAAAATCGTCGTGGGTTAGTCCTCCCTCGCTGAGGCTCAGGGGAGGATTATCCAGCAATTGGTGGCGAATGTTGGCTGCTAGTTCAAGCAGGGTTGGATCAACATCAACCAGGCTTGTAATCAAGTTTGGAGTTTTTTGCCAAAGGCCATTTAGTTGCTCGGCGAGGCGGGGAAGCTTCTCCAGGCCATCGGCGATGGCTACCAGATCACGTGCACCAGCTTGACCGGCGCCTGCTCGTCCGGCTAATCGCTCTAGATCGCCCATG
>JASLWC010000105.1 GCA_030741055.1 Prochlorococcaceae cyanobacterium ETNP18_MAG_14 | reverse complement strand
ACCTAGAAAGCATGTTCTGTTTACAGTTTAGATCAGCTACGTGAGGTTAACCTTAGTTGGCTGGCTTATACATTTACTGGTGCAAGCGTTTTATTTAGATACCCCTCAACTTCATCACGAGCCAGAACTTGGTTTGAGATGCCATTTCCTAAAGGAAGAATGATCCCAGGTGCTAACGCGAGGATAGAAATGCGATCTACTCGCATCACCTTGCCGATCTTCTGAACGCAGAGGAGTTCCGTTATACCGTCAGAGTTTTGGCGGCTATACAGCTTTGCATTGTCGATCACAGCAAGATGCGATGGAGTGAAGCCATGCAGAGCCACCACATTAGTCAGCTTCATGGAGACCCTCCTGTTTCCTGATTAACGGCGAAATCGTTTTCTCTGCATATTGTGTTAGACGTGCAGCCGTTGCTAGATAGTGATTTTTCTCTGCTACGTCGATTTCATCCCACACTTCAAGCCGAAGAGCGTAGAGGTTTACAAGTGAAACCCCAGTGAGATCTGATTTTGATCGTGTACTTAAGTTCATCATTAACTCCCAATGTGTTCTGTTTACCCCGCAGGGCAAAGTGCCAGGATGAATCCGATTCGGTACATCGAATTTGCTGGACACTTACATCGACTTTTTGGGCACTATCCCTTGTCGATGTAATCATTTTCCTATGGTTAGCTGCATGTGTACATCGTATTAACCGACATTTCCATTTCGGGTAGCCGAACCATTTGATTTGCCTACTTTAAATAGGCGTAGCAATCCCTTACCGTTAAAGGACTCTCACCCTCAAGCTTGCTTAACTCAGCTTCAGTTACTACTTGTCTGCCCAGGTGGGTTAGTTGTTGATCGTTGCGTATAGCGCTTTAAAGTGAGCTTGCTGATATTTGTGATCCACAATCGGTTCGGGATACCCCCGACGTTCTAGAGCACCGATGTTGCCACTTAGTAGATCTTGAGTTGATATATGCCGCAGTTCCGGAAGCCAGAGGCGGATGTAGTTAGCAGTGGGGTCGAATTTTGTGGCCTGTGTGGCCGGATTGAAGATACGCAGCGGCTTGCTATCCATACCGCTGCTTGCGCTCCACTGCCAGCCGCCGTTATTTGCTGCCAAGTCGCCATCCACCTCAAGTTCCATAAAAGCCCGCTCGCCCCAGCGCCAGTCGCAGATCAGGTCTTTAACCAAGAATGATGCCACGATCATGCGGCATCTGTTGTGCATCCAGCCGCTCTGATTTAGTTGTCTCATTGCTGCATCAATTATCGGTATACCAGTCATTCCCTCCCGCCAGGCCTTAAACCAGGAGTCATTGTTTTCCCAGGGGAACTGCCTCCACTTAGAACGGAACGGTCCAAGCGCTAGTTCAGGGAAATGGAACAGTGCTTGTTGGTAGAACTCACGCCAGGCCAACTCTTGCTCCCAAACACTGATCGCCTTCTGACTCTTTTGGTCTCGTGCTTGTTTGCGTGCTTCATTTGCAGCTCTCCAGGCTTGGCGAGGACTAATTGTGCCGATACTGAGGGCTGCGCTGAGGGTGGATGTGCCCTTCACGCTAGGAATATTGCGATCGGGTTCATAACTCCGTATCTGTTGATCACAGAAAATCTGCAGTTGCTCAAAAGCAGCTTTCTCACCTGGACGACATGGACAGGAATCTACTGCCCCAAAACCATGGGACGATCGCAGTGGCTCAAGCAGATCACTTGATGGCAACGACACTTGCTGTTCCGAGTCGAGATCAATCAATTCAGAAGGAGCCTTCACGCTGCAAGGCGTATTTGCGTGCACCTGAGTACGCCAATTGCGCAGGAATGGACCATAGACGTGATAAGGATTTCCGCTGCCGGTCTTTATCTGCGCAGGGGCGATTAGCTGTTGATCCCATTCCGCCAATACTCTGCGACCGTCAGCTTCTAGCTGACGTTTCACTTGACGGTCTCTTTTACGGGCATAGGGCTCTACTTCTCTGTTCCACACCACAGTTTCTGCATTCATTTTTCTTGCAAACCTTGGCAGTACCTCTACTGGATCTCCTTCAACGATTAACAACCTGCTCCCAGCTTTATGCCAGTTGTGCCGCAGTTCAATCAAACTTTCTATAAGAAACCATAGGCGTGCCGGTGCTATCGGTGGTAACTGGTATGGCGGTGTGATGATTGCCGGATCGAGAACATAAATCCCCGTTATCGCAGCTGTTTTCGTCACTGCATTAGCTAGGCCTAAGTTGTCTGCCATGCGTAGATCGCGACGGTGCCAGAAAAGTGTTCGAAGCGTTGTCATCAATAAACAAATAGTGTTTTGATCTTAAACATGTTGTGAGGTAATAAGTGTTATGGGATTTCGCCGCACTGACCAGATGGAATTCAAGGTCATATCCCTACATCTATAGCACCTGTAGATCTTCTTATTGATCACCGCTCAGGGTTATTGCGAAGGCATGATTCTGTGAGTTTTGTATTAGTCGAACAGTTCAGCGAATTATCCCGTGTATTGCTGCTCGGGCATGGTGAGATGCCAATACAAAACATTATGCCTTTTA
>JASLWC010000104.1 GCA_030741055.1 Prochlorococcaceae cyanobacterium ETNP18_MAG_14 | reverse complement strand
TGGGATTTGCAGGTTGACTCCGGCCCTCGCGAGATGCTGCTTAGCGGGCGCTGGGATGCCACATCTCAGTTGTTGGAGCATGATGCAGCCTTGAAGAGCGTAATGGCGTCCCTGCCATACCTCAACAATTTTGTGGCTTCTGTGCCGTGAAAATGGTTGGTTGGACGCGGTTTTAGTTGGAACGTTTCGTGATCATTTGCGGCAAATTATTTTCAGCGTGTCTATGAAAAGGTAAAGGCGAGCTGTTAATGGTTGCTATCCGTCACCTCCCTAACACCATCTGGGTTTTGCTGATGGCCTTTTCAGCTCCTGCGGTATTTGCAGCTCCAGTCGTCTCACTCAACGTTGAGCCGTTTTCTACTCCGCTGGAGCTATTGCACCAATCAGGATCTTGCAGGAGTTGTGATTTGCGCGGGGCCGACCTTCGTGGGGCTCATTTGATTGGTGCAGATCTTCGCGATGCTGATCTGCGGGGTGCAAATCTTGAGGGTGCGAACCTTGAAGGAGCTGATCTAAGTGATGCTCGCTTGGCTGAGGCTCACCTCCAAGGTGCCACCCTTACGAATGCTGAATTGAGCGGTACTGATTTGCGTCGTGCTGACTTGCGTGAGGCGGTGGTGATCAATGCTTACGCACCAGATGTGCTTACTGAAGGTATGGAGTTCGCCGGGTCTAATCTCACCGGTAGTCATTTGATTTATGGGGGGAGATGATCCCTAAGCAGCGTAGTTAGAAGAGGCGCTCTTCAAGTTGATCAAATTGATTGTCAGGTGAATAGGGAACAAAAGGTACGCCGGTACCAGTGAAGTTGAAATCGTTTAGTCGGAACCGGAAGCCGCCGATGCCTTTGTAGGGGTTGAAGTAGAACCCGAAGTCATAGGAACGACGTTGCCAGCGCAGTTCGATGTTTGAGTTAATGATGTCGCCGTAGTAAATGGAGTCGGGGTCTACATTCATTCCTATGCCTGCACTAAGTACTAAAGGGCCTGCAATTTGCTGGTTGATGCCTATCCCAAATGTCCCTAAGTCAACGGCTTGGTCAAATTCAAATGGGCTTTCGCCTTCTTTTAGAGTTATTCCGCCGCTGAGCGAAAGTTGTGTGTAGTCTAGGAAAGGTTTGCTGAATGTTCCTAGAGTCAGGGTTGGTCCAGCACTAAAAGTGATGGTATTTTGAGTAGCAGTATTAATTTCACTATTGTAAGCGCTTAATGAGGCTCTTAGATTAGTTCTAAAGTCCAGACCAGGTACGATAGCTACAGGAGAATACCGGTAGGCTGCTTCTGGTGTGAGGGCAGCAGGCTTGCCACGCCAGATTGGGTACATACTATTTAAAGATCCATAGAAGTTGATACGCCATAGATCTGAAAGATTTTCATTGGTAAATGATTCCGCTTGATAGTTGCCTACACCAGCCCTGATGAGAAAGTTGTTTCTTAATTTCCCCCAACGCCAAAAGGCGTTCTTCTCAAGTAAAGCTCCATAGGCAGAGTAGATATCTGTTTCTCCCAGTGATCCGTTCCAAGCTTTGTAGCGATAGGCCCCAAAGATATGTGCATCAATCTCGCCAATGAGGGGAATATCAAGCTTATTTTTGAGGTCTCCCCAGTAACGGCTGCCGTCAGCAATATTTAGAGGGTTAAAAGTGCTTAAATCAGCATTAATTTCAACATCCCACCCCAAAGTTTTCCCAGTTAGTTCTGCTTCTAGGCCGAATAAGTCAGCAGCTGTAATTGGCTGGGTTGTTTTGCCGCTGTTAATTGAGCTGCCAGGAGCAACGTAGCTGTTTGTCTCTCCGTCGATGGCGCGCTGTAGAAGGAATTGAGGCTGGAGGGAGAGGGTGTAGTTCTTTGTTAGCTCGATAGGTTTTAGATCACGACCAACAAAGAAACCATCTCGATCTTTATGGTCGATGCCAAATACCCAACGGTTCTCAACTTCTTCCTGCTTTTTGATGGTTTGTGTTCTGGAGACTGGGATAGGAAAACGATCTTCTATAATTAGTCGATTGCGGCGGCTTTGGATCAAGATGTCCCCGTTGGCTGCCTCAGTTGCAACTACATCTTCTGCGTCAATGCGTGTTTGAGCAGGCGTAAAGGGATCATTGGAGAAGCCCATGCGATCGGCTTTCCAGCCTTCGGGGGTAATAGTGACCTTGGCGGATTGAATCCTCCAGCGGCTGATCGATCCTGTGATTAGCTTCGCGTTCGCTACTTGGTTTAATTGAGAAACTTTAACTCCGCCATATGCATTTGTTTCTCTTACATCCCTTGCTGATGCCAGATTTCCTCTTTGCATTCCAATGGTGAGAGCTTGTTGGAACTGGATGCTGCTAATCCGTTGATCGATCTTGGCAATTGCCTTGGCTCGCAATTCTTCTTGCTCTGCTGGAGAGAGCTTCGATGAATTCGTCTGGGCGAGTCTTTGTCGTGTGGCAACAGCTTGGGGAGGCTTAGTGCCAAGAGGGAGAGCCTCTGCTTGGGCTTTAGGATCACCGTCACCAAGCGTGATCGATTCCAATGTTTCCGAGAGGCTTTGGCGAGTTGGCCTGCTAGCTCGATCTGGGTCAGGACAACCAAGCGGTGGTGGAACGTCAACTTGTTGCGCCAGTTTGGTGTCTTCGCCCCAGCGGTATCG
>JASLWC010000103.1 GCA_030741055.1 Prochlorococcaceae cyanobacterium ETNP18_MAG_14 | reverse complement strand
GCGCTCAAGCAACGACTCGATCGCCTCGGCATCTGCATAACAGCGCGGAAACTGCACGAGCCGACCCCCACTATCAGGGTCATTACCAATTACCTGCAAAGCGATGGGCTCCTGCTCCAAAGCCTCCAGCCAAACTTGATCTCCTGGACGCAGACGTTTGGCCGGCCTGGCCAAGCACAACCAACGCCCCTCCCCGCGCGGCTCAAGCACCAACAACTCGGCCACGCCACCGCCTGAACGCCGCACCCGCAGCCGAACTTTGAGAACACGAGTGTCATTGATGACGAGCAGATCGCCAGCTTGCAACTCTTCCTGCAAGTTCCACACCTCAGCATGTCGAGACGTATCAAGCTCAGCGCCATAGGCCGGCGCAATTAAAAGCCGCGCCGCATGACGTGGTTCTACCGGTGTCTGAGCTATGCGCTCAGGATCCAGCACATAGTCGTAAGAACTGAGTAGAGAATCTCTGGGATCTACAAACATTGGTCAGGTATTACTTCTACGAGTGGTGTTCAAAAGGTCGTACAAAAAGTTCTAGGTTCACTAACCACCAATTTTTCAACCCGTGCGTCATCCATATCCATCAGTGCTCATTAAAGGGTCCTGTTTTAGAGCGCCAAACTCTCCGGACGGATCTCAATCAATTCAGCTAAATCCTTGAGGAAGGCAGCAGCATGAGCGCCATAGATCACTCGGTGGTCTGCAGTGAGGTTCACCTGCATCTGACGCTTAACTGCAATCGAGCCATCCTTTCCTGCTACCACGGAAGGCCGTGATGCAGCTACCGCCAAAATTGCTCCAGTACCGGGGGGCAGGATTGCATCAAAGCGATCTACGCCGAACATACCCAGATTGGAAAGAGTAAAGCTGCCGGTGCTGTATTCCTCAGGTTGCAGCTGCTTACTGCGGGAACGCTTAACTAGATCACTCCACTGCCTTGACATCTCGTAGAGGTCAGTGCGATCAGCGTTCTGCAACACCGGTGTAATCAGGCCGCCATCATCCATTGCCACAGCAACAGCCACATTCACCTGCTCTGGATACGCCATCCCATCAGAGCTATAAGCCGCATTTACCTGGGGATGACGAGCAAGCGTCATAGCCACAGCCTTGGCCAGTAAGGCCGTCATCGTGACGCCCTTGGCTTTCACCTGCTTATAAAAAGCATCCAACTTATCGGTGGTAATCGTGTAGCCGACCCTGAAGCAGGGGAAGGCCAAACTGGCCTCCATATTGCGGTTAACAGCTTGCTGAAGATTGTTAAAAGCTGCTGTTTCCCCGGAAGCTCCAAAGCTCTGGCCAGCCGGAGCAGAAGCAGCATTAGCAACACCTGGCGTACTGGCAGAAACAACAGCCGCAGGGGCGCTACCTTCTGCAACTCGAGGCACACTTATCGGCTGACCTGCGGCCTGCTGTACATCATCAGCCTGTATGCGCCCATGAGGTCCACTACCACGCAGCTTGTTTAGATCAACACCCATCTGCACAGCGAGCTTTTTCGCTCGTGGTGAAGCAATGATGCGTCCGTTGCTAACGGCAGTAACGCTGGGAACAGGCTGCGGCGCAACAGGAGAGCTCGCAAGTGGGGCTGGGGCTGGTTCTTTTTTGGCTTTTGAAGCCTTCGCAGGTGGCACTTCAGCAGCTGGTGCCGTAGGCGTCTTGGCCTGAACAGCAGCAATTTCAGCCTCGCTTTCAACAATCAACCCAATCGTTTCGCCCACTGGGGAAGTACTACCAGCCGGCATCAACACAGCAGCCAAGTAGCCATCCTGAAATGACTCCACATCCATATCTGCTTTGTCCGACTCCACCACCAAAACGGACTCACCGCGACCCACCTTGTCGCCTGGTTGCTTGAGCCACTCAATGATCTTGCCCTCCGTCATCGTTGAGCTCAGAGCAGGCATGAAAATGTCGTGAGTCGCCATATATACGGGGATAACAAGGGTTTTAGGGTGGTGTCCAACAGACTGTCCAACATCTGTCAAACCTATTAGTCCAGCTTAGAAGCGCACACCCCCACTACCACCACTGACTCGCACTGCGCCCCCAGACAAAGTGGCCGTTGAGATAGCCAACCTTTTAGATGCACGGATAGTTCACTGATATTGCTCTTCTCCCAACCTGGCAGCATCTTTATCAGCCCTACAGCACAGACCCTTCCTCTAATAGCCATCGCACATGTCTTCCTCATCTCACGATTAGATTTGATGGAGCAATGTTCGTCTAGTTGAGGTCAACTGGAGGTTTAGGTATGACTGCTTATGAAAGAGACGTTGATGATGATTCCTATGACGAAGTAGATGAGTACCTCAGAATCGAAGACCCCGATGAGGAAGACCGTGCTTACTTCCCAGTCAAAGAATCAACGCCTCCTCACTACTGAGACCCTTCTAAAGCGACCAATAGGTCACTGACAAAATTCCTCGAGTTTCATTGAAGCAGCTGGGGAACCCAATGCCGTCGCTTCCTTCCAATCTGCACAGGCAAATTCAATATCTCCCAGTGCTTTCTTTGCATCGCCTCGGATTTCGTAGGCAGTGGTAAATTGCGGATTAATCTCTATTAGCTTGCTGGAATCAGCAATTGCTCCTTGATAATCTTTTAAAATACTCTTGGTAATACCACGCATTAAGTAAGCAATTGTATACTGCGGATTGATCTCTATCGCCTTGG
>JASLWC010000102.1 GCA_030741055.1 Prochlorococcaceae cyanobacterium ETNP18_MAG_14 | reverse complement strand
ATTTTTCTGTTGCTTGTTATTTGGCGTGCCCTCCATCACCACTACCTGCTGTTACTGCCTGTTATTCTGAACTGTAAGGGAATACTCCTATTATAGCCTTATTTCATAGGCATTGCTGCTCTACTTGCCAATACAAAAACGAGAAAAAATTCGCTCAAGCACAGCCTCAGTGACCTCCTCACCCGTGATCTCCCCCAGGCTGCGGATCGCTTGACGCAAATCAATGGTCCAAAAATCCCAGGGCAAATTTTGCTCAGCAGCTTCCGCACTACGAGCCAAGGCAACTGCTGCTGCTGCTGCAAGCGCCTGCTGACGTTGATTAAGAGCGACCACCAACCCCAGCGCTTCGCTGGCACCACAGGCCTTCAAAACAGCCTCAATCAATGCTCCTTCTCCTTGCCCTGTGAGTGCGCTCAAAGTCACGTCCGGCGGAATTCCATCTACCTCATCACCAAGCAAAGCGGTCTTAGAGGGAGTTTGAACATCGGCCTTATTGCCGACAACAAGCCTTGGCACATCATCAGGTATTTGCGCTAACAGGGCCGCATCCTCGGCTATCCATCCCTGGCTGAGGTCAAACACCAACACCACTAAATCAGCAACTGCAAGAGCTTGATAACTGCGATCAATCCCAAGCTGCTCCAATGCATCCTTGGTGGCGCGAATACCTGCGGTATCGAGCAAGGTGATCGGCACACCCTCAAGCACAATCTCGCTCTCTAATAAATCCCTCGTAGTGCCTGGCAGATCAGTGACGATTGCTCGCTCACGACGACTAAGGCGATTCAATAAAGAGCTCTTGCCGACATTGGCACGACCTACCAGAGCCACCTGTAGACCCTGACGCAGTAGCGCCCCTCGATTGGCATCCTCAACTAGCTGTTCCAGCTCTCGCCGTACTAACTGCAACTCATCCAACAAGCCAACCCCATCAAGAGGCGGAAGATCCTCCTCAAAATCAACCCTGGCCTCCAACTCGCTGAGCTGATCCAACAACCGTTCTCGCAAAGAGTTAATGCGACGCTGAATACCTCCATCGACTCCAGTCATCGCCAACTGAGCTGCCCTACGACTCCGAGCAGCCACAAGCTCACTGATGGCCTCTGCCTGCGTGAGGTTTAGTCGACCGTTAAGCACCGCCCGCTGGCTGAACTCTCCAGGCAATGCCCGACGCACATCCGGCTGAGACAGCACGCGCTCAAGCACTCGCTGAACAGCTATCAATCCACCATGGCAGTGGATCTCAACAACATCCTCACCCGTGAAGCTTCGCGGAGACTTCATCAGCAAGATGAGAACCTCATCGATGCGTTCCTTGCCGCTCTCATCCATCACATGCCCATAAAGCACACGATGGCTATCCCAAAGCTGCTGCCCCGGCACAGACACCACGCTCCGCCCCACCGCCTCTGCAACTGGGCCCGAAAGCCGAATCACAGCGATACCACCTTGACCCGCTGCTACCGCCGTAGCCACCGCGGCAATAGTTTCTTGACTAGAAGAAGATACGGACATCGTCGCTGGATCCATCAGCCCTTCCTACGATCAACGCCACCCTGCAGCGCTATTGCTTAGCTCTGGCCATGATCCAGCAAACACTACAGGGCTTCCTTAGGCGGTTGCGCCGCTGGCTCGCCTGGCTCTGGCAGCAGGAAGGTACTCCTAGTGAACGCGCTCGTGGTCTAGCTGCAGGGGTCTTCAGCGGCTGCTTCCCTTTCTTCGGCATGCAAACACTGCTGGGTATCGCCTTGGCAAGTGTGGTGCGTGGCAACCATTTACTGGCAGCAGCAGGAACCTGGATCAGCAACCCAATCACCTATTTACCGCTCTATTGGTTCAACTATCAAGTTGGCTGCTGCCTACTTGGTAAAGGGCAAATTGAGTTTGACTTAAGCCAACTCAACGGCCAAGACCTCTGGACTCATGGCTGGACCTTCAGCAGTCGTCTATTAATCGGATCAACACTGGTTGGCGGAATCGCAGCAGCACTCACCAGCGGAATTACTTATGGGCTACTCAAAAAACAGCCAAAAGCAAAACAACGAAATCTGCTTTATCGCAGATCAAATCAACGTAGGCATTAACAAACATCAAGACCTCTGCGCACAATGAGCCAAACAAATAAAACACCTAGGTCACAAGCGTATTACCCCAAAATGACGAGTTCACTCATTAATTGATTTAAATGGGAAAGACAAATCTAATAACAGTTGAATGGCTATACCCTGCTCGTAAAAGTGTTTAGATTGAGTAGCCATGCAGCATTAACTCAACTCAATACTTGATGCAAAGTTATTCAATTACAACCAGTTTAGAAGTATTCACAATTGCCTGGTTTGACCTAATCCAAGTTAATCTCTTGCGTTTACGATTCGAAGCCTTTGTATCTACGAATATTTGTGTGAGCAGAATCACAGCATATCTTGTCTCTGATCACTACTGATCAGGCATTATTGGGAGAAACTATCAACATTCAGAGCTTTATGCTTTCTCACTTATTTCAGACCAATGAACACCGTTACTGCCAAACAACAACAACAAGCACAGATTTTAAAAAGGGTTAAATATCTAACCAATCAAGGCCGTCATCATGAAGCCCACTCATTGTTTTCTAAACATTTTAAATGAAGCAAGTCTTCGCTAAAATTGCCCCATCATTTGATTGCTGAGAAATGGATGGATAATGAAAGGTTCATTTTCGTAACACTAGCTTGCCTATTTTTCATGAGTCAGTTATAAGCAAGTTAATAATACTAATAAAATTCTCAATTAATTCCATTGTTCAAATGTCAAATCAAAATCTAACCTCATGAGCAACCGAAAGCCTGCCCCGCTTACCTTAACTAGTTTAGCCCTTGCCATGATCCTTTGTAGCGGATGTTTAGGGAGCAATGA
>JASLWC010000101.1 GCA_030741055.1 Prochlorococcaceae cyanobacterium ETNP18_MAG_14 | reverse complement strand
CCATTAGGGGGGCTCGTTCAATGGCGTATACGACCAAATGATCGCACTGCTTCTCTTTCCACAGCTGCCATTCTGCTAACGCTGATGCCCGTAGCGCGACATGGTCGTCTAGCCATGCTCGATGGTTCTCAGCTCAGTGCCATGGCCTTGTTGTGGTTTCTGCTTTTGAGCATCGATCGCAGCCCCATAGACCGCTGGCGAGCACTAGGAGCAGGGCTTATCAGCAGTGGCATGCTCCTGCTCAAGGCCCCTCTTCTGCTGCCAGCAGCAGCGGCAGCATTGATTCCCATCCTCTGGGGAAACGAATTAAGACGATGGTGGCGCTGGCCACTAGCGGCTTGGTTGGGAGCAGGGCTGATCCCTGGTCTGGCCTGGCACCTCTGGCATGGCCTACAGAGGGGGGCCGGTGCACTGTGGCTATGGGGAGGCGATGGTGCAGGGCGAGTGCTGTTTGATGCTGGAGAAGGCAGTGACCTCGGCTGGAAAGTTCCAGTAATTGAGATTCTGGAAGGAGGCTGGCCTTGGCTCGTGCTATTGCCATTCGCCATTGCCTGGGCCTGGCGCGAACGCCGCAGCCGCTGGGGCAAGTGGGCACTCGGCACGCAGGCCGTACTAGTCATGGCGATCCTGCCGCTCAAAACTCAGCTTCCCTGGTACAGCCACCCCCTCTGGCTGCCTTTTGCGCTGCTCTGTGGTGCACCGTTGGCCTGGTTGATTCACAGGAATGATTTGGTACGTCCTCCTGGTGCACAAATTTTAAAACGTGTTCCTTTCTTCTGGCTGAGCCTAGGAATCGCTCTTGTTCTATTCGGGCTAAGTGGTGCCTCTGGTCTAGTCATAACTTTGCATCCCTATAGCGGCATTGCACTTGCTGCTGGGGTTGGCTGGAGCATCGGCGGCTGGCTGCTGGTGCGTTCAAGCAAAGAACAACGCAGATGGGGAACAATCAGCCTGATAGCCGGCAGCGTTGCAGCACTATCCCTACTAATGGGGTCGTCGTTATGGCTCTGGGAACTCAATGAGAACTGGCAGGTGCAGCCAGTAGCCCAACTTGCTGCACGAGCCAAAGGAGCGATGGTGGTTATAGAGGGGAGTGATGAGCGCCCCAGCCTCAACTGGTATGCAGGTCAGCGCATCCAGGCCTTAGATGATTTCCCTGAAGCAGAATGGATCCTTACACGCAATCCCAAGCGGGTCAGCACACTGGCTCATACCCGCCAATGCAAGGTCGCTGAAAGCAAGGAAGATTGGAGCCTGCTCTTCTGTAATCAGCAAAGCCGATAACTTTTCAGTACCCGGGGGAACCGATGCCTGCAACGCACTCTGCAGACAGCACAAAGCGAGAACACCTTTCGGTAATTTTGCCGACCTACAACGAACGCGACAACATCCTGCCGCTGCTTAAGGAACTACTTGCTCTAGCGCAGCCCTACGAGCTTGAACTGCTTGTGGTTGATGACGATTCAAGCGACGGCACTACTGAACTCGTACGGGAGCTGGCACACCATGATCACCGCGTCCGCCTGATCCGTCGACTTGGCCGCTACGGGCTCGCCAGCGCCATTAAAGAAGGATTACTGGCTGCCACTGGCGACCTGGCGGCTGTAATGGATAGTGATGGGCAACATGAGCCTGCGGCAATCATCGAAGCCGTGGACAAACTCAGGCAGAACCAACTCGATCTCGTTGCTGGGAGCCGCTTCCTGAGCGGTGCCGTGATCAAAGGCTTGAGCCAACGCCGCACCGGAGGATCATCTATAGCTAATCGCTTAGCCCGTTTCAGCCTCCCAAACAGCTATAGCCATCTCACTGATTACATGAGTGGATGTCTGGTCCTGAATCTCCAGAGTTGCCTTCCATACGTTTATCAAGTTGACGTCAACGGCTTCAAGTTCCTCTACGAATTACTCGCCGTCAGTAGGGGGCGCCTGAGAGTTGAAGAGGTCCCGCTGATATTCCAACCACGCAACAAGGGCAATTCAAAACTCGACCTTGCTGTGCTTTGGGATTTTCTGATTTCGCTGTTACACAGCCTCAGCTTGCGACTGCTGCCCCGGCGAGCAATCAGTTTTGCTCTGGTTGGTGCCAGTGGCGTCATGGTGCAGCTAATTACCACCGCAATCTTGATGGGTCTAGGCCAACTTCAATTCGAAGAAGCCCTGCCTGCTGCCGTCGTCACAGCAGCAACATCGAATTATCTAATCAACAACGCTCTCACCTTTCGCGCCCAGCGCCTTCGCGGTCTCAACCTTTTAAGGGGTCTTGTGAAATTCCTTCTCGTAGCGTCGCTGCCAGTGTTGGCCAACGTGGGCTTGGCAACCACTTTCTACAAGTTCGTGGCACCCAATACCCTCGGGGCGCAAATGGCAGGGATTCTCGTGGTGTTTGTCTGGAACTATGCCGCCTCCTCACGCTTCGTCTGGAACACCCCTTGATTGAGAACAGTTAGTGATGGCGATACCTGCTGCCCGCTGGGCACAAAAAAACTGGTTCCCCGTGGTTTTAGGCCTGATCCTGCGCCTGATCCAAGTGCAGGCTCCCATCCTCGGCGTACATAGCTGGCGCCAGGCGGATACAGCCGCTATGGCAAGACACTTTGCCCTAGAAGGCACGCCGATTTGGTTACCGCAAATTGATTGGAGTGGAGCCAGCCCTGGATATGTGGAATGCGAGTTCCCGTTATATCCCTATCTGCTTGGCCAGCTCTACAAGCTAATAGGACTACACGAATGGTTAGGACGGGGCCTTTCGGTTTTATGTAGCGCCCTAACCATCGTGTTAATCATCCGCATTGGCCAACTACTGCTTGATCCAATCAGCGCTTGGTGGGGAGGTTTGTTCTTTGCTGTGCTGCCACTCGGGGTTTACTACGGCCGCACATTGCAAGCAGAAGCTCTCATGCTCCTACTAGCA
>JASLWC010000100.1 GCA_030741055.1 Prochlorococcaceae cyanobacterium ETNP18_MAG_14 | reverse complement strand
TGCTTCCGGCTGTGAGTGCCACTACCCGGAACTGTTCAGGGAATTCTTCGGCTATCTCTAGGGTCTGTGTACCGATTGAACCGGTGGAGCCCAGCACGCTGATGGCTTTCACACTGTTCTGGCAGTTGGAGCCAGTCTCCCACTAGAGGGCCTAACACTGGCAAGCTTGGTCTAAATCTGGAGCCGTAGTAATGGCAGTTCGCGAACACTGGCGCTCAGGCCTGGGTTTCGTGCTGGCGGCGGCTGGCAGTGCGGTTGGTTTAGGCAATCTCTGGGGATTTGCTTACCGAGCTTCTCAAGGTGGGGGCGCAGCATTTCTGCTTCTTTACGTGCTGATCGTGCTGGTTGTTTGCTTGCCGGTGCTGATTGCTGAGATGGTGCTTGGCCGCAGTACAGGTAACAGCCCTCTGCTAGCACCTGTTACGGCTGCTGGAGTTCGTTGGCAACCCATGGGCTGGCTGTTTGTGATCGCTGCTTGCGGAATCCTGGCCTTTTACGCCGTGTTGATGGGTTGGACAGCACATACGTTTGTGCACGCTTTGTTTGTAGGTCTTCCGGCTGATATGGCTGAGGCGAAGGTTTTTTTTGGCACAGTCAGCAGTGGTAACAGTGCATTGTTGGGCCAATTGCTCAGCTTGGTGCTTACGGCGCTGGTTGTTTCTGCTGGGGTTCGAGGAGGAATCGAGCGCTTATCGCGGTGGTTTATGCCGTTGCTGTTCCTGCTGCTGTTGTTGCTGGCTGTTTGGGCGACGACTCTCTCCGGGGCTTTTGAGGGTTATCGCACCTTTCTGTTGCGCTGGGATATGCATCAGCTGCTGAATGCCACCACGGTGCGTAATGCCTTTACCCAGGCTTTCTTCTCGATTGGTACTGGCATTGGTTGCATCCTTGCCTATTCGGCCTATCTGGATCGTCGTAACCATCTGCCGCGTGAGGCTGTTGCTGTTGTCGGGATGGATACCGCCGTTGGCTTGCTTGCCGGGATGATTACTTTTCCCGTGGTGATGAGTTTTGGCTTGAAAGATGTCGTGAGTGAGTCCACGGTAGGCACACTTTTTATCGCGCTGCCGACAGGCTTGGCTTCGCTTGGATTTACAGGGCGCCTTGTGGCTGTGTTGTTCTTTGCTTTGGCTTACATCGCGGCAATTACGTCTTCTGTATCGCTTTTAGAAGTGCCTGTGGCTTCGCTGATGGATCGCTTGGGCTGGCGTCGCCGTCAGGCGGTGTGGTTGTCAACGGCTCTGATCTTTGTGGCTGGGCTTCCAGCCGCTCTTGATTTGGAGATCCTGGGGATGATGGATGCTGTGTTTGGTGGTTTGTTGTTGATCTTCGGGGGCTTGTTGCTGGCTTTATTACTTGGCTGGAGAGTGCCCCGACGCTTTGATGCTGACCTCGCTGATTGCGAGACTCCTAAAACTGTTAGGCGGTGGTTGCGCTTCATGTTGCGCTGGGTGTCTCCACCAGTAATTGCTTTTGGTCTGATCGTGAGTGTGGTTGATTTAGTGCAGAAGTGGTTTGTTACTTGATTTCTTTAAGGCCTGGCGAGTGGTTGTCGAAACCAGCTGCCCCAAGTCCTTAGTTGCGAATCCAGTCGGTAAGGCCCCCCGGTTTGTCGATTAGCTCGATTCCTTGGGCCCGCAGGTCGTCGCGGATACGATCGGCTTTAGCAAAATCACGGGTCGCCTTGGCCTCCTTGCGAGCTGCAATGGCGGCCTGAATGCTGTTTTCATCAGTGCTGTTGCCTGTGGCTGGTTGTTTGCTTTCTTCGGCCTGTAGTCCCAGCACACCGGCTAGCTCCACCAGCAGTTGCCAGCGTGAGGACAAGTTCAGCTCTTCACTTTCTTCAAGTGCCGCTTTGTCTTCACGTTCTAGGCGGTTCGCTAGAGCACGCAGGGGTCGGGCAAGATCAAACAGCACTGCCAAGGCGCTAGAAGTGTTTAGGTCATCGTCCATAGCGTCGATGAAGCGGTGGCGTACTTCACTCCATTGCTCTTGATCCGAGGGTTGTGAGGATTGAATGACTCCTTTTAGTAGGGGTTTGAATGCAGGCCAGCAAAGTGCTTCGGCATGAGTAGTTCCAAGACTAAGCGCTCCATTGAGACCTTTCCAACCAGTGGCTGCCGCATCTAGGGCATCAGCGGTGAAGTCGAGCGGTTTGCGGTAATGGGCTTGCAGTACGAATAAACGCAGAGTCATTGGGGAGATGCCGTCTTCTAGTAGAGCTCTGATTGTGGTGAAGTTCCCTAGTGATTTACTCATTTTTTGCCCCCCTACATTCACCATGCCGTTGTGTAGCCAGTAGCGGGCTAGCTCCCTACCAGTAGCTGCTTCGGATTGAGCGATTTCGTTTTCGTGATGAGGAAAGATCAGATCAGCTCCACCTAGGTGAATGTCGATGGTTTCCCCTAATTCTTCGCGCACCATTGCAGAACATTCGATGTGCCATCCAGGACGTCCTGTGCCCCAGGGGGAGGGAAAGCTTGGTTCTCCAGCTTTGGCACCTTTCCATAGAGCGAAGTCAAAGGGATGCTGTTTGCGCGCCTCTTCGGCATCGGCCACACGACCGTCTGCGTTTTGTTGTTGCTCTTTTAGATCACGACCACTCAGCTTGCCGTAGCCCTCATGTTTCATGACGGCGAAGTAGACATCGCCATCTATGGAGTAGGCGGCACCGCTGGCTTCTAATTCTCCTATCAGGGTGCGTATTCCATCTAGGCATTTAGTGGCACGAGGCATGCGATCGGGTCGCAGTATGCCAAGGGCATCCATGTCTTGGTGGAAGGCCTCGATGTTTCGTTCGCTGATGTCCTCCATAGAACAGTTCTCTTCAGCTGCTCGGTTGAGGATTTTGTCGTCTATATCAGTGAAATTCTGCACGAAGGTCACTGTGTAGCCGCGCCAGATCAGATAGCGGCGCAGAACATCCCAAACGATGTAGCTGCGGGCATGGCCAAGATGGCAGAG